>DASTBX010000116.1:0-6012 GCA_035711645.1 Gaiellaceae bacterium
GCGAATCTCGTCCACCGCCGCGACTCCCGGGTCGACAAGCTCTCGGGCGGCATGCGGCGGCGCCTGCTGATCGCCCGCGCGCTCGTGCACCGTCCGCGTCTCGTGCTCCTCGACGAGCCCACGGTCGGCCTCGACCCTCAGGTCCGGCAGGAGCTGTGGGCGCTGATCGACGGCCTGCGCTCCGAAGGCGCGACCATCCTCATGTCGACGCACTACATCGAGGAGGCGCAGCGCCTGGCCGACACCGTGCTGATCATGTCGCACGGCAGCGCGGTTGCGGCCGGGCCGCCGGCCCGGCTCGTCGCCGAGCACGCCGGGCGCGAGGCGCTCGAGGTCTACGGGCCGCCCGCGCGCCTCGTCGAGGTGGAGGTGGAGGCCGGCGCCGCCGGGCTGCGGACGAGGCGCACGGGGACGAGCGTCTCGATCCTCGGGCTCGACGGCGCGAACGGGCACACCTTCGAGGGCGAGCGGCGGCCGGCGAACCTCGAGGACGTCTTCGTCCTCCTGACAGGCGAGGAGATCGCCTAGTGGCCGAGGTCGCGGCGCCGCGGGCCCGGCGGCTGGGCCGGCTGGAGCGACCGGCGCTCACGGGCGTGCTCGTGCGCGAGGTCGTCAACTTCTCGTCCTACTGGCGCTCGTCGACCTTCTCCTCGACGGTCGAGCCGACCATCTACCTGCTCGCCTTCGGGTTCGGCTTCGGCTCGCTCGTGAGCGAGGTGGCCGGCTACGACTACGTCGACTTCGTCGGGACGGGGACGGTGGCGACGGCGGTCCTCTTCTCGAGCGCGTTCCCCGCCATGTTCGGGACGTTCGTCAAATACCAGTTCCAGCGCACGTATGACGCCATCCTGGCGGCTCCCGTGGACACCGAAGAGCTGGTCACAGCAGAGGCGGTGTGGATCGCCACTCGGGCAGGCGTCTACGGCTGTGTACCGATGGTCGTCGCGATGTTCTTCGGGCTTGAGCCCCAGTGGAGCATGCTCCTCGTCCCGCTGATCGCGTGGATCTCCGGCCTCGGGTGGGCAGGCTTCGGGATCTCGATTGCTGGTTTCGCCAAGTCGTTCGAGAACTTCAACTACGTCGTGAGCGCCGTCCTGACGCCGCTCTTCCTCGTGGCGGGCACCTTCTTCCCGCTCGATCAGCTTCCGGAGTGGCTCCAGTGGCTGGCCAATCTGAACCCGCTTCACCATACGGTCGAGCTGGTCCGCCACGCCGCCTTCGGCACCGGCCGCTGGTCGGACCTCCTCCGCGTCGGCGCGCTTCTCGTCTTCGCGTTCGTCATGTGGCGGATCGCGATCCGCGCCATGACGCGGAAGCTCGTCAACTGAGCAACGCCGGCGGGAGGCCGAAGGCCGGGAAGACCTCGGGCCCGAACGTGACGACCTCGGCGACGAGCCCCTCCTCGATGCGGAGCACGTCGAGCGCCATGGCCCGGTACGGGCGCTCGCCCGGCCGGCGCCGGTAGTTCGCGAAGGCAGGCCCGCCGTTCGCCCGGGTCGGCACCAGTCGCAGACGCCCCCAGGAGTCCGACCCGAACCCGCCGCGCACCCACGAGGCGACGACCGCCTCGCGCCCGCGCCACCACTGCCACGAGGGCGGCATCGCGAAGAGGGCGTCCTCCCGGAGCAGCGCGACCATGGCGGCGGCGTCGTTGCGCTCGCTGGCGTCCACGTAGCGCTCGAGGAGCAGCCTCTCCTCGTCGCTAGGCTCCGATTCGGGCGACCACTCGAGCCGCCGACGCGGCAGGCGCTCCCCGAGCGTCGCCCGCGCGCGTTGCAAGGCGCTGTTCGCCGCAGCGACACTCACCTCGAGGAGCGAGGCGCTCTCGGCGGCCGACCAGCCGAGCACGTCCCTGGCGACGAGAACGGCGCGCTGCCGTGGCGGAAGGTGCTGGATCGCGGCGATGAAGGCCAGCTCCATCGTCTCCTTGGCCACCACCTCCGCCTCGGGCCCGGCCGCGTCCGACGCGGTCTCCTCCAGGAGCTCGTCGGGGTAGGGCTGCAGCCACGGGACCTCGGCGACCGGCACGGCGCCGTGCGAGAACGCCGTGCGCGGCCGGCGCTCGAGCGCGTCGAGGCAGGCGTTCGTCGCGATCCGGTAGAGCCACGCCCTGAACGAGGACCGGCCCAGGAAGGAGGCGCGCTTCCTCCAGGCACGAAGGAAGGTCTCCTGCACGATGTCCTCCGCGTCTTCGAACGAGCCCAGCATGCGGTAGCAGTGCACGTGCAGCTCCCGCCGGTAGCGCTCGGCGAGCGCGCCGAACGCCGCCTCGTCCCCCGCCCGCGCCGCGGCGACGGCGGCGCCGGCCTCCGTCCGACGCGAGCTGAGCTGCCGGGTGCCGCCCATCAACCAGTGAGACAGGTGCGGGCCGGAAAACTCATCGGCCCCGAAGCTCAGCCTTCGGCTCGGCTCGCCTTGTGGAGCCGGACGGAGGTCGAGACGCCCTTGAGCGGCACGTCGCCGATCAGCTCGAACTCGACGGCCTCGACGACGGCGCTCCGCTTCGCGTCCTCGCTGACGAGGACCTCACGCGGCCTGGCGTAGTCGGCGATCCGCGCCGCGATGTTCACGGTTCGCCCGAAGTAGTCGCCCTCCTGGGCGACTACGGCGCCCGCGTTGATGCCGATCCGGGCCGGCACGGAGATGGCCTGCTCGGTCTTCTCGACGAGGTCGAGGGCGCTCTCGATCGCCCTCCCCGAGTCGGCGAAGTGGAACATGACGCCGTCGCCGAGCCACTTGACCGGCCGGCAGCCCTGCGTACGCGCGGCCTCCTGCACGACGCTCGCAAGCCCGGCCGCCAGCTCGGCCGCGGCCTCGTCGCCGCGCTCCTCGGCGAGAGTCGAGTAGCCGGCGAGGTCGAGGAACGCGATCGCGGGCGGCTGCCGCGGCTGCCGCGGCGTGATTCCGCGCTCCTCCATGAACCCTTCCGTGACGCCGACGATGTAATCGAGGACCGAGTGCTCGCGATGGCGGCGCTGAAGCCAGGGGACGAGGCGGGAGACGAGCTCGGTGAACCCGGCGGCACGCTCGTAGACGAGCCGGTCCTTCTCCTCGTTCGGGAGCTCGTAGCCTGCGACCCGCTGCCGGACCGCCTGGTCGAAGAACTGGAGCCCGGACGAGACGAGCCGCTGGACGCTCCCGCCGTAGAGCCGCGCGAAGCGCGAGAGCTCGTCCTCGGTCGCGAGATCGAGCCGGGCGACGAGGAGCGAGAGCATCTCCGCGTCCTCTTCCCTGAGGCGGTCGTCCACGGCCGGCGGCAACCCCAGCTCGCCGCTCAGCCGCCGCAGGAGGTCCGGCGGCCGTCCGAGCCGTTCGGCAAGCGCCTCGTACGTCTCCGGCGTGCCGACGGGCTCCGGGAGGAAGAGCCCCAGCGGGAAGGAGAGCTCCCCGGCCGCGACGCCGCGGGCGACGTCGTCGACGGAGATCCCCGCCTCCTCGAAAGCTTCCATGAGGCGGACGACGTGGACTGCCGCGAGCGGGAAGCGCCCGTCCTCACCGGATGCGAGGAGGCCGAGGCGCTCGAGCCGGCGCACCTGGTCGAGCGGGCACGGGACGAGCCCGCTCAGCTCCTCCGCCGAGACGCTGGCCACGGCCCGACTCTAGTCGGAGTCAACGGCGCGGGCCGCGGCGGGTCGCGCGCTTGGGCTGCCACAGGGCGATCTCGGCGGCGGCGGGCGCCCCGACGATGCTGCGCCACCCAGCCGGCCCCTCTCTCGGCTCGAGGAGCACCGACCCCCCGAGCTCCCGGGCCCGCTCGGCGGAATCCTCGATGTCGGGGACCTCGACGTACGGCAGCCAGAGGGCACGCTCCATGTCGCGCTCGACCACGCCGCCTTCGATCCCGTCGCCGAGCTCGAGCGCCAGGTAGGAGCGCGAGCCCGCGGTCACGCGCTCGGCCCGCCAGCCGAAGAGTCGCGTGTAGAAGGCGCACGCGCGCGGCAGGTTGCACGTGTGCAGCTCGAGGTGGACCACGGGGTTCGGGAAGGCAGGCGCCATCCTGTCTACTTGGACCGTCGCCGGCGCGCGAACTCATCGAGGCGATGAATCTCACCCGGGCCGGCGGTCTAACCTCGTAGGGATGAATCCGACGTTCACGACCTCGGCGATGCAGGAGCGCGAGCTGCTCGACGCGGCCCGCGGCGGCGACGAGGACGCCTTCCGCGTCCTCGTGGAGCCACACCGGAGAGCACTCCACGCCCACTGCTACCGGATGCTCGGCTCGGTGCACGACGCGGAGGACGCCCTCCAGGACGCGCTGCTCCGGGCCTGGCGCGGCCTGGGGAGCCTCCAGCGGCGGGGCTCGCTCCGAAGCTGGCTCTACACGATCGCCACGAACGCCTGCCTCGACGCGGCCGCCCGCCGGCCCCGGCGAGTGCTCCCGGTCGACTACGGGCCGCCGGCCGACCCCGGCGAGGAGCTCAGGGAGCCGCACGCGCAGCCGCTCTGGGTGGAGCCGTACCCGGACGAGGAGGTGGGCCTGGAGGGCGGCTACGCCGCGCCCGAGGCCCGCTACGAACAGCGCGAGGCCGTCGAGCTCGCCTTCATCGCGGCGCTCCAGCACCTGCCCGCGCGCCAGCGCGCCGTCCTCGTGCTCCGCGAGGTGCTGGGCTTCTCCGCCCGGGAGGTCGCCGAGTCGCTCGACACGACCACGGCGTCGGTGAACAGCGCCCTGCAGCGCGCTCGCAAGACCGTCGACGAGCGCCTGCCCGCCCGCAGCCAGCAGGCCACGCTGCGGACGCTCGGCGACGAGCGCGTCCGCGACCTCGTCGAGAGCTTCGTCGATGCCTTCGAGCGCGGCGACGTGGAAGCGATCCTCGCCACGGTCGCCGAGGACGCGACGTTCACGATGCCCCCGTACACGGGCTGGTACCGCGGCCGTGACGCGATCGGCGACTCGTGGCTCATGCCCGGCGGGCCGCCGCCGCGCCTCCGGTACCTGCCCACGCGGGCGAACGGCCAGCCTGCGCTCGGCGTCTACCAGCGCGATCCCGACGGACGGCGCTACGTCGCGCTCGCGCTCGACGTGCTCGCCCTCGACGGGGTGCGCATCTCGGAGATCACGGCCTTCAGGACGCCCGAGGTCTTCCCGCGCTTCGGGCTCCCGCACACGATTCCCGCGTAGTGCTCCCCGTGGAGACGCCCCATGGGCGGGCGGTAGCCCACCTGCACCGCGTGGACGAGCCTCGGGCGGCGCTCGTCCTGGGTCACGGCGCAGCCGGCGGCGTGGAAGCCCCGGACCTCGTGGCGACGCGGGACGCCGCCCGCGCCGAGGGCGTCACCGTCGCGCTCGTCGAGCAGCCGTACCGCGTCGCGGGCCGGCGCTCCCCGGCTCCGGCGCGCCAGCTCGACGCCGCCTGGATCACCGTCGTCGAGCACCTGCTCGCGGGCGAGCTGAGCGGACTGCCGCTCGTCGTCGGCGGCCGGTCGCTGGGCGCGCGGGTGGCCTGCCGCACGGCGCAGGAGACCGGCGCCGCCGGCGTCGTCTGCCTCGCGTTCCCGCTGCAACCTCCCCGCCGCTCGACGTCCGGGCCGGCGAGCCGCCTGCCCGAGCTGGACGCGGTGTCGGTCCCGGTGCTGGTCGTGCAGGGGGAGCGCGACCGTTTCGGCATACCGCCTGCCGCACCGAGCCGCACGGTCGTGCAGGTCCCCGGCGACCACGGTCTGAAGACGGACCTCGACGCAGTCGCGGCCGCGGTGCGCGCCTGGCTTCCAGGGGTCGTCTAGCGTCGCCGCGGATAGGCGCGGAGGAGAGAGCATGGGTCAGCCGGTCGAGGGATAGGGCGGTTACGTCACCTTCTACGTGGAGGTGCCCGACGTGGAGGCCGCGCTCGCGAAGGCCGAGAGCCTCGGCGGGACGCGCGTGATGGGCCCCGAGACGATCATGGAGGGCGTCGAGCTGGGCCACTTCACCGACCCGGAGCGCCACCTGGTCGGGGTCGTCAGGTCCGCGTCGTAGCCGGAGCCGCCCGGGCTAGACGACCCGCACCGCGATGCCGGGGTAGTCGACGACGA
>DASTBX010000117.1:0-5533 GCA_035711645.1 Gaiellaceae bacterium
GGGCGCGTTGATCGTCATCGACGTCGAGACCTCGCTCAGCGGGATCCCGTCGAAGAGCAGCTCCATGTCCGTCAGCGAGTCGATGGCCACTCCCGTTCGCCCCACCTCGCCGGCCGCCCGGGGATCGTCCGAGTCGTAGCCGAGCTGGGTCGGAAGGTCGAACGCGACCGACAGGCCCGTCTGGCCCCGCTCGAGCAGGTAGCGGAAGCGACTGTTCGTTTCCTCGGCCGACGCGAAGCCGGCGTACTGCCTGATCGTCCACGGCCGGCCGCGGTACATGTCCGGATACGGGCCGCGCGTGAAGGGGAACGCTCCCGGTAGCTCGAGCGGCGCGCCGGCGGCGTCCTCCTGCGTGTACACGGGCTTGACCTCGATGCCAGAGTCCGTCTCGCGCCGATCCTCGGTCGTGGCCATCCATCCATGGTATGCGGGTCGCCGGCATTGAGCCGTGCGCCGTTCGTTGCGATAGTCCGCGGCATGGCCGGCGACGACCTGGACGAACGCCTCGAGACGCGCGCCCGCGACATCCTGGAGCTCCTCTCGGAGCCGACGGCCCGGCGCGGCCGGGGGTTCCTGCGCGACCCCGAGCTGCGCAAGAACCTCGACCGCATGCAGACCGCCGTCCGGGACGTCCAGCGGCTCAGACGCGAGCAGGCGCTCGAGAAGAGGCACGAGGATGCCCTCGTCGACCTGCTGCTCTCCGAGGAAAGGGCCGACGCGTACAAGGCGGACTCCCTCGGCCTCCTGCTCGAGAGTGTCGACCAGCTCCTCGTCGAGGCCGGCGACGCGAAGCTCGTCTGCGCCCTGCTCGAGGTCGAGTACGCGCGCGACGCGGCCGAGGGCGGCGGCGACATCCCCACGTGGAGCACGCTCTTCTCCGACCGGCTCGAGACGTCGCAGGCGTTCGCGGCCGGGCGGGAGGTCGACCTGACGAGCGGGAGGCGGCGGCTCTCCATGCTCCTTCGCGCCCGGCACTCCGTCTACGCCTTGAGGCGGGCCCGCTCGACGACGAAGGCGAGGCGGCTCCTCTGGCTCGCCCCCACGCTCGGCGCGCTCGTCGTCGCGCTCATCCTCCTCGCCGGCTGGGTCGGCGACGACGCCAGCTGGCGCGAGGGGCTCCTCGTCGCCGTCGCCGGGGCCGTCGGCGCGACGCTCGCGGCCGTGTTCAAGCTCCGTGACGCCCTCCCGCGCCTCGGCGACCTGCGGACGTTCTGGTACACGTTCCCGCTCCAGATCCCGCTGGGCGCAGTCGCCGGGCTCTTCCTCTGGCTCGTGCTCGAGAGCGGCCTCGTGGAGGTGGCGGGCGGCGAGGAGTGGGCCGCGGCCGCCGTCCTCGCCTTCGCAGCCGGGTTCTCCGAGCCCTTCCTCCTGAAGACGCTGGAGCGCATCACCGGGGCCCCGCCGGAAGAGGACGCCTGCGAGCGGAAGGCGGCGCGCGTCCCCGACCCGCAGGGCTAGTCTCGGTTCGTGCGCGTCACCGTCAAGCTCTTCGCCGGGCTCCGCGAGCGCGCCGGCGCGGGCACACGAGAGCTCGAGCTCGACGCGGACGCTCGGGTCGGCGACCTCTGGGCGCGGCTCGACCTCGGCGACGAGCCGGACGGTCTCCTCTACGCGGTGAACAAGCGCTACGCCGGCCGCGAGCACGGCCTGGCCGACGGCGACGAGGTCGCCCTCATCCCGCCGGTCTCGGGCGGGGCTTTTCGTCTCTCCGCGGAGCGGCTGGACGTCCCGGCGGTGATCGGAGAGGTGACCGACGAGCGGGCGGGCGCCGTCGGCCTCTTCCTCGGGACGACTCGAGTCCACTCGCGGGGCCGAACCGTCCTCCACCTCGAGTACGAGGCCTACGAAGGCATGGCCGAGTCCGTCATGGAGGAGATCGCCCAGCGCCTGCTCGAGCGCTACGAGCTCTGCCGCGTGGCGATCGCCCACCGTGTGGGCCGGGTCGGGATCGGCGAGACGAGCGTCGTCGTCGCCGTCTCCGCCCCGCACCGCGACCATGCACTGGCGGCGTGCAAGGAAGCGATCGACACGCTGAAGGTCGAGGTGCCGCTCTGGAAGAAGGAGGTCTACGAGGGCGGCGAGGAGTGGATCGGGCGCGGCTCCTGAGCCGCGCACGATCCGCCGGGACGTAGCGCTTGTCCGCCTGGGGCTAACGGGAGCGACGGCGGCGATCCTTCCGGTCTCGCCGAGGGAAGCGCAGCGGCCGCGGCTTTGCCCCGCCGATCGTAGTTTCGGACGACGGCACGGCTACGATGAGACGGTGAGCAGCATCACGCCCCAACACGAGCCCGAGAGCCCCAGGTACGAGCTCGATCCCGTCGAGGAGGGCGAGCCCTTCGCGTACCGCGACTACGAGCCGATCCACCCCCGGAGCCGCGTGCGCGAGGTGGCGACGAAGCTCTGGGCCCCGATCGCCGGGCTCGGCTTCCTGATCTTCAAGTTCAAGGCGGCGATCCTCGCCGTCTTCAAGCTGAAGATCTTCGCGACCTCGGCGTCGATGCTCGTCTCGATCGGCGCCTACGCCTGGATCTGGGGCTGGCGGTTCGCCGTCGGTTTCGTGCTCCTGCTCTTCGTGCACGAGCTCGGCCACGTGCTCGAGCTGCGGAGGCAGGGCGTGCCGGCGACGGCGCCCCTCTTCATCCCCTTCCTGGGCGCCGTGGTCGGGATGAAGCAGCTGCCGAACGACGTCTGGCGCGAGGCGCAGGTCGCCCTCGCCGGGCCCGTCCTCGGCAGCCTCGGCGCCCTCGCCGTCTGGGCGGCCGGCGCGGCGCTCGACTCCGACCTCCTCGTCGCCCTGGCCTTCACCGGGTTCTTCCTCAACCTCTTCAACCTGCTCCCGGTCTCGCCGCTCGACGGCGGCCGGGCCGCCGCCGCCCTCCACCCCGCGCTGTGGGCCGTCGGGCTGGCCCTCCTGCTCGGCCTCACCCTGCTCTATCCGAACCCGATCCTCATCCTCGTCCTCGTCATCGGCGGGCTCGAGGTCTGGCGCCGCTGGCGGGAGCGGGACGAGCCGGGAGCGCGCGAGTACTACGCGATCGCGCCGTGGCAGCGCGCGGTCGTCGGTGTCACGTACGTGGGCCTGATCGCCGTGCTGGCGCTCGCCATGAGCGCGACGCACCTCGAGCGCACGTTCTAGGCCCCCCGCGGCGGGTAGAGACAGGCACGATGGACGACAGACGGATTCTCGACAGCGAGGACGGCGCCCAGCGGCTCCACGTCGGCCGCATCGCCGACGAGTTCTTCGAGGGCTTCGACGCGGTCGCCGACCTGCCCACGCCCGCCGTCTCCATCTTCGGCTCGGCTCGCGTCGGAGAGGACCACCCGGCCTACGTCCAGGCCCGCGAAGTGGGCCGCCGCTTCGCCGCGGCGGGCTTCGTCGTCGTCACGGGCGGCGGGCCGGGCGTGATGGAAGCTGCGAACCGGGGCGCCAAGGAGGGAAACGGGCTCTCGGTCGGGTTCAACATCGTCCTCCCCCACGAGCAGCACTCGAACCCCTACCTCGACATCGGGCTCACGTTCAGGCACTTCTACGTCCGCAAGACGATGTTCGTGAAGGCGGCCGAGGGGTTCGTCATCTTCCCGGGCGGCTTCGGGACGCTCGACGAGCTCTTCGAGGCGCTCACGCTCATCCAGACGGGGAAGATCCTCAACTTCCCGGTCGTCCTCTTCGACTCCGACTACTGGCGCGGGCTGACGGACTGGATCCGCGACCAGCTCCTCGCCGAGGGGATGGTGTCGCCGGAGGACGAGCGGCTCCTGCACGTCACGGACGACCCGGGGGACGCCGTCCGGGCCGTGGTCTCGTGCTACCGCGACCGCTGTGCCGAGTCGCCGGCCGAGCCGGCCAAGGCGGACGCCCAGTAGGAACGCGGCGGGACGGGCGCCGTCCCGTGAGCCACCCGCCCCGCCCGAGAAGCGGGTCCTAGCGGAGGCGCTGCCCCTGCTCGACCTCGCCGCGCCAGGCGCCGCTCTCGACGCCGCGGCTCTCGATGAGCTCCTTGAAGCGCTCCAGGTCGCCCTTGACCCGTCGCGAGTCGGCGCCGAGCGCGCTGCCGAGCGCCTCGATCATGCCCTCGGTCTCGTGGTCGAGCTGCACCGTGACCCGGCTCTCGTTGTCTCCGAGCCGGTGGAACGTCACGACGCCCGCGTTCCCTTGACCCTCGATCGCCTTCCAGGCGACGCGCTCGTCGGGAAGCTGCTCGGTGACCTCGGCCGTCCAGTGGTGCTCCTTGCCGCCGACCTCCGCGGTCCAGCGGAGATGCGTGTCGTCCAGCTGCGAGACGGACTTGACGCCCTCCATGAAGCGGGGGAACTCCTCGAACTGCGTCCACTGGTTGTACGCCGTCGTGACGGGCACGTTGACGTCGATGGACTCTGTGACGCTTGCCATATCGCCTCCTGTTTCGTCGTGTGCCGGTGACGCGTACCCGGCGCTTCCGAGGCGAAAACGGGGCTAGCCGCGCAGGCGCTCGACGAGCTTCCAGGCGCCCGGGAGCAGGGCGCCGGCGAGGTAGAGCTTCAGGAGGTCGCCGACCACGAAGGGGTAGAGACCGGCCTCGAGCGTCCCCTCGACGCCCGCGCCGATCTCGCGCGCGAGCCAGGGGAGGCCGAAGGCGTAGACGACGACGCTGCCCGTGAGCATGGCGGCCACCGCAGAGTTGAAGCGGCGGTCCCACCGGCGCTGCGCGAGCCAGCCGGTCACCAACGCGGCCGCGATGAAGCCGACGAGGTAGCCGCCCGTCGCGCCCTTGACGATCTCCCAGCCGCCGTCGCCTCCGGAGTAGACCGGCGCGCCGGCCAGGCCGACGAAGAAGTAGAGGAGGAGACTGGACGCGCCGAGCAACGGCCCGTAGGCGGCGCCGACGAGAAGGACGGCGAAAGTCTGCCCCGAGATGGGGACGGGCGTGAAGCCGAGCATGATCTCGATCTGCGCGGCGACCGCCACGAGGCCGGCCCCGGCGACGACGAGCAAGACGTCCGTCAACAGCCCGGAGCGCGGGAAGACCGCGAGCCGGAGGGTCGCCGCCTGCGGGTTCATCGCGGCGGGACTCTAACCGCTCAGCCGCTCGACGGCAGGTAGAAGAAGTCGCCGGGCGGCGTGCGGCCCGGGCCGTAGATCGCCGTTGGATTCTGCGGGACGTAGCGCGTGAAGAAGTCGTCCTCGCGGAGGACCTTCCCCTTCTCGTAGACCGTGCGGTGGACGTTCACGTCGAAGCCGGGGCCGCCCCCGGCGGCAGTGCGGACGGAGTTCCGGGGAGCACCCGGGTCGACTGCGTACTGGAGCCGCGGCTGCGTGAAGTTCGTCCGCGCGCTCGTGGACGACTCGACCCGGCGACCCTGCCTCGTCCCGTAGAAGCTGACGGTGAACGCGTGGTCCGTGTAGGTGACGTCGACGAGGATCGCGTTCTCGAGGTCGTTGCGGAAGACGAGGTCGGGCCCTCCCCACGAGACGGTCGCGTCGCGGCCTACCGTGTAGTGGCTGATGTAGAACGAGTGGTTGATCCGCTTCGAGATCTGCAGCCCCGCCTCGAAG
>DASTBX010000118.1:0-5279 GCA_035711645.1 Gaiellaceae bacterium
CCGACCAGTGGGTGAAGGGGCCGCCCGAGCGCCTGCGCGACAAGGCGGCCGCCGGCTTCGCGCGGAAGCACGGCGTCGCGGTGGAGGAGCTCGAGGCTCGTGACGGCTTCCTCGGCGTGCTCGTGCCCGGCCGGGCGCTCGAGGAGACGCTCCCCGAGCGTCTCGCCGAGGTCGTCGAGGGCCTTTCCTTCTCCAAGTCGATGGTCTGGGAGACGGGCGGCATCCGCTTCTCGCGCCCCGTACGCTGGCTCTGCGCGAAGGTCGACGACCGCGACGTCGACGTGGCCGTGGCCGGAGTCCCCTCGGGCGGCCGGTCGTCCGGCCACCGCTTCACCCACGGCGAGGTGGACGTTCCCGGCGCCGACGCGTACGTGGAGGTCCTGCGGCGCGCGGGCGTAGAGCCGGACGCCGAGGAGCGGCGGCGCCTCATCGTCGAGGGCCTCGACCGGATCGGCGGTTGGAGCGACCCCGCGGGCGTGATCGAGGAGGTCGTCTACCTCGTCGAGAGCCCGCTCGTGCTCGAGGGGCGCTTCGACGAGCGGTTCCTCGCGCTGCCGGCCCGGGTCGTCCAGGTCGCGATGCAGTCGCACCAGCGGTACTTCCCCCTCGAAGGAGCCCGCTTCGCCTTCGTCGCGAACGGCGGAGATCCGGCGACCGTCGTCACCGGCAACGAGCGGGTGCTCGAGGGCCGCCTCGAGGATGCGCACTTCACGTTCGAGCGGGACGTGGCCCGCGGCATCGAGGCGCTCGTCGACTCGCTCGCAAGCATCACGTTCGTCGCCGGCGCGGGCAGCTTTGCCGACAAGGCGGCGCGTCTCACCGAGCTCGTGGGGGAGCTGGGCGGTGGAGAGGCCTCCCGCGAGGCCGCGCGTCTCGCCAAGGCCGACCAGGCCGCCGAGCTCGTGCGCGAGTTCCCCGATCTCGAAGGTCACATCGGTGCCGAGTACGCCCGCCTCGCCGGCTTTCCGGAGGCAGTCTGCGCGGCGATCGAGGAGCAGTACCGTCCGGATGCCGCCGATGGGCCGCTGCCGCAGACGGAGCCGGGACGGGTCCTCGCCGCGGCGGAGCGGGTCGACAACCTCACCGTAGCGTTCGCGCTGGGGCAGCGCCCGACCGGCTCCCGCGACCCGCACGGTCTTCGGCGGGCTGCGATCGGCCTCTGCCGCCTCGCCGTTGAAGGGGGGCTCGCGATCGACGTCGGGCGGCTCGTCGCCCGCGACCTGGCGCTCCTCGTCGAGCAGGGTGCAGTCGTAATGGACGACCCTGCAGACGTCACCGACTTCGTCCTCGAGCGGCTCGAGGGCCTGCTGGACGTTCCGGTCGAGTTCGTCCGCGCCGCGCGGGCGGGGGCCGTCACCGAGCTAGGAGCGGTGGCGCGCCTCGCCGAGACGCTGGCCGCCGAGGTCTCGTCGGACGAATTCGAGCGCGCCTACGTCGCCTACGACCGCTCGAACCGGCTCGCAGGCAAGGCGGACGGCGCAGCGGCTGCCCTGAAGCCGTCCCTGGCCACGGACGAGGCCGAGCTCGCGCTGATCGAGGCGCTCGCGACGGCCTCTCCACGCATCGACGCCGCCATCGCCCAGCACGACTTCCCCGGCGCCATCGACGCCGCCGCGCTGCTCGCCGAGCCGGTCGGTCGCTTCTTCGACGAGGTGCTCGTCATGGCCGAGGACGCCTCGGTCAGGGCCAACCGCCTCCGCCTCCTCCTCGACGTGCGGAACGCCGTCGGCGCGATCGGCGACCTCTCCCAGATCCCGCGTTGACGACGCCGGACCCCGTCGAGCTGCACGTCGTCTCCGACTCGAGCGGGGAAACTGCCGCCCGCGTCTCCGAGGCCGTGACGGCGCAGTTCCCGGAGCAGGAGTTCGAGATCGTCCGGCACCCGCGCATCTCGTCGGTCGACGACGCCCACCTGGCGGCCGCGCGTGCCCGCGGGAGGCGCGCCGTCGTCATCTTCACGCTCGTCGAGCCCGAGCTGCGGGAGGCCATGCGCGGTCTCTGCAAGCGCTACCGCCTCCACTACTGCGATCTCCTCGGGCATCCGATCGAGTCGGTCGCCCGTGTCTCCGGCTCGCCAGCGACGCGCCGCCCGGGCGCCCGCACGGTTCTCGACTCGAGCTACTTCCGCCGCATCGCCGCGATCGAGTTCGCCGTGCGCTACGACGACGGCGCCGGCGCGCACCGCCTCCGCGAGGCGGACGTCGTGCTCGTCGGCGTCTCGCGGAGCTCGAAGACCCCGCTCTCCATGTACCTCGCCTACCTCGGCTACAAGACGGCGAACGTGCCGATCGTGAAGGGCATCGAGCCGCCGGACGAGCTCTGGGACGTCGATCCCGCCAAGGTGGTCGGGCTGACGATCGACGCCGAGGCGCTCGCTGCCATCCGCGGCGCGCGCGTCCGGGGGATGGGCGGCGGCGGCAGCTATGCGGAGCTGGCAGAGATCTACGACGAGCTCGACTACGCCGCCGAGATCCACAGGCGGCTCGGCTGCCCGGTCATCGAGGTCTCCAACCTCGCCATCGAGGAGACCGCACGCCGCATCGTGCGCATTGTCGAGGAGCGGCGGCTAGGGGTCGAAACCGGCGGATGACGGGCAAGCCGCCGATTCCGCGCTACTGGTGGCCGCTGTGGCTGCTCGCCCTCGCGGCCGGCCTCTTCGTCTTCTACGTCCTCTTCACGCCCGTGTGGATCGGCATCCGGCTCGTCTCGTGGCTCGCCGAGCGCCGAAACCATGCCGCGGCGACCGCCGCCGCCGCGTCGGAGGATCCCGTCTCGGCCCCCGGCCAACGACGCGGATAGACGCGCGCCCGCGTCAATCAGGGAAGACCCCACCTCCCCAACCCGATGGCCCGAGCCTAACCGGAAAAGGCGCGCATGTGGCGCGCGGATCGACGCGACTCTGTGCGGGCAAAGCAAGAGGCGGCCGTGGTGCGAGCCGCCTCTACTCGGGCCGAGACGTAGGCTGCGGCGCCCCGCGTCTGCCTAGCCCGTGGTCTCACGATGGGGGAGGCCGCCGGTTCGCGCCATTCCCCTGCCGGGGGATCCGCTCGGCAGCGCCTCCCATGGCGCGGACCGAGGCCGGATGGGACAATGCACGCCTAGCGGAATGGGTGCGCGCTACGTCTACGACTTCACGGAGGGGGCGCACCTCGGTCGCGAGCTGCTCGGCGGCAAAGGGGTCGGGCTCGCGGAGATGACCGCCATCGGACTGCCCGTGCCCGCCGGGTTCACGGTCACCACGGAGGCATGCCGCGAGTATCTGCGCGGCCGGGGGGAGCTTCCGCCCGGGCTCGAAGAGGAGATCGAGACCCACGTCGCGCGGCTCGAGGAGGCGACCGGCAAGCGCTTCGGCGACGCGGCGAATCCACTGCTCGTCTCCGTCCGCTCGGGCGCGGCCGTCTCGATGCCGGGGATGATGGACACGATCCTCAACCTCGGCCTCAACGACGTGGCTGTCGAGGGTCTCGCGCGGACGACCGAGAACGAGCGCTTCGCCTTCGACGCGTACCGGCGGCTGATCCAGATGTACGGCGACGTCGTGGAGGGGGTCGAGGCCCAGCGCTTCGAGTCGGAGCTCGCCGGTCTCAAGGATCGCCTGGGTGTCTCGCAGGACGTCGAGCTCGGCGCCGACGACCTGCGGGAGCTCACCGCGCGCTTCCTCGAGATCTACGCGAAGGGCGCCGGCCACGACTTCCCGCAGGACGCCCGCCTGCAGCTCGAGCGTGCCGTCCGCGCCGTCTTCGACTCCTGGAACACCCCGCGGGCCCAGGTGTACCGGCGCGCGAACGGCATCCCCGACGACCTCGGCACGGCGGTGAACGTCGTCCAGATGGTCTTCGGGAACACGGGCGACCACTCCGGCACCGGCGTCGCGTTCACGCGGGACCCCGCGACCGGTGAGCCCGGGATGTGGGGCGAGTTCCTCGTCAACGCGCAGGGGGAGGACGTCGTCGCGGGGATCCGCACGCCCGAGCCGATCGCCGACATGCGGGAGCGTTTTCCCGATCCGTACGAGCGCCTGGCCGAGACGATGGCGCGCCTCGAGGAGCACTACCGCGAGATGCAGGACATCGAGTTCACGATCGAGGACGGCCGCCTCTACATCCTGCAAACGCGCACGGGCAAGCGGACCGCCGCGGCCGCGGTCCGCATCGCCGTCGACATGGTCACGGAGGAGCTGCTCAACAGGGAGGAGGCGGTCTCGCGGATCGACCCGGCGCAGCTCGACCAGCTCCTGCACCCGATGATCGACCCGGCCGCCGAATACGAGGTCGCCGCGCGGGGCCTCAACGCCTCGCCGGGCGCCGCGACGGGCGCGATCGTCCTCGACGCCGACCGCGCCGAGGAGCAGGGCAAGGCCGGCCAGGCCGTCATCCTCGTCCGGCCCGAGACGACGCCGGACGACATCCACGGCCTCATCGAGGCGAAGGGCATCCTCACGGCGCACGGAGGCATGACCTCGCACGCCGCGGTCGTCGCGCGCGGCATGGGCAAGCCGTGCGTGGCGGGTTGCGACGCGCTCGCCGTCGACCAGGGGGCCCGCCGCATCCGCTTCGGCGAGCGCGAGCTGGCCGAGGGGGACGTGCTCACGATCGACGGCGGCAGCGGCGAGGTGATCGTCGGCGAGGTCGAGCTCGTCCCGCCGCAGATCGACGAGAACTTCGAGACGCTGCTCACCTGGGCCGACGAGATCCGCCGCCTGCGCGTGCGCGCCAACGCCGACACACCCGAGGACGCGGCCAAGGCGCGGGAGTTCGGCGCCGAGGGCATCGGCCTCTGCCGCACCGAGCACATGTTCATGGCGGAGGAGCGGCTGCCCCGCGTCCGCGCGATGATCATGGCCTCCTCTCGGGACGAGCGCCGCGCCGAGCTCGACCGGCTGCTCCCCTTCCAGCAGGAGGACTTCGAGGGCATCTTCGAGGCGATGGCGGGCCTGCCGATCACGATCCGGCTGCTCGACCCGCCGCTGCACGAGTTCCTGCCGCCCCTCGAGGAGGCGGAGACCGACGAGATGCGTCGGCGCATCCGCGCGCTCCGCGAGGCGAACCCCATGCTCGGCACGCGCGGCTGCCGACTCGGGCTCCTCTACCCCGAGATCTACGAGATGCAGGTGCGCGCGATCGTCCGCGCCGCCCTCGCCGTCGCCGACCGGACGGGTGAGGCGCCGCTCGTCGAGATCATGCATCCGCTCGTCGGCTTCGCCGAGGAGCTGCGCCGGCTGCGGCGGCTGACGCTCGACACCGCCTCAGCAGAGCTCGAGCAGGCCGACCGGCAGCTCG
>DASTBX010000119.1:0-7106 GCA_035711645.1 Gaiellaceae bacterium
CGCACGGAGCGCCGGACGATCGCCGGGAGAGGAGAGGGGTCGATGTTCTCGAGACTCCGCTGGCCGACCCGACTCGCCGGTGCAGCCGCGTGCCTCGTCCTGGTCGTCGCGAGCCCGGGCGGCGCCGTCATCCGGGGAACCGACGACACGACGAATCGCTTCCCAAACGTGGGCGTGCTCCAGCTCGAGAGCGAGGGCGAGTGGTTCAGCTTCTGCACGGGCACGCTCGTGGCGCCCGACGTCGTCCTCACGGCGGCACACTGCACGGACTTCTTCGAGCCCGACTCGCCGGCCGACCTGCGCGTCTCGTTCGATCCGACGCCCGACGCGAGCTCGACGTACTACTCGGTCGACCACCTCGTCGTGCACCCGGACTGGTTCACCGCCGGACCGTGCCTCGGGAACTCGAAGCGGTTGTGCCTGGCGCCTCCTGCCGAGGACATCGCGCTCGTCTGGCTGACCGAGGAAGTAGCGGGGGTCACGCCGGCCCCGGTGGCCGACCGTGGCTACCTCGACGCGCTCGACCTGAAGGACGAGTCGTTCATCGTGGTGGGCTACGGCGTCGACGCGTTCATCACGGGGAGCCTCTTCTCGCCCCGCGCGATCATCCGCTTCGACGACGACCGCACCTACAAGGAGGTCTCCGTCATCACGGAGCGGGACGCCTTCCCGGACCGCTTCGTGAAGATCACGAAGAGCGTGTGTTTCGGCGACTCGGGCGGGCCGCTCTTCCACGAGGGAACGGTGGTCGGCATCAACACGTGGACGTTCAGCCTCCGGTGCGACGGGCCGAACTTCTCATACCGGGTCGACTCGGCGGTGGCTCAGGCCTTCCTCGACAGGTACCTGTAGCGGACGGGTAGTCGACGGCTAATGCCCGGCGGCGAGCGCCGCTCCCTCGGCGGCGTACGCCGCTGCGCCGACGGAGTCGAAGAACGCGAGGGCACGGGCGAGGTGGGCCTCCGCCTCCCCGCGTGACTTCGAGAGCAGCCGCTCTGCAGCCCGCAGGCGGGCGTACGCCTCGTCCGGCCCCGCTCCGATCTCCGCGTAGCGGTCGGCCGCCGCCTCGAACTCTCCGGCCGCATAGAGAAGAGCCGCCTCGAACCAGCGGGTCGGCGACCCCGAGCGCGGCGCCGCCTCCTCGAGGTCCGCTCCACGCTCGAGCGCGACGAGGACCACCGCGAGGTCGGCCGCCTCGTAGGACGGAAACAAGCCCTTCCCCGACCAGGCGGCCAGCACTTCGTCGGCGAGCGGCCCCGCCTCGTCCGAATTGCCGGTCTCGACGAGCACCCGCGCTCGAAAGGCGATCGCCGGGTTCAGGAACCAGGGGTCCCCTGCGACGCGCGCGAAGGCGAGGCCGCGCTCCGCGTCCTCCTCGGCTCCCGCCGTCTCGCCGCGCGCGAGGCGAACGAGCCCGCGGATCCGGCGACAGGGGATCTCGTGGAAGTGCGGGTCGGTCTCCGAGGCGGCGATGAAGTCGTCCGCCGTCCGCACGGCCTCGTCCCAGGAGCCGGTCCAGTAACGCTCGAAGACGGTCGCCGCGACCAGCGAGCGCGTGTTGTAGGCGTCACCGAACCGGGCTGCGAGGGTGTGGGCCTCGGCGTAGAGGTCGTAGCTCCGCGGGAGGTCGCCGCGGAGGCCGTGGGCGGCGGCGAGGAAGCGGAGGCCGCGGATCGCCTCCAGCGAGCTCAGCTTCGAGGCGAGCGCGATGCTGCGCTCGAGGTCGTGGAGACCGTCCGCGTCGCCCGTCGCGAAGCGGCTGATCCCGAGGTTGTTGGACGCGTCGGCCTGGAGCTCCTCGAGCCCGAGCTGCTCCGCCATCGCGAGCGCCTCGCGCGAGAGCCGGACGGCCTCCTCGTGCTCTCCGCTCAGCCGGCGGAAGCGCGCAAAGCTCGCGAGGACGTGCGCCTTCGAGGGCGATGCCTCGGCAGAAGCGACGATCTCGGCCGCGCGCTCGAGATGGCCGAGCGCGGTCAGGCGCTCGCCGCGGTTCGTGAGCAGGCCTGCGAGCGCGACCTCGGCCTCGGCGGCGCGTTCGTCCTCGCCGCGGGCGAGGAACGCGTCCCGCGCTGCGGCGAGCTCCTCGGCGCCCTCGCCCTCGGCGTGCACGCGGGCCATTCCGTAGGCGAAGACGAGCTCCGGGTTCGGGTCATCGACGAGCTCGAGGGCCGAGCGGTAGAAGCGGACGGCCGCCGCAAAGGCGCCGAGCGCTGAGGCGCGCTCGCCGGCCTCGAGCGCCGCTCCGAGCGCGCGGCCTTCGAGGCCGTCCACTTGGCGGTGGGAGGCGCGCGCGAGCTCGAGCGCGCTCAGGTAGTGGTGGGCGGTGAGCTCGGCCTGGCTGCGCCCGGCCGCCAGCGACTCGATCCACTCGGCGGCGCGCTCGTGCTTCTCCGACCGCCGCGCCCGCGGGATCTGGCCGTAGGCGACGTCGCGGACGAGGACGTGCCTGAACGCGTACTGGTGCTCCGCGCCGAGCGCCGAGACCCGCTCGCGCCGGACGAACTCCCGCTCCTCCAGGGCGCGGAGGCGTTCCTCGACGGAGCCGGGGGCGATGCCCTCCATCGCGGCGATCGCTGAGGCCCAGAAGACCTTGCCGACCACGGCGGCGTCCTGCACGATCGCCTTCTCCTCGGGCCCGAGCCCGTCGAGCCGTGCCGCGATGACGGCCTGGACCGACTCGGGCAGCGGCAGCTCGGCGCGCGGCTCGAGCCGGCCCCGGTCGGCGAGCATCCGCACGTACTCGACGGCGTAGAGCGGGTTGCCGCCGGTGCGGGCGACGAGCTCCCGCCCCGTCGCGCCCGGGGCGACGACCTCCTCGAGCAGCCGCGCGAGGAGGTGCCCGGTCTCGTCGTCCGAGAGCGGGTGGAGCGTGAGGGTCTCCGACTTGCCGTTTCGCCCCCAGCCCGGCCTCGTCTCGAGCAGCTCCGGGCGTGCCGTCGCGACGACGAGGAGCGGGACCTCGTCGGCCCACTCGACGAGGTGCTCGACGAACTCCAGCAATCCCTCGTCGGCCCAGTGCAGGTCCTCGAAGACGAGGACCGTCGGCCGCTGGTCGGCCAGCGCCTCGAAGAACCGCCGCCAGGCGGCGAACGTCCCGCTCGCCCGCTCGGCTGCGCCCGCGTCGCCGGCGACTCCGACGAGGGGACGCAGGTGGCGTACGACCCAACGCGCGTCGGACGGGTCGGGGACGAGCCGCGCGACGGTTCGCACGAGCTTCGCCGTGCTCTCGTCGACCGTGTCCCTCTCTGTCACTCCCGCTTCGGCCTTCACGATCTCGGCCAGGGCGGCGAAGGAGGAGCCCGACGCGTACGGAACCGCGCGGCCGCGGCACCAGCCGATCGGCTCCGGCTCGGCGTCGACGAGTTGGGCGAGCTCGAAGACGAGGCGGCTCTTGCCGATCCCGGGCTCGCCGACGATCGTCACGAGCCGCAGCGTCCGCTCCTCCCGGGCCCGCGCAAGCGCGCGGCCGAGGACCTCGAGCTCGGCGTCGCGCCCGACGAGCGGCGCGTCCCGGTGGGGACGCTCGTCGGCGGCCGGGTCGGCGGCGCCGACGGCCTCCCACACCGCGATCGGCTCGCTCTTGCCCTTCGCCTCGACGGCAGGTGCGTCGCGGTACCGGATCGCATCGCGCGTCGCGCGATACGTCTCCGCCGTGACGAGCACGCCGTCGACGGGCGCCGCCGCCTGGAGGCGCGCTGCCGTGTTGAGGACGTCACCGGCGGCCATTCCCACGCCGGTCTCCGGTCGCGCGCCTAGGGCCACGAGCGCCTCGCCGGTCGCGACGCCGACCCGGACGTGGAGATCGAGGTCCGGCTCCTCCGCGTTCAGCGCCGCGACCCGCTCGCAGACGGCGAGCGCAGAGCGGACGGCGCGCTCGGGGTCGTCCCCGCGGCCCACCGGGGCGCCGAAGAGCCCGAGGACGGCGTCGCCGATGATCTTCTCGACGGTTCCCCCGAACCGCTCCAGCTCCTCGCGGAGCGGGCCGTGGAAACGGTTGAGCACGGCACGGACGTCCTCGGGGTCGAGACGCTCCGCGCGCGCCGTGAAGCCGACGAGGTCGGCGAAGACGGCGGTCACGACCTTGCGCTCGTCGGGGAGCGCCGAGATCGAGGCGGGCGGCGACGGAAGCCTCGAGCCGCAGCCCGCGCAGAAGCGCGCAT
Organism: Gaiellaceae bacterium; assembly: GCA_035711645.1. Taxonomy (GTDB): domain Bacteria; phylum Actinomycetota; class Thermoleophilia; order Gaiellales; family Gaiellaceae; genus JAIBJN01. The sequence continues at coordinate 4,161 of DASTBX010000119.1, forward strand.
TGTCGGGGTTCTCGAACCCGCAGAGAGGACACGAGACCGCCGCATTCGGCGTCTTCGCCATCGCTGCAGTTTGCCGCGGCGGCGGCCGTGAGGGAAAGTGGGCCCGTGCCTCCCACGCTCACAGCCGAGAACACGGCGATCGTCCTCGACTCGACGGCCGGCCTCGCGAGCCCGGGCGACCGGCACGCCAACTGGAGGCTCGTGCCGCTCTACCTGCGCCTCGGGGACGAGACCTTCCTCGACGTCGTCGAGATCGGGCCCGACGAGTTCTTCCGCCGCATGCGGGCCTCGGCGGAGCAGCCGCGGAGCTCGCAGCCCTCGCCCGGCGACTTCTCGGCGGTCTACGAGAGCCTCTCGGATTACGAGCGCATCGTCAGCATCCACATCTCCGAGAAGCTCTCGGGGACGTGCCAGAGCGCGCATCTCGCGGCCGCCGGCCAGGACGGCCGGGTGACGGTCGTCGACTCGCAGACGGTCGCGGCCGGCATCGTGCTGCTCGCCGAGGCGCTCCAGGAGCGGCTGGAGCGCGGCACGAGCGACGAGGAGCTCGCCGTGGCGGTCGAAGAACATCGCCGCAACGCGCGCTTCGTCTACACGCTCCAGACGCTCGACTACCTCGTCCGCGGGGGCCGCGTCGGCCGAGCCGCCGGCCTGGCGAGCCAGCTCCTCGACACGAAGCCGGTGATCGAGATCCGGGAGGGCGAGAACGCCCCGGTCAAGCGCGTGCGCGGGCGCGCGAAGGCGCTCGCCGAGCTAGAGCGCCTGCTCGCCGCCTCCGTGCGGGAAGCGGGCGTGGCAAGGGCCGCGGTCGTCCACGCGGAGGCACCTTCCGAGGGCGAGCGGGTTGCGGGCGAAGTGCGCAGGCTCGTGCCCGGCCTCGCCGTCGAGCTCTTCGAGTTCTCGCCAGTGGTCGCCACGAACACGGGCCCGGGCGCCGTCGGGGTCGCCTGGAGCCCTTAGCTAGTAGAGGTACAGCCCGGCGCGGGTCAGCGGCAGGCCGCTGCGACCGGCTTCGGGCTTGGAGGCGACGAGCTGGTAGAGGTTCAGCCGGCCCGTCTCGAACCCGTAGGCCGAGCCCGCCATGTAGAGCCGCCAGACCCTGTACGTGACCTCGTCGGCGGCGCGCCGGGCGGCATCGGCCGCGGCCTCGAGCCGGCGCACCCAGTGGCCGAGGGTGAGGACGTAGTGCTCGCGCAGGCTCTCGACGTCGCGGAGCTCGAAGCCGGCGGCCTCGGCGGCGGCGAGCGTCGTCGCGATCGGGACGACGCCGCCGTCGGGAAACACGTAGCGGTCCATGAAGGACGGCCCCCGGCGGACGGTCCGTTCGAAGTCGGCCGAGCGGGAGATCCCCTGGTTCACGAAGACGCCGCCCGGGCGCAGGAGCCGCCGCGCGCGCGCGAAGAACTCGGGCAGCAGGTTCTCTCCGACCTGCTCGAACATGCAGACGCTGACGACCTTGTCGTAGGCCTCGGGCTCGTCGAGCTCGCGGTAGTCGACGAGCTCGACGCGGCAGCGGTCGCCGAGCCCGGCGTGCGCGATGCGCTCCCGCGCGAGCTCGGCCTGACGCTCGCTGAGCGTGATCCCCACGGCCTCGACCCCGTAGCGCTCGGCCGCGTGCATGAGGAGCCCGCCCCAGCCGCAGCCGATGTCGAGCAGCCGCTCGCCCGGCCGCAGCGCCAGCTTGCGGCAGAGGTAGTCGAGCTTCCGCTCCTGCGCCGTGTCGAGGTCCTCGTCCGCCGAGGCGAAGTACGCGCACGAGTAGACCATGCGGCGGTCGAGGTAGAGGCCGAAGAACTCGTTCGAGCGGTCGTAGTGATAGGAGACGGCCTGCCGGTCGCGGGCGAGCGAGAACCGCCTGCCGGTCAGCCGTGCAGGCTGCTGGCCCTCGCGCGGGCGGCGTTCCGACGGCAGCGCGAGGAGGTTCCGCGCGAGGCCGAGGCGCTCGCGAAGCGTCCACGGGCGCGCCAGCAGGTGGTCGGCGAGCCGGAAGACGCCGGCGATGTCGCCCTCGACGTCGATGTCGTCGTGGAGGTAGGCCTCGCTCATCGCGAGCTGTGTCGGAGGCCAGAGGAGCGCGCGGAGGGAGCCGGGGTGGCGGAGGACGAGGGTGAACCGGGATTCCTCGCCGGCCTCCGGGGGCACCGTCGTCCCGTCCCAGAGGCGGAAGCCGAAGTCGCGCGGCCGGTAGTCGCGGAGCAGCTCGTCGAGGACGGCGAGCGTCCGGCGAGCGGCCTCCGACCCGGGCCCGGCGCCCCGCCGGGCGTCGAGCGGCTCGCGGCGGGCCTCGGCGGCGGGAGCGCTACCCATACCAGTCGGCCCGCTGGAGCGGCAGCCCGGAGACGCCGTCGCGCGGCTTCGCGAGCAGGGTCTGGAAGAGCGTGACGCGGCCGGTCGCGAAGCCGTAGGCGGAGCCCGCGAAGCCGAGGCGCCAGACGCGGTAGGCGACCTCGTCGGCCGCGGCGACGACCTCGTCGTGGCGCTCCTCGAGGCGGCGCAGCCAGTGCCGCGTCGTCAGCACGTAGTGCTCGCGCAGGCTCTCCACGTCGCGCACCTCCCAGCCGGCGGCCTCGGCGGTCTGCAGCGCGGTCGAGAGCGAATGCACCTCGTAGTCCGGGAAGACATAGCGGTCCATGAAGGACGCGCCTCGCCGCGGCGCGTCGTGGAGGCGGTGGATGGCGTGGTTGAGGAGGACGCCGCCCGGCCGCAGAAGCCGGCGCACGTGCTCGAAGTAGGGGACGAGCGCGTCCGCGCGCACGTGCTCGAACATGCCGATGCTCGCGATCTTGTCGAACCCTTCGGGCTCGTCGACCTCGCGGTAGTCGCGCACCTCGACGCGGCAGCGATCCTCGACGCCCGCCTCGCGGATCCGCTCCTGCGCGAGCTTCCCCTGGTTGACGCTGAGGGTGACGCCGAGCGCCTCGACGCCGTAGTTCCGGGCCGCATGGA
>DASTBX010000120.1:0-15585 GCA_035711645.1 Gaiellaceae bacterium
CGAGGAGCGGGTCGCCCGAGCGGAACGAGTCGGACAGATCGGGCGGTGTCATCGTGGAGATCGTCGTCGCCGGCGGCAGCCCGCGCGTCCGGCCGCCCGCTGATCTCCGGTGCGGAAAATCCCCGACTGGTCAGGATTGACCAGGCGGCCGCCGGCGCGGCCGCCAATCATGGAGACGTGGCTCAGGCCCGGATAGCCCCGGGGCGAAGCGCACCGGGGCGAGCAGCCCTGACCCGCAGCCGCCTCGCCGCCGTCGCCGCCCTCGCGGCGATCGTCGCCCTGTCGCTCATCGCCGCCAGCCTGCTCGGTGCACGCGGCGGCGGCGGAGGCGGCTCCTCCCCCGGCGTTGCCGTCAGCGGGGCGTCCCAGGTCGAGCGACTGCTCCAGGGCATCCCCCAGGAGGCCAGCGTCCTCGGCGAGCCCGGCGCACCGGTGACGCTCGTCGAGTACGCCGACCTCCAGTGCCCGTTCTGCGCGCAGTGGGCGGCGACGACGTTTCCCGAGCTCGTCGACCGCTACGTCCGCGCCGGTCTCCTGCGCGTCGAGCTGCGCGGACTAGCGTTCATCGGGCCCGACTCGGAAACGGCGCTCCGCACCGCGCTCGCCGCCGGCGAGCAGGATCGCCTCTGGCACGTCGTCGAGCTCCTCTATCTCAACCAGGGAGGCGAGAACGCAGGCTGGGTCGACGAAGAGCTCCTGAGCAGGATCGCGCGCAGCGTCCCGGGGCTCGACGAGAATCGCCTGCTCGCCGTGGCAGGCTCCGAGGCGGTCGGCGCGAGCCTCGCCGACTCGGCCGGCGCGGCGGAGGCCGCGGGCGTGACGGGCACGCCGTGGTTCGAGCTCGGCCCGACCGGCGGCGACCTCCACCGGCTCGAGGTCTCGTCGCTCGGGCCGGGCGAGTTCCGCGCCGCGATCGACGCGCTCCTCGCCGGATGACCGACCGCGGCCTCAGGATCGCGGTGGGCGGGCTCGCGCTCGCCGGGGCAGCGATCGCCGGCTACCTCACCCACGCCCGCCTCACGGGCACGACGGTCGCCTGCGCCACGGGCGGCTGCGAGACCGTGCAGAGCTCCGCGTACGGCGAGGTTCTGGGGCTTCCGGTCGCCGTCCTCGGGCTCGCGGCCTACCTCGCGCTCCTCGGGACGGCTCTCGCCGCGAACGACCTCGCCCCGCTGATCGGCGCGGCGCTCGCGCTCGTCGGCGTCGCCTTCGGCGCCTACCTCCTGGCCGTGCAGCTCGTCGTCCTCGAGGCCCTCTGCCCGTGGTGCGTGGCGAGCGACGCCGTCATGGCGCTCCTGGCCGCCGCGGCCGTGGGCCGCATCGCGCCGGACCAGGTGGCCGCGCTTCTTCCGCGCGCGCTCCGTGCGGCGGCGGGCCACGCTTCCGCGCGCTAGCGACGGGTTTCACCTCGTCCGTGTCGCGCCATGCACCGGCGGGTACGTGCTGGCAAACACGTCGAAAGGGGTTACACATGAGCCACCTGAGCACGCCGCGGGATCTCTTCCTCCACGAGCTGGGCGACATCCTCTACGTCGAGCAGAAGCTCGCCGAGGAGACGCTCCCGAAGCTGATCTCGGAGGTCCAGTCCGAGAAGCTGCGCAAGGGCTTCGAGCGGCATCTCGACCAGACCCGCGGTCACGTCACGAACGTCGAGCAGGTCTTCGACATGCTCGGTTCCGAGCCGAAGACCGAGGAGTGCGTCGGCTTCGAGGGCCTCAAGAAGGAGCACGACCAGCTCGTCTCCGAGTCCTCGCAGGCGCTGATCGACCTCGTCGACGCGGGCGCCGCGGCTCGCACGGAGCACTACGAGATCGCCGCCTACGAGTCGCTGATCGCGATGGCGCGCGCCATGGGCGAGTCCGACGCGGTCACCCTGCTGGACGAGAACCTCAAGGAGGAGAAGGAGGCTCTCCGCGAGGTCGAGTCGGCGGCCAAGACGCTGACGAAGGAGAAGGCCAAGGCGATGGCCTAGTAGGACCCGGCCGGGAGGGGGCTTCGGCCCCCTCCCCGTCGACTCCGCCGCGGTTGCGGAGTCAGGCGGCGACCCCGACTGGGAAGCTGCCGAACTTCGGCGAGCCGTTCCTCCGCGGGCTCTCCGACGAGACGACCGCGGAGATCGAGGGCGTCACCGGCCGGATGTTCACGGTCGTCGAGATCGCACCCGACGGCGGGGACGGCGCCAGCCGGGTGCGAGTGCTCGACTCGCTACTGGTAGCGGAGGGCCTCGGCCGGGCGGACGCGCGAGGCGCGCAGCGCCGGAGCGAGGGTCGCGGCCAGCGCGACGGCGTAGACGACGGCGAAGATGACGGCCAGGTTCACCCAGGGGACGACGAGCGTCAGGTTCTCCCAGCTCGGTTGGCGCTGGGTGTCGTGGATGATGTTCCAGGCGAGCAGGAGCCCCAGGCCCGTGCCGACCACGATCGACGTGAGCGCGATGAAGGACGACTCGAGCAGGAAGGTCGCCTGCACCATGCGGCGGCGGAAGCCGATCGCGCGCAGGACGCCGATCTGCTGGCGGCGCTCGACGACCGAGCGCGCGCTGATGACGCCGAGCGCGGCGACGCCGACGAGAAGCCCGAGCCCCAGGAAGCCCTGCACGAGGCGGTTGAACGTGATGTTCGCCGCCGCCGCGTCGCGCATGACCTTCTCGATCGACTCCGCCTCCATCCCGTAGGCGAGGAACGCCGACTCGAGGCGCGCCGCCTCGGCGTCCGGGTCGACGCCGGGCGCGAGCGCGAAGTACTGGATCGTCGGCTTCGCCCTGCCGGGGAAGGCGTGGTCGAGCGTCGCCTGGGAGGTCGAGAGACCGTTCATCTCGAACGGCGCCGTCTCGGCGAGGATCCCGATCACGGTCAGCGTCAGCGTCCCTCTCGATTGCGGGTCCTGCACCTCGACCTCGACGGGCTCGAAGGGGCCCTCGTCGTAGTAGAAGCCGCTCAGCTGGAAGTCGGGCATCGCGCCGAACCCGAACTGGTCGCGGCGCGGCGCGACGAGGGAGTCGACGACCGCCAGACCCGGTTGCGAGGCCACCGCGTCCCAGACCTCCCGCGCCGAGCCGTAGCCGCTCGCGATCTTTCCTAGGTCGAACGTCGTGTGCTCGAGGAACGCGGCGTCGAGGCCGCGGACGACGTACGGCTCGGGCGCGCGGCCGGCGCCCACCTGCGCCGCCTCGATCGGCAGGAAGGACTGGCTCGCCGCGACGGAGATCCCGTCCGCCTCGAGCCCCGACTCGGCGATCGCCGCGTCGAGGTCGACGATGGGCGTGCCGCCGCTCGTCGAGGCGCGGACGTCGAAGCCTCCCCCGAACGTCTCGGTGTCCTCGAAGGCCTTGATGAACGACCCGTTGGAGGCGACGCCGGTCACGAGCGTGAAGACGACGAGCGTGAACATCGCCAGAGTGGTGCCGGTCCGGAAGCGGTGCGCGAGCGGGTAGGCCATCGCCATCTTGAGGACTGGCGCCGCCCGGCGGAAGCGGCCGAAGAGGCGCATGGTCGCGCCGATGAGGATGTCCGCGTTGTAGACGATCGTCCAGACTGCGCCGACGACGATCATGAGGCCGGCGGAGATCCAGGTGGAGAAGTCCATGGCGATCGTCCCGAAGACGGATTCCCAGATGCCCCAGGGGAGCATGAGCGAGACCACGAGCGCGAGCCCGCACGCCGTGAAGGCGACGCGCTCGGCGACGCCGAGCAGACGCAGGATCGGCACGAGGCTGACCAGGACGAGCGAGACGCCGACCATGATCGGCGTCGCCTGGTCGCCCGTCGTGCCCGAGAGGACGAGGAGCACGCCGAGCGCGATGCCCGCGAGACCGAGCACGAGCCGGCGCCGGCGGCGCGGGACGGCGGGCTCCGGCAGGTTCCGGATCGCGCTCGAGATCGTCATCACGCTCACGCGCCAGGCGGAGAAGGCCACGACCGCGAGGGTGAGGAGGACGCCGAGCCCGTAGGCGATCGCGAGGCTACGTGGGGAGACGGCGAAGTCGATTTCGAGGTCGCCGCCTCCGACGGTGGAGAACGCCTGGGCCATCACGAGCACCATCAGCCATGCGAAGAGCGCGCCGAGCAGCGCGCCGACGAGCGCGGCAAGCACGTCGTACGCGGCGCCCTCGAACGTGAACGTCTGCACGAGATGGCCGCGGCGCGTGCCGACGGCGCGGGCGATCCCGAGCTCGCCGCGGCGCTCGGCCGCGAGCATCACGAAGACGAGGAAGATGAGGAGGATCCCGGCCGCGATCGAGAACGTGCCGAAGGTCGTGAAGAAGGCCATGAAGGCGCTACCGGCCTCGTCCGCGGCCTCGATCGCATCCCGCTTGGCCGGGTCGACGTCGAGTCCGAGCGGCCTGAGCACGGGATAGAGGCGGTCGACGACCTCCTCGGTCAGCGCGGCGCCGGAGGTCGCGTCCCCCCGGTTCGAGACGAGCACGTGCTTCGCCTGGTCGGGGACGCCGAGGAGCGCCTGCGCCTCGGCGAGCGGGAGGAAGAGGGCGGCGTCGGCCGTGCCCGCGCCCTCGAAGGAGACGACGTCCCGCACGATCGCGTGCGCGGCCGGCCCGCCGGCGTAGATGCGGAGACGGTCGCCGCGACCGACGCCGAGCTCCCGCGCCGCCTCCTCGTTCAGGAAGACCTCCTCGCCCGGCAGATCGCCGAGCGAGACCGGGCCGTCGAGCCCCTCGATGACGCCGAACCCGTCCATGCGCTCGGGATCGGCGGCGAACAGCGTCACGCGCGGCTCGGTCTGCCGCGGCTCGGGCGCCTGGACGGCGACCTGCTCGACGATGGCGGGCGTGACGCCGTCGACGAGGTCCGTGCCGGCGACCGCCGCCTCGACGCGGTCGGCCACGGCCTCGTCGAAGTACTCGACTCCCGTGGCCGAGCCGAGCCCGGTCCCGAGATCGACCTCGGCACCGTGCACCGACACGAGCTCGTCGGTCTCGCCGAGCGAGGCGACGGCCGTGCCGCGGATCGTGTTGCTCATCGTGTCGCCGGTCGTCAGCGCGGTCGCCATGATCGTCGTCCCGAGCATCAGCCCGACGACGATGAGGGCCGTCCGACCCCGGCGACGGCCGAGGTTGCGCACGCCGAGGCGTACGAGCACGCGGTTGCGGAGCGCGAGGATCGCGATGACGCCGAACGTGCCCGCGAGCGCGACGAGGACGACGACGAGGAACGTGTCGATCGGGACGCCGAAGAGCTCGGTCATCGCGTGCTCACCACCACGTCCGGCACGTCCGCGTAGAGGACCTCGTAGGACTCACGCCCCGGCGGCGCCGCGTAGACCGTGACGAACTCCTCCACCAGAGCGGCGGCGAGCCCGGCCGAGGCCTCGAGGGCCTCCTGCGACGCCCAGAGCGTGACGACCATCCCCTTCCCTTCGGCGTTCGCGAGCACGACGGCGCCCTCGAACCCCTCCTGCTCGCGGAGCAGCGGCATCGCGTGCTCCTCGAAGCGCGCCACGGCGTCGGGGACGTCCACGCGCATCGTGTCGATCTCAAGCAGCGTGACCCGCGAGTACATCGTGCACCTCCAGCAGTCGTTGCTCCTCGACGACGCGGCCGTCGAGCATGCGGACGATCCGGTCGGTCTTCCGGCCCACCGAGATGTCGTGCGTGACGATCAGGAACGTGAGGCCGCGCTCCACGTTGAGGCGGCGCATGAGCTCGACGATCTCGGCAGCGTTCTCGCTGTCGAGGTCGCCGGTCGGCTCGTCGGCCCACACGATCGCGGGGTCGTTGACGAGCGAGCGGGCGATCGTGACGCGCTGGCGCTCGCCGCCCGAAAGCTCGTCCGGCACGTGGCTCGCGCGCTCCCGCAAGCCGACGAGGTCGAGCGCGTCGAGCGCGCGCCTGCGCGCCTCGCGCGCGTCGATGCGGGAGACGAGCAGCGGGAGCTCGACGTTCTCCACGGCCGTGAGGACGGGCATCAGGTTGTAGAACTGGAAGACGAAGCCCATGCGGCGGGCCCGGTAGTCGGTCCGCGCGCGGTCGGACATCGCCTGGAGCGGCGTTCCCTCGATGACGATCTCCCCGCCGTCGACGGAGTCGAGGCCGGAGAGGCAGTTGAGGAGCGTCGTCTTCCCGCAGCCGCTCGGCCCCATGATGGCGACCATCTCGCCCGGCTCGATCGTCATGTCGATCCCCTGCAGGGCATCGACCTTGACCTTGCCGGTCTCGTAGGTCTTCCGGACGGCTCGGGCCTCGATGATCGGTTCGGTCGGGCTCACGGCGCCTCCTTCTCGTGTGACGGCACAAGCGTGGCGCGCGGCTCTCCCCGCGCCATCGGTGCCGTGACCGATTCGGGCTTCGGCGAACTACGGACGCCGGCGGCAGCCCGGCCGTACGCGCCGCTCAGCTGTCGAAGCCGAGGCCGAGGCGGTCGAGCGTCCGGAGCCAGAGGCCGCGCCGCCCGGCGCTGCGGTCGGCGGCGGCTAGGCGGTTGCGCGTCAGCTGGATGACACCCGAGCGCAAGGGCTCCGGCGGGAACGGCACCGGCTTCGAGCGCACGTAGCGCAGGCGCGTGGCCTCGGTGTCGCGCCCGTCCAGGAGGTCGAGCGCCACGCGCGCGCCGAAGCGGCTCGCGGCGACGCCGAGGCCCGTATAGCCGACGGAGTACGCCACCCGGCCGCGGTGGGAGGTGCCGAAGAAGACGGAGAAGCGGCTGCACGTGTCGATCGCCCCGCCCCAGCGGTGCGTAAAGCGGATGCCCTCGAGCTGGGGGAACGTGGCGAAGAAGTGCTGCGCGAGCAGGGCGAACGTCTCCTCGTCGTCGTCGTGCTCGGGCCCGACCGGGCCGCCGTAGCGGTAGACCGCCTCGTAGCCGCCCCAGAGGATGCGGTCGTCGGCGGTCAGCCGATAGTAGTGGAACCGGTTGGCGCTGTCGCCGAGCCCCTGCCGGCGCCGCCAGCCGATCGCAGCACGCCGGGCGGGGCTCAGGGGCTCGGTCACGAGGGCGTAGTCGTAGATGGGCGCCACGTAGCGGCGGATGGGGCGCACGAGCGGCGGGTAGGCGCTCGTCGCCAGGAGCACGCGGCGCGCGAGGACGGCGCCGCGGGGCGTGGCCACGCGCACCTGCCCGCCGGAGTCGCGCAGACCGGTCGCCGGCGTCAACTCGTGGATGCGGACGCCCTGGGCGCGGACGGCCGCGCCGAGGCCGGCGGCGAGCTTGCCCGGGTCGAGGATCGCCGCGTCGGTCTTGTCCCAGAGGCCGCCGAGGTACATCGGCGAGGCGACCTCGGCGCGCATCGCGTCCCCGTCGAAGAGCTCGTGGTCGTGGCCGAAGCGGCCGAGCACCTCCGCTGCCTCGGCGAGCCACTCGACCTCGTGCGGCTCGAGCGCCACCGCGAGGTCGCCCGTCAGCTCGAGGTCGCAGTCGATTCCGTGCCGGTCGAGGTCCGCGAGCAGCCCCGCGAAGTTCTCGTGCGCGAGGCGCTCGAGAGCGGGCATCTCCGCGGCGAAGCGGGCGAGGCCGTTCTCGAGCCCGTGGGTGAGCGAGCCGATCGCGAAGCCGCCGTTCCGCCCGCTCGCGCCGAAGCCGATCGTCTCGGCCTCGAGGACGACGACGTCACGGGCGGGATCGTCCGCCTTGGCGTGGAGAGCCGCCCAGAGGCCCGTGAAGCCTCCGCCGACGATGAGGAGGTCGGCCTCGGCCGGCCCGGTGAGCGGCGGCTCCGGCTCGCGGGCCGGGAGCGCGGCGAGCCAGTACGGACGCGGCTCGGCATCGACGAAGGCCGCCCGGTGGGCGGCCGTGGGAGGGCCGGCGGGCCAGGGGGAGGCCATGCCGGCGAGTCTACGGAGAGGGCTGCGCCGCCCGCAGCGGCGGGCGCGCAGCCCTCTACCTCCGGGCGCTCAAACCGCGCGGGTCGCCGCGCGGCCCCAGCGCGCGACTGCGTCGCCCGCCGTCTTGAGCCCGACCGCTCCGAGCACGCTCGGCGCGACGTATCCGACCGTCACCAGCGTCCAGGTGACCATGCTTGCACCTCCTTCTTGCGGGCACGAAAAAGGCCTGGGAGCGCCGCTCCTCAGGCCTCGTCGCCTGACAGCGCGGTCGTTCTCGACCGCAGCCCCAAGCTAGCGAGAACGCGCCGTCGCCGCAAGGGGGCTAGCGGGCCCCCGGGGGCTCGGGTCTACCCTACGGCAGGAGGCCGTCGCCTCCGAGCACGCCGTCCACGATCTCGACCGTCGGCTCGACGGCCTTCGGCACTGCGGCGACGGTGTCGTCCACCGTCCCCGTCACCGTCTCGACCGCGCCCTCGGCGGTGCCGGCGACGGTGTCGACGGTGCCGTCCACGGTCGTGACGACGCCGGTCGTCACCTGTCCGACGGTCCCGCCGAGCGCCGGGGCCTGCGGCAGGGACGGTGCCGGGTCGGCGGGGGCGGGCGCCGCCCGCTTCGCCTTCTTCGCGGGGCGGGGCTCCTTCGCCGCCGCGGCCGGTCGGCTCGGTCTCTGCGGCTTCGCGGTCGCGGCGGCGCGCGCGGCCGGCGCGACGGCGGGATCCGGCGCGACGGGCGGCACGGCCGGGCGGACCGCCGCCGGCGGAGGTCGCGACTGCGGCGCTGCGCGGCTGGGCGCCTCCGGGGCCGACCCGGCCAGCAGGGCGGTGGCTCCGACGAGGAGGCCGGTCGCGGCCACCTTCGCGGCAGCCCCGCCGCCGAGCACGGACTTGACGCTCGCCAGGAGCCCGCCGAAGTCGAGAGCGCGCGCGAGGCGGGCCCGCGTGCCGACCGCGACCTCCTGCCGCTCCAGGCCGCCGGCCAGGGCGCGCCGCGCGCGGAAGATGAGCGTCTCGACGGCCGCCCCGCTGAGGCCGAGCTCGCCGGCGATCTCCTGGTACGAGAGGCCGCGCCACTCGCGCAGGACGATCGCCCGGCGCTGCAGGTCGGTCAGGTCGGCGAGCGCGGACTCGAGCGCGAGCAGCTCCTCGCGACCGCCGGCGGCGGCCGGCGTCGAGGCGTCCAGGCTCTCCGGGTCCCGGACGAGCTCGAGCCGGCGGCGCCTGCGGTCGGCGTCCCAGTGCGAGAGGCAGACGTTGTGGGCGATCTTCAGGAGCCACGCGACCTCGGTCACGGGGACGACGCCGCGGCCGAGCCCCCGGCAGGCGTAGAGGAACGTCGTCTGGAGCGCGTCCTCGGCCTCCTCGGGCGAGCCGAGCCGGCGGCGGCAGTAGGCGAGCACGCGGTCGCCGTGGCGCTCGAACATGCGCTGGGCGGCCTGCGCCTCGGGCGAGGAGATCCTCGCCGCCGCGGCGTCCGCGCGACCGACGGCTGGGTCGGCGGCCACGCTACCTCGTTCTCGGACTCTGGGTCACGACGCTTCCTTCCGAAAAGCCGCAGCGCTGCACCCGTGTTTTCCAAGAGTAGACGAGGCGGCCGCCTCGCGCGACCCCGGGCGTCCCTCGAAGGAGTGATTCCCGGCTCACGCGCGCAAGTTTTCGCCCCGCAGGCTTTCTCATCCTGCACAGCCGCCTTTTTCGAGGAAGCGCCGATGCGCCGTACAGTCGACGACCCCGCCACGACCGCCCGATGATCCGCCTGCTTCTCTGCGACGAGTCGGCGGACTGCCGCGCCGCGCTTCGCGCGAAGCTGGCCGAGCAGCCCGAGATCTCGGTGATCGGGGAGGCCGCGGACGGGCAGGAGGCCGTCGACCTGACGCTCGCGCTGTCGCCCGACGCTGTCCTGGTGGACGCCGACCTGCCGATCGTGGCCGGAGCCGACGCGACCCGGGCGATCCGGGAGCTGATGCCGGACGTCCGCGTCGTCGGGCTGACCGGCCGCGGCGAGCGGGATGCGGCGACGGCGCTGCTCGCCGCCGGCGCGGCCGCCTGCTGCGTGAAGGGCGCCCCGCTCTGGGAGCTCGAGCGCGCGCTCACGGGCGCCGCCGAGCCGCTCGTGCGCCTCGCCTACACGCTCGCCAGGGCGGCGAGCGCGACCGGGGCGAGCGAGCTCGTCGCCCGGGAGCTCACGGAGCTGACCGGCGGGGCCGGCGCGGCCGTCTACCTGGCGGCGCCGGACGTGGGCGTCTCGCTCGCGGCGACGTGGGGGCCGGCCGCCGAGGCGCGGCTCGTCTCGGCGCCCGCGGTCGTCGTCTCCTCGTTCCGCGGGCAGCGGCTCGTCCTCGGGAACGTCCGCGAGCGGGCGGAGCTCGCCGCGCTCGGGCTCCCCTGCGAGGAGGCGCTCGCCGTCCCGCTCCTGCACGAGGGCGAGACGCTCGGCGTCCTGCTCGCCGCCATGCCGCCGGGTAATGAGCTCGACATCGACCCGGACCTCGTCGCCGCCGTCGCCGACCTCGCCGCCGCCGCGGTGGCGAACGAGCGGCGGATCGCGCTGACCTACGACGAGGCACGGCGCGACGCGCTCACGGGGCTGCCCAACCGGCGCGCGTTCGAGGAGCGCCTCGACACGCTGCTCGCCCGCGGCGCGGAGGCGCTCGGGATCGCGCTGCTCGACCTCGACGACTTCAAGCGCGTCAACGACACGCACGGGCACCAGGCCGGCGACGACGTCCTCCGCGAGGTCGCGCGCGTCTTCGCCCGCCGGACGCGGGCCAACGAGGAGGTCTACCGGCTCGGCGGCGACGAGTTCGCCGTCCTCGTCCCCGGAGACGCGGGCACGGCGGAGCTCGTCGCGAACCGGCTGCGGGCGGCGCTCCGGCTGCATCGCCGAACGGTGCCGCTGCCCACCGCGTCGGGCGGCACGGCCGCGTACCCGGCGGACGGCGAGACGACGGAGGTCCTGCTCGCCAGGGCGGATCTCGCCCTCTACGCCGCCAAGACCGAGGGAGGCGACCGCATCGTCGTCGACCTCGCAGCCTCCGAGGAGGATTCGCGGCACGCGCCGGAGGACGCTCCCGCCTCCGGCACACGAGAAGGGCCGACCCACGGACCGCCCGGCTCCCGTGTGGCGGCCCTTTCCCGCCGCGAGCCGAGCCGCGGTTGGCCGCAGCCGCGGCTCGGCCCCCAGCAGCCCGCTCGGGTGCTAGTCGTCGACGACGACGAGCGGCTCCGCTTGCTGCTGCGGACGACACTCGAGGTGATGGACGTCGAGATCGACGAGGCGGCCGACGTCGCCTCCGCGCGCCGCCTCATTGACCTCCGGCGGCCGGACGTCGTCGTCCTCGACGTCGGCCTGCCCGGACCGAGCGGCCTGACGCTCTGCGCCGAGCTGAAGCGCGATCCGCGCACGCGCGAGATCGGCGTCGTCGTCCTCACGGGCACGGGCGAGGGGCACGAGGCCGCCCGGTCCGCCGGCGCGGATGCGTACCTGCGCAAGCCGTTCAGCCCGCTCGACCTGCTCGCGCTCGTCGAGCGCCTCGTCGGCGGCGGGGAGGAGGCGCCGTTCCACGTCTCGGAGTCGGAGCCGTCCGAGGGGCAGCTGCACCGTTACGCGGAGGACCTCCGCAGGCTCCTCGAGCTGGAGCGGGGCCAGCGGGCGCTGATCCAGGCGGCCTACCGCGAGACCGTGGAGGCGCTCACGTCGGCGCTCGAGGCGAAGGACACGGGCACGAACGCGCACTCCCAGCGCGTGCAGCAGTACGCGCTGGAGCTGGCCTGGGCGATCGAGCCGGCGCTGCTGGAGCTGCCGAGCGTCGAGTACGGCTTCCTCCTGCACGACGTCGGCAAGATCGGTATCCCGGACCGCATCCTCCAGAAGCCCGAGCCGCTGACGCCGTCGGAGCGGCGCATCCTCGAGACCCACACGCTGCTCGGCGAGCAGATGCTCGGCGGTGTCGCGCTCCTCCACGGCGAGGGGCTGAAGGTCGTCCGAAACCACCACGAGCGCTGGGACGGGGCGGGCTACCCGGACCGGCTCGGAGGATTCGACATCCCGCTCCCTGCCCGGATCTTCGCCGTCGCCGACGCGCTCGACGCGATGACGAGCGACCGGCCGTACCGCGCCGCCCTGCCCTGGGAGGCCGCCTTCGAGGAGCTCTCGGGCGAGGCGGCGAAGCAGTTCGACCCGAACGTCGTCGAGCAGGCGGTCGAGCGCGAGCCCCGCCTGCGGGCGATCCACGACCGGTTCGCGGCCCGGTCGCGGCCGTCGAGCCGGCCGCTGAGCGGGTGATGCGGGGCGGGGGTCCTGAGTCTCCCGTCCCGCACGACCCGCTGTCAGCGCCGAGTCGGCCTCGCCCAGCGCCCTCGGCGGTTCCTACAGCTCGATGAGCTGGCCGCGGATCGCTCCCGAGGGGATGGCCCGCGTGTGGTAGTTGACGTAGAAGCCGTCGACGTCGGCGCAGATGCCCGCGGCCGTCGTCGCGTCGATCTCCATCCGCGCGGCCTGCACGATGAGCTTGCGGTTCGTGTCCGGGCCCAGGAAGAGCGGGACGACCACCGGTCCGTTAGCTCCGACGTCGCCGTCGTGGATGTGCCCCGCGAAGAACACCTCCCGCGCCGGGTTGACGATCGTGACCGCGAGGCTCAGCGTCGTGCCGTCGATGTGCACGGCTGCGGCTCCGAAGGCCTTCGAGGCTGACGGCGGCACCTCGTTCTCCGCCTTCAACACCGCGTAGGCGGCGCACTTCGTCGTGGGCTCGCCCGTCGCCCCGGCGGGCGTCGAGACGGCGAGCACGGCGAGCGCCGCGACCGCGATCAAGAGGGCGAGAAGCCGTCGATGGACGACCATTCCTCCCCCTTCCGACGACTGCATGGAAGAACCTGCCTCGTCGAAGGTTTACGACGGCCCGGCCGGTCCGGTTTGGCGGCCGCTACCCGTCCGCGAGCGCGAAGAGGAGGAACTGCGTGAACTGTGCCGGCGCGAAGTTGTTGTCGCTCACGAGGACGAGGCTGCGCCGCCCGTCGGGGAGGTCGGGGCCGAAGGCCATGCCCTCGACGTTGTCGAGCGGGATCCCGAGCTCGTCGAGGTCGAGCAGCAGCTCCTTCCGCACCGGCCGGATGTCGTCCAGCTGACCCGCGAGGCTCTCGCGCGCGGCGACGTTCTTCGCGCCCGCGAGATCGACCGTGTAGAGCTTGATCGTGTTGCCCGTGCCGGGCGCGCCGACCGAGAACGAGCGCTCCATGGAGAGGAACGTGCGCCGGTCGAGGGGCAGCAGCTCGACGAGCCCGTTGACCGCGAAGCTCGTCGGCGGCACGGGCGGCTCGGCGATCGTGTCCGTCCAGTAGACGTGCTGCTTGTCGGGCCGTCCCCTTGCGAGGTTGTAGCGGAGCAGCCGCGCCGGGCTCTCCTCGGTGAGGCTCGCCGCCGGCCCGTCCTGGACGAGCGCGCCCTCGGTGCCGGTCCAGAAGTGGTTCCCGACGACGGCGCCGCTCTCGAAGCCGAGGTTCTGGCGGACGCCGCGGGTCTGCGGGATCGCGTCCGGTATGAACGCCCGCGGGACGAGGAGGTCCTCGAGCTGCCGGCCGTCGAGCGCGAAGAGGCGCACCCAGGGCGGAATGAGTAGCGTCGCGATGCCCTCGGAGGTGATCACGAGCTCGTCGTCGCGGGTCAGCGCGAGCCCCTCTGGGTCGAAGCTCGCGGCGGCGAACGGCAGCCCTGAGGCGTCGAGGAGCGTCGTCACGTCGGTGACGACCACGTCGCCCGGGTCGAGGTCGCCGTCGGCAACGTCGAGGTCGAACGTGTAGTAGCGGGCCGGGTCGATGACGCTCTGGTCGTCGGAGATGACGTAGTAGAGGTCGCGCTCCGCGTCGTAGGCCATGCTCGAGAGCCCGCCGACCTCGGTGCCCTCGAACTGGAGCCCGGTCGGCAGGATCTCCTCGCCGAGGAACTCGAGCTCGAGGTCGCGCGGCGGCTCGCGTCCGGCCGCGGCTGCGGTCGAGGCCGCCAGGAGTGCGAAGACGACGATGAGGACACGGGCGAACGTCATCGCGGACGCAAGCCTACGCCGGTCACGTAGGAGTGTCGAGCCCGTGAACGATTCGACCGCAAGCGACGTCTAACCGCCACATGCGGCAGGCGTACCGGACACGCGAGCGGCCGCCCACCCTCGTCCGCGCGCTCAAGGCGGGCTCGTGGGAGGCGGCCATGGCGGACCAGCTCGACGGCGAGCTCCTGCCCGAGGACTGCCCCTACGCCGGCGCGTCGTCCTGCCGGGTTTGGGACGACCTGCGCGAGCTCCAGCTCGCCTACCAGAACCGCGAGCCGGGCTGGGAGCGCATTCCGGCGGAGTTCGAGTGGCTCGCCCGCGCGCTCGCCAGCCTGGCCGCGCTCGGAGCCTGAAGCGGCGTCGTCCCGCTAGGCCCAGGGCAGTCCGTCCCAGTCGTCCGGCGGCCCCGGCTTCCACTCCGGGAACGGCGCGTACGCCTCGGCCGGCGAGGTCGTCTCGGACTCGACGCCCGCGCCGTGACGGAGCGCCGGCTCCGAGCGCGGATAGACGATGCCCTTCTCCGGCCAGCCCTTGCGCGCGCCCGTCATGAAGATCACGCACGGGCCGTCGCCGGCTCCGACGAAGGCGTGGTCCGTGTCCGGCGGGCAGTGCACGAAGTCCCAGGCCCCGAGCGGCCGCTCCTCGCCCTCGACGAGGAGCAGACACTCGCCCGCGAGGACGAGGAAGTCCTCCTGGTTGGCCTCGCGGTGGTACCTGCTCGCCTGACCCGGGTGGAGCACGAGCAGAGTGAAGCCCACGTCGGGGAAGGGGGCGTCGTCGCCCTCGAAGACGCAGGCGGCTCCTAGAGCCTCGTTCGTCACCCAGGCGCCGTCCCGGACGTTGACGACGAACCACCCGTCGCTGACGGGCGTGAGGCCTGCCTCCAGCTGCTCCAGGCGGGCTTCCTCGACCATCTCGGCTCCTCCTTCGGCTCGCTCGCGGCGGCGTCGCGCGAGTATGCCTGAGGCCTGGGGCGCCAAGGGAGCGGCCGCCGAAGCGACCGCTCCCTCGCGCCGAGGCCTACGCCGCCGGGGCGGGAGCCGCCTCGCCGGAGACGGCGGGGATGTCCCGCTGGCGGAGGACGGCGATCGTCGTCAGGAACGAGATCACCCCGAAGCCGACGGCGACCCAGAACCCGAGGCTGAAGCCCGACGTGAGGGCCTCCGCCTGCGGCGTGCCGCCCTCGAGCAGGTCCGTCGTGCGGGTCGTGGCGACCGTGGTCAGAAGGGCGAGACCGAGCGCGCCGCCGATCTGCTGGCTCGTGTTGATGAGCCCGGACGCGAGGCCCGCCTCCGGCCCCTGCACGCCGGCGAGCGCGGCGATCGAGATCGGCACGAACGAGAAGCCCATGCCGACGCCGATGATCAGGAAGCCGGGCAGGAGGTCGGTCGCGTACGAGCCGCCGACCGAGACCTGGGTGAAGTAGATGAGTCCCAGGGTCAGGAGCCCCATGCCCACGACCAGCACCGGCTTGACGCCGAGCCTGGTGACGAGGCCCTGGGAGATCGTGGCCGCGACGATGACCGTGAGGGCGACGGCGAGGTAGCCGAGGCCGGTCTCCATCGCCGAGAAGCCCAGCACCTGCTGCATGTAGAGCGAGAGCAGGAAGAACATCCCGAAGATCATCGTCCCCAGGCCGAAGCCGATCACGTTCGCGCCCGTGAGCGTGCGCCGCCTGAAGATCGAGAGCGGCACGAGCGGCGAGCGCGAGCGGGTCTCGTTCCAGAGGAACACCGCCATCAGCGCGGCCGAGCCGATGAAGACGCCGATCGTC
>DASTBX010000121.1:0-19870 GCA_035711645.1 Gaiellaceae bacterium
CGCGACTGCGCGAGCTCGTTCTCGTGGTGGGGGAAGCGCAGGTCGAGGCCGCCGCCGTGGATGTCGAACTCCGGCCCGAGCAGCTTCTCCGCCATGGCGGAGCACTCGATGTGCCACCCCGGTCGCCCCCTGCCCCAAGGCGAGTCCCACCAGGTGTCCTCGCTCGGCTTGGTCGCCTTCCAGAGCGCGAAGTCGCGCTGGTCCTCCTTCAGGTCGCTGGGCTCCTGCGCGACCATCTCGTCGCGCTTCGCGCCGGAGAGCTCGCCGTAGTCCGGGTAGGCAGCGACGCGGAAGTAGACATCGCCGCCCGACTCGTAGGCGAGCCCGCGCTCGACGAGCTCCTCGATCAGCGCGACGATCTCCGGGATCGTCTCGGACGCGAGCGGCTCGTGGTCGGGCCGGCCGAGGCCGAGCGCGTCCGTGTCGTCCAGGTACCAGCGCGTGGCGCGGGCGGCGAGCTCGGCGCTCGCTATCCCCTCGCGGTCCGCGGCCTCGTAGATCCTGTCGTTCACGTCCGTGACGTTCTCGACCAGCGTCACCTCGTAGCCCTGTGCCTCGAGCCAGCGCTTCAGCCACAGGAAGACGACGTACGGGCGCGCGTTGCCGACGTGGATCCGCTGGTAGACCGTCGGCCCGCAGACGTACATGCGGATCGGCCCGGGCGGCGGCGGCAGCTCCTCCTTGCGGCGGGTGAGCGAGTCGTAGAGCACCATGGCTCGTGCGGTTATAGCGGGACTCGGGAACTCCGCGCCCGCCTGCTGCGTCCAACGGACATGAGAACGATGGCAACGGTGCTCGCGGGTCTCGCGCTCGTCCCGACGGTCGGCTGCGGTCAGGCCGACGAGCAGGGCCGCAGCCCCGGGACGGCGCCGGACGCCGCCCTCGTCGCGTGCGGAGCGGAGGGCGGCACGCGCGTGCTGACGCCCGTGGTCGAGGCGAGGGGCGACGGTCTCCACCTCGAGGTGAGGAACGAGGGCCAACGCGAGGCGCACCTCGCGCTCGAGCGCGGCTCGAGCGGCGGTGCCGGCGCGGCGGCGCCGCCGGGGACTTCGGAGCTCGTGCTCCCGGTCGGGCCCGGTACGTGGACGGTCACCTGCTACGAGGTCGGCCCGGTCGCCTCGGCGACGTTGGAGCTGCTCGATACAGGCATCTGGGTCTCGACCGAGATCGACGGGTGCGAGTTCGCCGAGTCGATGCACGGCGATCCCCCGCGGAGGGTGACCGACGACGCGCGCGAGCTTCCCGCGCTCGCGGCTTCGAGCCTCGAGGCGTTCGTCGGGCTCCGGCCCGACGTCGTGATCGAGCCGGCCGGCTACCCGGCCCAGGAGGGCGTCTTCCGCGCCCGGCGGGACGGGAGCACGGTCGCCACGATGTCGTTCTACCCGGACGGAGAGGGCGGGTGGCTCGAGGGCGAGGCGACGGCATGCAGCAGCCCGCCGGAGGGCGCTTCGGAGCCGGGGGGCTAGCTACCGCGACTCGCCGGCGAACTGCGCCTGCTCGGTGGAGCCCTCGAGCGCGAGCGTCGAGCTCTCGCCGCCCGAGACCGCCTGGGCGACGAGGTCGAACCAGCCCGCGCCGACCTCGCGCTGGTGCCGCGTCGCCGTGTAGCCCGCCTCCTCGAGCTGGAACTCTCGCTCCTGCAGGCGGACGTAGGCCGGCATCCCCTCGGCGGCGAAACCGCGCGCAAGGTCGAACATCGACTCGTTGAGGGCGTGGAAGCCCGCGAGCGTGATGAACTGGAAGCGGTAGCCCAGAGCCGCGAGCTCCTCCTGGAAGCGCGCGATCTCCTCGTCGCCCAGGTGCTGCTTCCAGTTGAACGACGGGGAGCAGTTGTAGGCGAGCAGCTTCCCGGGGAAGCCCTCGTGGACCGCCTCGGCGAACTCGCGCGCCTCGCCGATGTCGGGGGTCGAGGTCTCGCACCAGAGCAGGTCGGCGTAGGGCGCATAAGCGAGCGCTCGCGCGATCGCGGACTCGATTCCGCCCTCGACGCGGAAGTAGCCCTCCGGCGTCCGCTCTCCGGTGACGAACCCGTGGTCGCGCTCGTCGACGTCGCTCGTCAGTAGCGTCGCGCTCAGCGCGTCGGTGCGTGCGACGAGGATCGTCGGCACGTCGCAGACGTCCGCCGCGAGACGCGCGGCGACGAGCGTGCGGACGAACTGGCGGGTCGGGACGAGCACCTTGCCGCCGAGATGGCCGCACTTCTTCTCGGACGCGAGCTGGTCCTCGAAATGCACGCCGGCGGCGCCCGCCTCGATCATCGTCCGCATCAGCTCGAAGGCCTGCAGCGGCCCGCCGAAGCCCGCCTCGGCGTCCGCGACGATCGGCGCCAGCCAGTGGCGGCCGTTCAGCGTCCCCTCGGCGTGCTCGATCCCGTCGGCGCGCAGTAGAGCCTGGTTGAGCCGCCGGACGAGCGCGGGCGCGCTGTTCGAGGGGTAGAGGCTCTGGTCCGGAAACGTCTGCCCGGCGAGGTTCGCGTCGGCGGCGACCTGCCAGCCGGAGAGGTAGATCGCCTTCAACCCTGCCTTCACCACCTGGACGGCCTGGCCGCCCGTGAGCGCGCCGAGGGCCGCCACGTAGGGCTCCTCACGGAGCAGCCGCCAGAGGCGCTCCGCGCCCAGACGCGCGAGCGTGTGCTCCACCCGCACCGAGCCGCGGAGCCGTTCCACGTCCTCCTCCGTGTAGGGCCTCTCGATGCCTTCCCAGCGTTCCATGCCGCATTCCTCCTTCAGGAGCACTTGGCGAAACCAAGCCCTCCTAGTCGATGAGCTCGTAGGCGGGGATGGTGAGGAACTCGGGCAGCTCCTCGGAGAGCGCGACCGCGTCGAAGACGGCCCGCGCGTCGGCCCAGCGGCCTTCGCGGGCCTCGGCGAGCTCCTCGTCCTCGTATGCGACGACGCGGTCCCGCTCGACGTGCCCGTGCCGCAGCCACTGCCAGATCTGCGATCGCGCTATCTCCGCCGTCGCAGCGTCCTCCATGAGGTCGAAGATGGCGACGGCCCCCGTTCCCCGGAGCCACGACTCCAGGTAGCGGAGGCCGACGCTCACGTTCCCGCGCACGCCCTCGTCGGTGACCTCGCCCTCGGGGACGCGCACGTCGAGGAGGTCGGCCGCCTCCACCTCAACCTCCTCGCGCAGGCGCGCGACCTGGTTGGGCCGGTCGCCGAGCACCCGGTCGAACTCTTCCATCGCGACGGGCACGAGGTCGGGATGGGCGACCCAGGTGCCGTCGAAGCCGTCGCCCGCCTCGCGCTGCTTGTCCTCCCGCACCTTGGCGATCGCCACCTCGTTCACCTCCGGGTCGCGCCGGCTGGGGACGAACGCCGCCATGCCGCCCATCGCGTGGGCTCCCCGCCGGTGGCACGTGCGGACGAGCAGCTCCGTATAGGCGCGCATGAACGGAACGGTCATGGTCACCTGGGCGCGGTCGGGGAGCACGAACTCCGGCCGCTCGCGGAACGTCTTGATGACGCTGAAGATGTAGTCCCAGCGGCCCGCGTTGAGGCCGGCCGCGTGATCGCGGAGCTCGTAGAGGATCTCCTCCATCTCGAACGCCGCGAGGATCGTCTCGACAAGCACCGTCGCCTTGATCGAACGGTGCGGGAGACCCAGCTCCTCCTGGGCGAAGAGGAAGACCTCGTTCCAGAGCCGCGCCTCGCGGTGGCTCTCGAGCTTGGGCAGGTAGAAGTACGGGCCGCTGCCCCGGTCGAGCAGGCGGCGGCCGTTGTGGAAGAGGTGGAGGCCGAAGTCGACGAGGGCGCCCGCCGCCGGCTCGCCGTCGACGAGCACGTGCCGCTCGGGAAGATGCCAGCCGCGCGGACGGACGATCAGGACGGCGGGATCCTCGCCGAGGCGGTAGGTCTTCTCGCCGGTATCGAGCTCGATCGTGCGCTCGATCGCGTCGGTCAGGTTCACGTGGCCCTCGACGCAGTTCCGCCAGGTGGGCGAGTTCGCGTCCTCGAAGTCGGCCATGAAGCAGCGCGCGCCCGAGTTGAGCGCGTTGATGACCATCTTGCGGTCGACCGGACCGGTGATCTCCACGCGGCGATCCTGGAGGTCGGCGGGGACGGGCGCGATCCGCCAGTCGCCCTCCCTGATCTCGCGCGTCTCGGGCAGAAAGTCGGGCAGCTCCCCGGCGGCGATGCGGCCGCGGCGCTCGGCACGCTGTGCGAGGAGCGAGCGCCGCGTGCCGTCGAAGCGGCGGTGGAGCTCCGCGACGAAGTCGAGCGCGGCGGGCGTCAAGACCTCGTCGTCGCGCTCTTCGCGGGGTGCGACGAGCTCGAGCCCTGCTACGACCTCCGTCCCCCGCACGGCCCCTCTAGTCGCGGTCGTGGTCGCGCTCGCACCACTCCGGGCACGTGCACTCGGCGAGCTCGGCCGAGCAGCGCACGACGGCGGCAGGCTCCTTGCGAGGCGCCCCTCGCTTCGCGCTCCCGGCCTGCCGCTTCGTCGTCGTCGTCTGCATCAGCACTCTTCTGATCGTATGCCCGCCTGCGATATTCATAAAATCGCTTCTTTGGATGTTCTGTATAGACTCCCTTTATCGCAGAGTTCGCTCAGCTGGAAGCCTTCGTCGAGGTCGCCCGCATGCGGAGCGTGAGCCGGGCTGCCGACAGGCTCTACGTGACCCAGCCGGCGCTGACGGCGCGCCTCCAGCGCCTGGAGTCCGACCTGGGCGCCAAGCTCTTCACGCGCACGCCGCGCGGGATGCGGCTGACCGAGGCCGGAGACGCCTTCCTGCCGCACGCCGTGAAGGCACTCGAGAGCGTCGCCGACGGACGGCGCATCGTGAACGCTTTCGAGCGCGGCGGCGCCGGGCGCCTCATGCTCGGGGCGGCGCCAGCCGTCTCGACGTATGTCCTTCCGGGCATCCTCAAGCGCTTCTCCGTGGGTCATCCGCGCGTGAGCGTGAGCGTCCGGACGGGTCACTCCGAGGAGGTCCTCGACCTCGTCCTGCGAGAGCAGGTCGACGTCGGCCTCGTCCGCGCGCTCCGCCACCCGGACATCGCCACGACCCCGCTCTACGAGGACCGGCTGATCCTCGTGACCGCGCCGGGCCATCACTTCGTGCAGCGGGGACGCATCCGCCTCGAGGAGATCGCGCGCGAGCGACTCGTCCTCTTCGACCGCACCTCGAGCTACACGGAGCTGACGAACGCGCTCTTCCGCGGCGCCGGCGTGCAGCCCGACGCCGTCATGGAGCTCGACAACATCGACGCTGCGAAGAAGATGCTGCAGGAGGGCCTGGGCGTCGCCCTCCTCCCGCAGAGCGCAGCGAGGACCGAGCTGGCCGCAGGCACCCTCTGCGAGGTCGAGATGGAGGATGCCGAGCCCGTGCGCCGCCAGATCGTCGCCGTGCGGCGGCGCGACCGCGGGGCGCCGACGGGCGCAGTCCACGCCTTCCTCGCGACGCTGCGTGAGCTGCAGCCCGAGCTCGGGCGCTAGCCCGCCGCGCCCGCGCGCCGCAGCGCCTCGTCCCTCGGGAGGGCGACGAGCACGGCCCAGAGCTCCGGCCCGCGCTCGGCCCCGGTCAGCGCCAGGCGGAGAGCGCGGAGGTCGCCGCCGACGGCCTTCAGCTCCCTGACGACGGCCTTCGCCTCGTCCTTGGCCAGCTCCTCGCCTGCCGCTTGGCGCAGCTCCGAGAACCGCGCGAGCGTCTCCGGCGAGCGGCTCGAGGCCGGCGAGGGCGGCATTTCGAGGCGCGCCGCGATCCCCCGGGCCTCGACGAGGTCGCGGGCCCCGCGCAGCGCCGGCCCGAGGCGTACGTCAACGCCTACGCGGGCGGCCAGCTCGTCGTCGGGAAGCGCGCCGAGCACTTCGACGGCGAGCCGTCGCAGCCGGCCCTCGTCGAAGTGGACGTCGCCGCGCGGCAGGCCGAGCTCCTCGAGGTAGGCGCGCACGGCCTCGGGCGGGATGCCGAGCTCCCGGAGCCCGCGTACCGATGCCGCCCGCGCCCGCTTCGAGAGCTTGCGGCCGTCCTCGCCGACGAGCAGGCCGTGGTGGACGTACTCGGGCGGCTCGGCGCCGAGAGCGCGCGCGATCTCTTCCTGGAGAGGTGTGCTCGGAAGGAGGTCCTTGCCGCGGATCACGTGCGTGATCCCGAAGTCGAGGTCGTCGACGACCGAGGCGAGCGGATAGGTCGGGCGGCCGTCCCGGCGGACGAGCGTCGCACGGCGGAAGCGGAGCGCGCCCTCCTCGTCGGGCACGCCGATCTCCTTCGCCGCCTCGCGGTGCCGCTCGGCACGCTCGCTCTGGCGGACGGGCCCCTCGTCCCAGGAGACGCCGAGCCAGGCGAGATCGTCGAGGATCTCGTCCTCGGAGCCGGGCTCGACGCGCGCTTCGTCGGTGTCGTCGATGCGCAGGACGAGAGCGCCGTCGCGCTCGTCCGCGAAGCGGCGGTTGGCGACCGCGGTCAGCGCGCCGCCGAGGTGGAGCGACCCCGTCGGGCTCGGCGCGAAGCGCACCCGAACGCCCATTGGATCAGATGCTCGGCCGGTGGTTGGCGAGCTCGTCGGGGACGGTTGCGACCGAGCCGGACGTCGCGGTCGTCCGCGGCCCGTACTCGAGAGTACGGGCAAGGGCGAGTGTGGCGATCCGGCGCCGCGTCGCGGCCGCCAGCCGCGGGTACGCAAATCGCCGGTCGAGCATCTATACCTTGGCGTTCTTCTTCAGGTCCCAGGCGGTCGTGACCGCGGGTTGCGCGGTCCCCTTGGAGTCCACGGAGACGAACTCCGTGCGGACCTTGCCGAACGCGAGGGCGATCTGGTCGACCGGCAGCTCCTCGTCGGAGCCGTCGATCTCGTACGACGTGACGGTCACTTCCTCGAGCGTGATCTTCAGGAACTCGACCCGGCCCTTGCCCGTCCCCCTGCGGCACACGAGCACGGCCGTCTTCACGTGCTGGCCGCTCGCACACGCCTGCCAGAGCTTCGGGGACGCCTTGCTCGTCCGGGCGACGACGAGGAGATCCTCGAAGAGCGCCTTCCCCGCGCCGCCCCCTCCTCCCGGAGCCGACGACCCCGTCTGGCTCACGCCCCAGCTGAACGCCAGCACGTCGATCTCGCCCTTGTGCTTGGCATCCGTGCTCTCGCCCGGGATGCCGTCGAGCTTCAGGAAGTAGTCGATCGCCACCTGGGCGGGACTGTACCGAGCGGACGGCTCACCGGCGGTGGTGACGGCGACGACTCCGCGCTTGAGACGGAGGGGAGCGCCGCGGCGCTCCCCTCCGAGTAGGCTCCCGGCCGGGATGGGCGCGACGACGACCACGCCGGACTCGCGGGCCGCCATGCCGCTCGTCGCGCCGCACGTCCACCGGACGCCGCTCTTCGGGTCACGGGCGCTCGGCGAGGCAACGGGCTTCGACGTGCGCTTGAAGGCCGAGTGCCTCCAGCGCACGGGCTCCTACAAGATCCGCGGGCCCCTCGTGAAGCTCGCCCGCCTAACCCAGGAGGAGCGCGACCGCGGCGTCGTCTGCTCGTCGGCGGGCAACCACGCCCAGGGCGTGGCGCTCGCCGCAGCGAGGCTCGGCGTCCGAGCCGTGGTCTGCATGGCCGAGAACGCCACGCCCGCGAAGGTCGAGGCGACGCGCGGCTACGGCGCCGAGGTCGTCCTGCACGGGTCGATCTGGGACGAGGCCGACGAGCGGGCGCGCGAGCTCGTCGAGTCCGACGGCCTCGCCTACGTCCATCCCTTCGACGACCTCGACCTGATCGCGGGCCAGGGCACCGCCGGCGTCGAGATCCTGGAGGACTGGCCCGAGATGGAGGTGGTCGTCGTCCCGATCGGCGGCGGCGGTCTCGTCTCCGGGATCGCCGCGTACCTGAAGCAGGCGAGCTCGGCGGTGCGCGTGGTCGGCGTCGAGTCGGCGGACGGGCCCGCGATGAAGGCGAGCCTCCAGGCGGGCGAGCTCGTCACGCTCGACCGCTGCGACACGATCGTCGACGGGCTGCGCGTCAAGCGCGTCGGCGAGCGCACTTTCGACCTCGTGCGGCGCTTCGTCGACGAGATCGTCACGGTTCCGGACGAGACGATCTTCGCCAACGTGGCCTGGACGATGGCCCGCACGAAGCTCGTCGTCGAGGGCGCCGCGGCGGCCACCGTGGCCGCGCTGCGCGAAGGGCTCGTCGAGGCGCCGCCCGGCACGAAGGTCGCCTGCGTGCTCTCCGGCGGGAACCTCGACTTCTCCCAGCTCCGCGGTCTGCGCTGGAACTAGTCAGCGCCGGACGGCGCGGCCGGTCACCTCGTCGATCCGGATGCGGAAGGCGACCGGACGGCCCTCGCCTCGCGGGCGCCGCTCGCCCCCGCGCGCCGCGAAGCGCTCGGTCAGGAGCGCGAGCGCCCGCTGGGCGTCGGCCCCCTCCAGCTCCTCGTAGGTGCCCTGGGCGATCGCGCTGCGCCAGCTTCCCCGGCCGTCGTACTCGTCCACCTCGAAGCAGACGCTCGGGTTGGCCCGCATCATGCGGATCTTCCGGCCCTCCAACGAGTAGGCGTAGAACGCCTCCCCGTCGTAGGCGTAGATCACCGGCACGACGAAGGTGGCCCCGTCGGTGTGGCAGCCGATGCGGCCGACCACCTGCGCATGCAGGAGCTCGTCGATCTCGGCGCGGTCGAGCTCCGCGATCACGCGCCCACCCTAGCTCGCCGGGGGGGCCCGGGGACCCGTCGCTCCGCCCCTCCGAGCGGCAATCCGCAAGCCCACCGACGCGACCTCGTGGAAAGTCCGGATGCGGCGAGACCCGCCGAGCTCGATACTCGGAGCCATGACACGCACGGCGGCTCCCAGCCGGGGCGAGCTGCGAGTCCTCATCGCAGGAGCCGGCGTGTCGGGGCTCGAGACGGCGCTCGCGCTCCGTGCGCTCGCCGGCGAGCGGGTCGACGTCGAGCTCGTGAGCGCGGAGCCCCACTTCTTCTACCGCCCGCTCTCGGTCGTCGAGCCGTTCGGCGCGCGACCTGTCCCCCGCCGCGAGCTCACTGGACTGGCTCGTGCCGCGGGCGCCGGACTGACCCGGGGCGAGCTCGTCGCGGTCGACGCCGACTCGCACGTCGCCAGGCTGGCCAGCGGCGCCGAGCTCCCCTACGACGCCATCGTCCTCGCCTACGGAGCGCTCCCGCACGAGGCCGTTCCCGGCGCACTCACCTTCCGCGGGCCCGCGGACGTCGACCGAATCCGCGCCCTTCTCGCAGAGGTGGAGCGAGGAGAGGCGCGGCGGGTCGCTTTCGCGGTTCCCTCGGGCGCCGTCTGGCCTCTCCCGCTCTACGAGCTCGCGCTGCTTTTCGTCGCCGAGCTGGAGCGGAAGAGCGTCCCGGTCGAGATCACGCTCGTGACGGCGGAGCCCGCGCCGCTCGCTCTCTTCGGCGCACCTGCGGCAGCGGCCGTGGCGGCCCTCCTCCGGGAGCGACGAGCTCGCGTCGTGACGAGCGCCTACCCCCGGGAGGTGACGCAAGAGGGGCTCGTGGTCGGCCCCCGCGACGCCGTCGTCGCCGCGGATCGGGTCCTCGCGCTCCCCCGCCTCGCCGCCCCCGAGATCGAGGGCGTGCCCCGCGACCGACGCGGCTTCGTCCCGACCGACGCCCACGGCAGAGTGCCCGGCCTGCCGGACGTCTACGCGGCGGGCGACCTGACCTCCTTCCCGATCAAGCAGGGCGGCCTTGCAGCCCAGCAGGCGGACGCGGCGGCGGAGGCGATCGTCGCGCGCCTCGACGGGCGCGACCCGGCTCCGTTTCGGCCCGTGCTGCGGGCACTTCTCGTCACGGGCGGACGGCCGACGTTCCTGCGCGTGGAGCTGGCCGGCGGCAGCGGCGAGACTTCGACCGCCACGACGGAGCCGCTCTGGCAGCCGGCCGGGAAGATCGCGGGCAAGTACCTGGGCCCTTTCCTCGCCGAGCTCGGCGTCGTGGACGACGTCGAAGACGACCTGGACGACGTGGAGGAGCTCCTCCGCGTCGAGCTCGAAGCCGCGCCCGGATAGGCGACGGCCCGTCGTGCGAGTAGCGTGACGGCGATGGACGCCGCCCTCCTCGCCTGGTTTCGCGAGCACGGCCGCGACCTCCCCTGGCGGCGGACGCGCGACCCCTACGCGATCCTCGTCTCCGAGGTGATGCTGCAGCAGACGCAGGTGGAGCGTGTCGTCCCGAGATGGGGACGGTGGCTCGAGCGCTGGCCGACCGCCGAGGCGCTGGCCGCAGCCGCGCTAGCCGACGTGATTCGCGAGTGGCAGGGGCTCGGCTACAACCGCCGCGCCGTGAGCCTCCACCGGGCAGCGCGGCGCATCGCCGCGGACGGGTGGCCCGACGACCTCACGGAGCTTCCCGGAGTGGGGCGCTACACGGCCGACGCGGTCGCGGCGTTCGCCCTCGGAACGGCCGTGCTCCCCGAGGACACCAACGTCCGCAGGGTGCGGGAGCGGACCGGACACGGCTTCCGGCCGGAGTGCGCGCAGGCGCTCATGGACCTCGGCGCGACGGTCTGCCTCGCCCGCGTGCCGCGCTGCGGTTCCTGCCCCCTCGCGGACGGGTGCCCCTCGCGCGGCCGGCGCTACGAGCCGCTGCGCCGCCAGAGCCGCTTCGAGGGCTCCTTCCGCCAACGGCGCGCCCGGGTGCTGAGCGCGGTCGCCGCGCGACCACGCCGGAGTGGCGAGCTGGACGCCGACGCCGTGGCCGCCCTGGCCCGCGACGGCCTCGTCGCCGTGGAGGACGGCGCCGTCCGCCTGCCGGATTAAGGCGGCGTTAATGGCCGCGTAAGAACCGCGCAAGCTCGGCTCCCTAGCCTCGGAGCGCAACCGAGAAGGAGACGCCGATGAAGCGAATCACGCTGGTCAGCCTCGCCGCGGCACTCGCCGTCGCCGCCCTCGCGGGCCCGGCGATGGCCGACGGCAAGTCGCTGGGACCGCCGGGAAGCACGATCTACGCCTTCGACGAGGCGTTCAGGACGATTGCCACGCCTACGTCGCTTCCGGACCGCGGGCCGACCGACACCATCTACCTCTTCCCGGATTGCCCGACCTGCGCGTCCGTCTCGGAGGCCGCCCCCGGCACGCCGGGCTACAACGGAGGCCGCTGGAAGGTCGTCGAGGCTTTCGGCATCACGACCCAGCTGACCAATGCGGATGCCGTCGTGGCCTCTGCGAGCTCGCTGGTCGACACCGGGACGCGCTTCGTTTGCCCGCTCATCCGGGCCTAGCTATCCAGGCTGGAGCGGGGCGGTCCCTGCCCGAAGCCGCCCCGCTCCTCCCGGCGCCAGGTTCAATTACGCACGTGACCACCGTGCTGGTCGTCGACGACGAGCCGATCGTCCGCGAGGTCGTCGTCAGCTACCTGCGCCGCGAGGGCTTCCGCACGCTCGAGGCCGGCGACGGCGACACGGCGCGCGAGCTGCTCGAGCGGGACGAGCCGACGCTGGTGGTCCTCGACGTCATGCTTCCCGGCGCCGACGGCCTCGAGCTCTGCCGCTGGATTCGGGCACGCTCGGACGTGCCCGTGATCATGCTGACGGCCCGCGGCGAGGAGGCCGACCGCATCGTCGGACTCGAGCTCGGCGCCGACGACTACGTAACGAAGCCGTTCTCGCCGCGGGAGCTCGCCGCCCGCGTCCGCACCGTCCTGCGGCGCACGGAGCCGGCGCTCGCGCGCGCGGAGCGGCTCTCGTTCGACCGTCTCGAGATCGACGGGCGCACGCGCGAGGTCACGAAGGGCGGCGAACAGCTCAGGCTCACCGCCAAGGAGTTCGACCTGCTCTGGTTCCTCGCCAACCACCCGCGCCAGGTCTTCTCTCGCGACCAGCTGATGGACCGGGTCTGGGGCTACGAGGCGGCGCTCGACACCGGCACGGTCACCGTCCACGTACGCCGGCTGCGCGAGAAGATCGAGGACGACCCGTCTCGGCCGCGCTTCCTCGAGACGGTCTGGGGCGTCGGCTACAGGCTCGTGCCGTGATCGGGTTCGCCCTGGTCGTTGCGGTTGCGACGCTCGGCGCCGGATTGGTCGCCGCGCTCCTCCTCCGCCGCCTGCCGACGCTCCGCCTGCAGCTCGCCGCCCTCGGACTCGTCGCCGTCGTTCTCCCGCTCGGCGCCGTGCTCGTCTCCGGGGTGGCCATGTTCGACTCCGAGCACGACCTGACGATCCTGGCCGTCGCCACCGCCTCCGCGACAGCCGCGCTCGCCGCAGCCTTCCTGCTCGGCGGCTCGATCCTGCGCTCGATCGAGCGCGTGCGCTCGGCCTCCTCGGCGCTCGCCCGCGGCGACCTCGCGGCGCGGGCGCCCGAGGGCGGTCCCGCCGAGCTGGCCGAGCTCGCGGCGTCCTTCAACGTGATGGCAGAGAGCGTCGAAGGCCTCTTCGACGCTCGCCGCCAGCTCGTCGCCTGGGCGAGCCACGACCTCCGGACGCCGCTCGCCTCCATGCAGGCGATGCTGGAGGCGCTCGAGGACGGGCTCGCGGAGCCGGAGCGCTACCTGCCGGCCCTGCGCGAGCAGGTGCGGACGCTCGGCCTGCTCGTCGACGACCTCTTCGAGCTGGCCCGCATCGACGCCGGCGTGCTGACGCTCGAGCTCAGCGATCTCGCGCTCGGCCCGCTCGTCGACTCGTGCCTGCGCGGCCTCGAGGCGGAGGCGGCAGCCCGCCACGTGACGCTTCGAGCCGAGCTGAACGGCGCCGAGCAGCGCGTGCGGGCCGAGCCCGAGAAGGTGGAGCGCGTGCTCTACAACCTGCTCGCGAACGCGCTCCGCCACACGCCCTCGGACGGATCGGTGGCCGTCCTCGTGGAGCCGCTCGCGGGCGAGGTGCAGGTGACGGTCGAGGACACGGGCGAGGGCCTCTCCTCGGAGGCCGTAGGGCGGATGTTCGACCGCTTCTGGCGCGGCGACCGGGCACGCACGCGGGAGCGGGGCGGCGCCGGCCTCGGCCTGGCGATCGCCCGCGGCCTCGTGGAGGCGCACGGCGGCCGGATCTGGGCGGAGGCACGGCCGGGCGGGGGCGCCCGCGTCTCGTTCACGCTGCCGCGCTCGGTCTAGTAGGCCGGGCTCAGGCGCGCCGCAGGAGGGCGACCGCCTGCGCTGCGAGGCCCTCGCCGCGGCCCGTGAAGCCAAGGCCGTCAGTCGTCGTCGCCCGCACGGCGACACGGTCCGGCTCGACGCCGAGGGCGCCGGCGAGGCGCTCCTCCATCTCGCCGCGGGCGGCCGCGATCCGCGGTCGCTCGCCGACGAGGACGCAATCGGCGTTCACGAGCTCGAAGCCCGCCTCGCGCACGGTCGCGAAGGCACGCTCCAGAAGCGCGAGCGAGGAGGCTCCCTCCCAGCGCGACTCCCCCGACGGGAAGAGGGTGCCGATGTCCCCGAGGCTGGCCGCGCCGAGCACCGCGTCGACGAGCGCATGCGCGAGCACGTCCCCGTCCGAGTGCCCGGCGAGCCCCGGCTCGCCCGGGAAGTCGACTCCGCCGAGGACGAGCGGTGCCGCGTCCGAGAACGCGTGCGCGTCTACGCCGATCCCCACGCGAAGCTCGTCCACCGGCGCAAACCTATGCGAACGCGGCCGGTGCGCGCTGCGAGTCAGCGGAGCGGCTCCTGACGGGCCCGGCGGGCGTCGAAGACGGTGATCGTCTCGTAGCCGGCGGCGCGAAGCAGGCCGAGGCCGACGGGAAAGTCGCGGCCCACGTCGTGGGCGACGTGCGCATCCGAGCCGAGCGTGGCGCCTGCGCCTCCCTCCCGGCAGCGTGCGAGGAGGTCGGAGGCCGGGTAGAGCTCGCCGACGGGCTTTCGCAGGCCGGCCGTCGAGACCTCGACGGCGACCCCCGCTCGGCGCACGGCCGCGGCCGCCTCCTCGTGGAGGGCGGCGACGGTTCCCGGGTCGGGGCGCCGTCCGAAGATCTTCACGAGGTCGAGGTGGGCGAGGACGTCCACGAGCCCGCTCGCGGCGAGCTCGCCGACAGCGGCGAAGTAGCGGCTCCAGACCTCCTCGACCGAGAGCCGCTCCCAGACCCCGGGCGCCAGGTCCACGGCTTCGCCGGCGACGACGTGCACCGAGCCGATGAGGTAGTCCCACGGGTACGGGGCGAGCAGCTCCGCGAGCTCCGCATCGCGGCCGGGCAGCCAGTCCAGCTCGAGTCCGAGCTTGACGGGCAGCCCTCGCCGCTTGCCCTCGAGGACGGCGTCGCAGTACGCGTCGAGATCGTGGCCGACCCGGGACACTTGGTAGGGGTGCTCGACGAGGTCGCCGAGCTGGTGGAAGTAGTACATGTGCTCCGTGAAGCCGATCTCGTCGACGCCGCGCGCTGCCGCCGCCTCGGCGAACCGCTCCACGGCGCCGACCGTGTGCTCGATCGGCCCCTCGCGGCCGTCGGCGGGGCCGCGCAGGTGCATGTGGTAGTCCACGATCATCCGGCAGCGCGAAGCAGCGCTTCGACGACGGCCAGGTCGGCCGGCGTCGTGACCTTGAGGAGGCGGCGGTCGCCCTCGACGAGGCGCACGCGCCCGCCGGCGGCCTCCACGAGGCCGGCGCAGTCCGTCGCGTCGTCGCCGCGCGCGACTGCCCGGCGAAGGACGTCGGCGGCGAACGCCTGCGGTGTCTGCGCGCCGTAGAGCCCTTCGCGCTCCACGGTCGCCGTCACCGTCTCGCCCTCGGCCCGCTTCACCGTGTCGGCGAGCGGCAGCGCCGGCACGGCTCCGTCCCAGCCGTCGCCGAGGCCGGCGACGACCCGCTCGACCACCTCCTCGGGGACGAGCGGCCTGGCCGCGTCGTGGACGAGGACGACGGCCGCCTCGTCGGGCACTTCGGCGAGACCTGTGCGCACGGAGTCGGACCGCGTCGCGCCGCCGGGAACGACGGCGCGGACCGAGCCGGCCCCGAGCTCTTCGGCGAGAAGGATCGCCGGCTCCTCCCATCCCACGGGAGCGACGACGACGAGCGCCTCGATCCAGGGCGAGGCGTCGAGGCGCTCGAGGCTCTCGGCGAGGAGCGGGCGGCCGGCGAGGTTGGCGAACGCCTTGGGCCGGTCGCCGCGAAAGCGCTCACCGCGGCCCGCCGCGACGACCACCGCCCACACCCCTGTCCCCGCCCGGCTCACCGGAGGGGCGTCAGCTCGCCGCCGCGCTCGACGAACACGTCCCGGCTGAGGGGGTCGTCCGCGGTCTGGAAATCCTGCTCGACCTTGAGCCGGAACGCTCTCTCGGTGCCGCGCTCCTCCAGCACGGCGAGCGGCAGCGCGATGAACACGGTCTCCATGGGCACCGCGTAGCCGGCGGGTCCGGCGATCTCGTCGACGATCTGCTCCCGGAG
This sequence comes from Gaiellaceae bacterium, assembly GCA_035711645.1. Classification (GTDB taxonomy): domain Bacteria; phylum Actinomycetota; class Thermoleophilia; order Gaiellales; family Gaiellaceae; genus JAIBJN01. The sequence goes on from DASTBX010000121.1 coordinate 15,262, forward strand.
CTCGGGGACGACCATGCGCGTCGCGTCGTACCCGTCTCCGGAGGCCCAGCCGCAGAGCTCCTGACCGCCGGACGGCTCGCAGAGAAGCGGCTCGTCCTCGTTCGTCCGCCTGAGCAGGTTGTCGAGCGCGAGCCCGTGCATCGACTCGAGCGTCGTGCCCCAGCGCTCCACGTCCTCGGGCCGGACGATCGTGAAGGCGTCGCCGCCGTCGACGGCGTAGACGACCGCAAGGTCGCCCGGTCCCGCGGTTCGCGCCGGCTCGAACCCGTACGTGCGCAGCTCGAAGGGCGCCTTGAGGAGCGGCATCACGTCCTCCTCGACCGCGGCGAACGGGGCGCCCGAGATTCCGCTGGAGAGCGTCCGCCGCGTCTTGTCGACCACCTCCTGGACGATGCCGTCGTCGCGCTCCGGAGCCGTCTCGTACTCCGCGAACGGAGCGGCGAGGTCGACCTCGATCCAGTTGGGGCCCTCGGTGACGCGGACCACCGAGCGGGAGACCGGCTCGACCTCGTAGCCCTCGCCCCGGAGCTCGGCCGTTACCGCCTCCTGGAAGGACGAGCGGTCGAGCGTTCGTTCCGCCGTCTGTGCCTCGCCGCCGTCGCCCTCGCCGCTGCAGCCGGCGGCGAGCGCGACGAGCAGGCAGGCGATGACGGCTCCGCGCTCGCGCACGCGGAAAGGATGCCTGCCCGCGCGGCGCGCGGGTCGCACTCCGACCGTCTAGCTGGCGACCTTGGCGCCGACCGAGTCCAGCTCGCCGTCGAGCCAGACGGCGGCCTCGTCCTCGTCCATCGCCTTCGCGTACATGAGCTCGGAGGCGAGGATCTTCTTCGCCTTCACGAACATCTGCTTCTCGCCGGTGGAGAGGCCCTTCTCCTGGTCGCGCAAGGAGAGGTTCCGCACGACCTCCGCGAGCTCGAAGATGTCCCCCGTCTTCATCTTGTCGCGGTTGTACTTGAAGCGCCGGTTCCAGTTCTTCGGCATCTTCGTGCCGTTCCCGTGGAGCACCTTGACCACGCGCTCCACCATCTCCTCGTCGATCACCTTGCGGAGGCCCACGCGGTCGGCGTTCTCCGTCGGGACGTTCACGGTCATGTCGTTGTGGAGAATCTTGATCGTCAGGTACTCGCGCTCCTGACCCAGAATCGTCCTCGTCTCCTTCTTCACGACCGTGCCGGCGCCGTGGTGGGGGTAGACGACCTTATCGCCGAGTTTGTACAACCTCTCCTCCTCTGGAACGCGGGCGCGAGAACGACGCCCGAATCGCCTGCGGAATCCGGCCATTGTACCGGAAACCCGCTTGAATAGCCAATTTCAGGCGATTTCAGGGCTGCAAATTGCGGTAGGCGAGGTTCCGCACGTGGCGAAACCCCCCTCTCGCGATCACAGCTGCAGGTAGCGGTCGACGAGGTTGTGCTCCTGCAACCTGCGCAGGCCCTCGCGGATCTCACGGGCCCGCACCGAGCCGACGCCTTCCACCGCCTCGAGGTCGCGGTGGCTGGCGCGCACGACCGCGTCGAGGCTTTCGAAGTCGCGGACGACGTGGCGGATGACCGAGTCGGGCAGGCGCGGAATCCGCGAGAGGACGCGGTAGCCGCGCGGCTGGACGGCCTGGTCGAGCGGATTCGTCTCACGGCCGTAGCCGAGCAGCTCGACGAGCTCCTCGACCTCGAGCAGGCGGGGGTAGTCGAGCTGTGAGAGCGCCTCGAGCGCCATCGCCCCGCTCGCCGGGTCGCCTGTCCGCTCGTAGTCGTAGACGACGGATGCCCTCTCGCGCGGAACCTCCTCGACGAGCTCGTCCAGCTGCATCCGGATCAGCCGGCCCTCCTCGCCGAGCTCGACGCAGTTGCGCTCGATCTCCTCCGCCATGCGGGACGTCATCTCGGCGCGCTGGAGGACGACGAGGACGTCGTCGAGCACGACCGCGCTCTGGAACTCGAGCGCCGTCAGCCGCGTGAGGCCCTGGTCGAGGCGGGTGCGGTAGGTCTCGAGCGTTCCGAGGGCCTGGTTCGTCCGCGCCAGGGTGTCCGAGATCTCGCCGAGCTGGTAGCGGATGTCGCCGATGAAGACGGTCACCGTCTCGCGCTGCTGGGAGATGGAGATGACGAGGGCGTCCGTCTGCTTGGCGACGCGCTCGGCCGTACGGTGCCGCGTGCCCGTCTCGCTCGACGGGATCGCGGGGTCCGGCATCAGCTGGACGTTGGCGTAGACGAGCTTCTGCGTGTCGCGGCTGATGATGATGGCGCCGTCCATCTTCGCGAGCTCGTAGAGGAGCTGCGGCTTGAACGGCAGGTCGAGGCGCATCCCCCCCGAGAAGAGGAAGGCGAGCTGGTTGGGGTCGCCGATGACGATGAGCGCCCCGAGCTCGGCGCGGATGACGTCGTCGATTCCGGCGCGCAGCGGCGTCCCGGGCGCGACCTGCTTGAGCGCCGAGAGGAGGGTCTTATCCTTCCGAGGATCCGCTCGCATCGAGCCCCGCTGAGATCGCCGTTCGCAGCGTGGCCGCTGCGGTCAGGCGCATTCTGCCACGGGACTCGGTGCCCTCAGGCACAAGAGCCTCGGAGAAGCCGAGCTTCGCGCACTCCGCCAGCCGCCGCTCCGCCTGGCTCACAGGGCGAATCCGTCCTGTAAGGCCGATCTCGCCGAAGCAGGCGATGCCGTGCTTGACAGGCGCCCGCCGCGCCGCGGAAGCGATGGCGAGCGCGACACCGAGATCGGCGCCGGGCTCGTCGATGCGGACGCCGCCGGCGACGTTGACGAAGACGTCCGCCGCGCCGAGCGCCACGCCGGCGTGCCGCCCGAGGACGGCGACGACCATCGAGAGCCGCTTCGGGTCGACGCCCGTGCCGACTCGGCGGGGCATGGCGAGGTCGGTCGGCGAGACGAGAGCCTGCACCTCCAGGAGGAGCGGACGCGTGCCCTCGATCGTGCAGACGACCGCCGAGCCCGGCTGCTCCTCGTCGGGTCGGCCGAAGAGCTCGCTCGGGTCGGCCACCGCGGCCAGTCCCTCGGAGGTCATCTCGAAGACGCCCAGCTCGTTCGTCGAGCCGAAGCGGTTCTTGACGGCCCGCAGGATCCGGTGCGAGCGGTAACGGTCGCCTTCGAAGTGGAGCACGCAGTCGACGAGGTGCTCGAGCACCCGCGGGCCGGCGACGGCGCCCTCCTTCGTGACGTGCCCGACGAGGAACGTGGCGACGCCGTGCTCCTTGGCGACGCGGAGCAGCCGCCCGGCGGCCTCCCGCACCTGCGCGACCGAGCCGGGCGCCGAGCCGAGCTCCGGGGCGTAGAGCGTCTGGACGGAGTCGACGACACAGACCTCGGGCCGCTCGCGCTCGAGCGTCGCGCAGACCTCATCGAGGTTCGTCTCGGCGAGGACGTCCACCGCGGCCCCGCCGCCGAGGCGGTCGGCGCGCAGCTTCACCTGCGCCGGCGACTCCTCGCCCGTCACGAGCACGACCGTGCGCTCTGCGGACATGGCCCTGAGCGCCATCAGGAGCAGCGTCGACTTGCCGATGCCGGGATCGCCCGAGACGAGCACGAGGCTCGCCGGGACGAGGCCGCCGCCGAGCACGCGGTCGAGCTCCGGAACGCCGGTCGGCAGCCGGTCGGCGTCGGCGGCCTCGACCTCGACGAGCCGCAGAAGCGGCCGGCCGGCGGCAGCTCCGCCCCGGACGCCGGGCGCGGCCGCGAGAGCGCGCTCCTCGACCAGGGTGCCCCAGCTCCCGCAGTCGGGGCAGCGTCCCAGCCACTTGCCGGTCGTGTACCCGCATTCCGAGCACGCGTGCTGGACGGCCGCCTTCGCCATGGGGCCAGTCAGTCTAGGCAGGCGGTCCGACGCCGAAGGCGCTCGGAACCGTGCCGGATCAGTCGCGGCGGAACGCCTCGTCGACGGGCACGCCGTAGCCGGTCGCGAGCGCGTTCGTCTCGTTCGCCATGCCGACGACTGCGAGCACCTCGGCGAGCTGCTCGTCCGTCATGCCCTTCCTCCGCGCCGAGGCGGTGTGCGAGGCGATGCAGTACTCGCAGCCGTTCGCCACCGACACGGCGACGTAGAGGAGCTCCTTGACGAGCGGGTCGAGCGCGCCCGGCGCCATGACCTCCTTGACGGATTCCCACGTTCGCCTGAGCGTCGGGGGGTCGACGGCGAGCGCCTGCCAGAAGTTGTTGACCCAGTCGACCTGCCGGGTCTCCATGATGTCGTCGTAGACGGCGCGCACGTCGGGCACGGCGTCGTCGTAGGAGATCAGGGCCATGCCGCCCCGGCGGCTACTCGCCGTGGTGCTCGTGCTCGTCGGCGTCCGACTCGCCGGTCGGCTCGTCGGCCGGGACGGTGACCTTCTCGGGCTCGGGGGCCTCGCCCTCGACGATCGAGATGTCGACCTCCTCCTGGTCCTTGCGGTCGACGATGATCGTCGAGCCCGGCTTGATCGAGCGGCCGAGGACGAAGTCGGCGAGCGGGTCCTCGATGAACCGCTGGATCGCGCGCCGGAGCGGCCGGGCGCCCATGGAGGGGTCGTAGCCCTTGTCGACGAGCAGCTCCTTGGCCTCCTCCGTGAGCTCGATGGCCGCCTCGTGCTCGACCATCTGCTCCCGGAGCCGCTTCATCATCAGG
>DASTBX010000122.1:0-35893 GCA_035711645.1 Gaiellaceae bacterium
ACTTCGCCTGCACGATCCCGTCGCGGACCGGGACCGGCGTGCCGAGCGGCAGGCGGATCCGCTCGCCGCTCGCTTCCGGAAGCGTCTCCACGCGGCGCACCGTCGCGCCCTGCAGTCCGAAGAAGTCGAGGATCGCCGTGCGCGCCGCGGGCACCGCCAGCGCGGCGCCGAGGGCGACGAGAAGCGCCACGAAGGCCAGCAGGAGCGGCCGCCGACGACGTAGGGGCAGGCGGCGTGGCGCAGGCTCCGCGATGCGGGCGAGCACCGCCGCGGAGACGTCCGGCGCCGCAGGCAGCGCCAGCTCCTCGCCGAGCCCCGCGAGAGCCCGCTCCAGCTCGTTCACGCCTCCACCCCCAGTTGCTCGCGCAACCGGCCGAGCGCGCGCGCCGTCCGCGACTTGACCGTCCCGCGCGGCCAGCCGAGCGCGGCGCCCGTCTCCTCCTCGGAGAGGCCCAGGAAGAAGCGGCAGCCGATCGCCAGGCGGTCGTCCTCGCGGAGCTCGTTCACCGCCGCGAGCAGCTCCCGGCGACGCTCGGCGTCGAGGAAAGCCGTCTCGGGGGACGGGACCGCGCCCCCCGAGAGCGGATCGTCGGCCGCGCGGAGCGCCAGGCGCTCGCGCCTGCCTGCCGACCTGCGGCGGTTGCGAGCCTCGTTAGCGACGATGGCCAAGAGCCAGGGCCGGAACGGCTCGCCGGTCCGGAAGCGGCCCAGAGCGCGAAAGGCCTTCACGAGGCCCTCCTGCACGGCGTCCTCGGCCTCGGCCGCCGAGCCCGTGAGCAGGTACGCGGTGTGGAACGCAATCGTCTGGTGCTCCCGGATCAGCGTGCCGTAGGCACGTGTGTCTCCCTGCTTCGCCCGCGCGACCAGGTCGCCGTCGTCCAGTGGCCGGTCCTCCACTGCGCCTCTTCTACACCGCTCGGCGCCCGCGGGTTCCGGCTCAGGACCCGCGGGCGAGGCGGTAGATCGAGCCGCCGGCCGAGACGAGGTAGAGCTCGCCGTCCAGGTCCTCGGCGAACGAGGTCAGCGAGGGAACGCGGAAGCCCGCGCCGCGGCGGCTCACCTCGCCCTCCCAGCGCGCAAGGCTCCAGACGCGGCCGGAGCAGTAGTCGCCGTAGAAGTAGCGCCCGCGCGCCTCCCGGCTGACGTTCCTGCCGCGGTAGACGAAGCCGCCGGTGACCGAGCAGCCGAACTCGTGCGTGTACTGGCTGATCGGCTCGACGAGGGGGCCACCCGGCGCGGGCTCTTTGTCCTCGAACTGCTGCGTGCCCTCGAAGACGTCCCAGCCGAAGTTGAGCACCTGCCCGACCCGGCGGGCGGGCACGAAGTCGATCTCCTCGATCGCGTCCTGGCCGACGTCTCCGATCCAGAGGTCGCCGGTCAGGCGGTCGAACGAGAACCGCCACGGGTTGCGGAGCCCGTAGGCGACCATCTCCCAGTCGGCGCCACGGTCGTCGACGTCGAGACGGAGGAGCTTGCCGAGGCGGCTGGTCGGGTCCTGGGCCCGGTTCTCGGGGTCGCCGCCGGCGCCGCCGTCGCCCATGCCGACGTAGAGGAGCCCGTCGAGCCCGAACGCGAGCTGGCCGCCGTTGTGGTTGGGGTACGGCTGGTCGACGGCGAGCAGCGTCCGCCTCGCGACCGAGCGTCGCGAACGTCGCTCGAACTCCTGCACGCGCGTGTCGCCGGCCTGGTTCGTGTAGTTGACGTAGAAGAGGCCGTTCGCCTCGTAGTCCGGGTGGAACGCGACGGACAGGAGGCCCTGCTCGCCGCCGCTGCGCACGTCGGCCGCGATGTCGAGGAAGGGCTCTCCCCGGACCTCGCCGTCCTCGAGCACGACGATGCGGCCGACCTGCTCGACGACGTAGAGGCGGTCCGGCTCGCCGGGCGCCGCCGCCGCGTGGACCGGCGCGGTCAGCCCCGACGCGACCTCCTCGAGCCGGAGCGGCCCGCCGTCGCCCGGCTCCTCGGGCGCCTCGGTCGTCTCGCCCGCGCCGGAGGTGGTTCGATCCGTCTCGGCCGTCTCCGCGGGCGCGGTCTCGATCTGCGGCATCTCCGCCTCGCCGTCTGACCCGCCGCCGCTGCAGCCGGTGAGAACAAGGAGGAAGAGGGTCACGCCGGCGAGCGGGGACCGCGTCACTCAGGCCAAGGTTACGGACCGGAGGGCGCCTGAGCGCCGGTCAGCGGCTCAGGATGCGCCGGCGACGGCCGGGAAGAGCGGCTCGCGGCTCGCGATCGCCTCCCGGAGGGCGGCGAGCATGGCAACGATCACCTCGGACCGCTCCTCGCCGGTGCGGCACGCGGCCAGGATCCGTCGCTTCGGACCGAACGCCACCGGCCGGACGGCCACGCCGGGGTTCACCCGGGTGAGCCCCAGGTCGGGCGCGAACGCCACCCCGGCTCCCGACGCGACGAGCTCCTGCATGGCTGCGTAGTCGTCCACCTCGACGCGGAAGCGCGGCTCGAAGCCGGCGGCGCGGCACACCCGCTCCGTGAATGGGTGGCAGGACGATCGCGGAGTGCTCCGGATCCACGAATCGCCGGCCAGCTCGGGGAGCCGGACGGCACGTTGCCTGGCCGCTGGATGGCCGGCCGGGAGCACGATCCGCAGAGGCTCTTCGAGCAGGACGTCGAGCGTCACCCGCGGGTCGGTGGGGAGCGGGACCCGGTCGTACTCGAAGACGACGGCGAGATCCACCTCGCGGCTGCGGACGCGCGCGAGCGAGACGAGCGGGTCGGCCTCCTCGACCGCGACCTCCACGTCGGCGCGGATCGCGGCGAAGCGGGTGAGCGCCTCCGGCAGGATGCTCACCGCGGCCGTCGTGACGGAGGCGAGCCGCAGCGTCCGGGGTGTTCCGCCCAGCTCGCGCAGCTCGCCCTCGGCCTGCGCGAGCCGCTCGAGGATCGCCTCGGCGTGCTCGACGAGACGCCGGCCTGCCGGCGTCACGCGAATGCTGCGCGGGCCTCGCTCGACGAGCGGGACGCCGGCCTCCCGCTCGAGCTTGGCGACCTGCTGGGAGACCGCGGACGGCGTGTATCCGAGCGCGTCGGCGGCCCGGGCGATCGAGCCGCGCAGGGCGACCTCGCGAAGGACGCGGAGACGGCGGACGTCGAGCATAAGCGAAGCTTAACCGCCCGCGAAGCAACCTGACTGGTCGGCAGGGCGGGGGGCTGGCAGCGTTCGGCCGTGACCGCCCTTCGCAGGGTCGGCTATCCGCTCCGGCTGGCCGCCGCCCGACTGTCGAGACGCGCAACGACCGCGCTCCTCGCGACGGCGGGCGTCGCGGCGGGCGCGGCGATGCTCGCGACCGTCCTCGCGGCAACGGTGGTCGCCCGAGACGAAAGCCTGGGCCGCGCGGTCGAAGAGATCCCCGCCGCGCACCGGACGGTCCGCGCCGGGTGGTTCGGGGTGGCGGGAGCGTCCGCCGAGCCGTACGCGGCGCTCGACCGCAGGGCGCGCTCGGCGCTCGAGGGCGTCGTCGACGAGGAGCCGGCCTCCCTCGTCCTCTTCCGCGAGAGCACGATCGCCGGCGAGTTCGTCGGACTCGGCGCGGTCGACGGGCTCGGCGAGTGGGTGACGCTCCGCTCCGGCAGGCTCCCGCGCACGTGCGCGCCCGGGCGGTGCGAGGTCGTCCGCCTGCGCGGCGAGGGCCGGATCCCGAGCGTGCCCGGTCTCCGCCTCGTGGAGGTCGGCGAGGCGACGGTCTCGTCGCCCGTGCTCTTCGGGGACTTCATCGCCCCCGCCGAGAGCGACCGCAGCCGCGCCGCGCTCAGCCCGCTCTTCCGCGACGCCGTCGTCTACCACCGGCCTTCGCCCGCTCCGCTCGTCTTGGCCGAGGGTGTGGAGGAGCTCGCCGCCCTGCGCGAACTCGACGCCGTCTACCGGAGCTACTCCTGGGTCGTGCCGCTGGGCTCGGACACGGTGCGGGCGTGGGAGGCCGACGCCTTCGCAGGCGACGTGGCGCGCGCCCGCTCGGGGCTCCAGAGCGGCTCGAGCGCTTTCGACCTGACCGCCCCCGTGGAGGAGCTGCGCGGGGCCGCCGAGGCGACGGACGTGGCCGGGCGGCGGCTCCTGCTCGTCGGCGGCGAGTCGGCGGCCCTCCTCTTCGCCTTCGCGGTGCTGGCCGCCGTCGGCATGCGCAGGGACGTCGAGGAGGCGCGGCAGCGGCTCGTCTGGTTCGGCGCGCGCCGCTGGCAGCTCTCGCTCTTCACGGCCTCGGAAACCGCGGTCGTGGCGCTCGTCGGCACCGCTGCCGGGTGGGCCGTGGGAACCGGCATCGGAGCGCTCGTCGCCTCTCGCGCCGGAGCTCCGGCCGGGGAGGTGCTGGCGCAGTCGACGCTCTCGGCAGGGGGGCTCGCCGTGGCCGCCGCGCTGGCGGCGGCGCTCGCGGTCGTGCTCGTCGCCGCCCTGCGGGCCCGGCCCGTGGCGCTCGGCGGACGCGCGTTCTCGGCGCTCGACGCAGCGGCAGTCGGGGCCGCCGCGCTGGTGGCATTGACGCTCGCACGCGGCGACCTCGACGCCGACGCGCTTGCCCGCGGGTCCGGGAACGCGGCCGCGCTCGTGCTGCTACCCGGCCTCGTCACGTTCGTCGCGGCGGTCGCCTGCGCCCGGCTCCTCCGCCCCGCGCTCCTTCTCCTCGAGCGGGCGACGCGGGGTCGATCCGTGTCGCTGCGGCTCGCGGCGCTCTCGCTCGCGCGGCACCCCGGCCACGCCGCCGTCGCCGCCGCGTTCCTCCTCGTGAGCGTCGGCCTCGCGGTCTTCGCGGAGAGCTACCGTTCGACGCTCGCCCGCGGCCAGGAGCAGCAGGCCGCCTACGCGGTGCCGCTCGACTTCACGCTCCGACAGGACCTCACCCGCCTCATCCCGGTCGTCGACGCGGCGCCGCGCGAGCGTCTCGCGAAGCTGGGAGAGGACGTGCGCGCGGAGCAGGTCGTGCGCGTGGCGGGCAACGTCAGCCGCGCCGGCGGTCGAACGGGCATCGCCGTCCTCGGCCTGGACGCCGGCGCGCTGCCCGTCCTGGGCGGTTGGCGCGAGGACTTCGCCGCGCTCGAGCCGGCCGAGCTCGCGGCGCGCATCCGGCCCTCCGGCGACCCCGGGCCGCGCGGGCCGGTCCTGCCGGCGGATGCCGCCGCGCTCGAGCTGCGGGCGCAGGGGCCCCGCGTCGTCCTGACCGCGAGCGTCGAGACGCCGCGCGGCGCCTACGCGCAGCTCGCGTTGGGCGAGGCCGCGCGTGAGGGACCCGTGCTCCGGACGCCGGTCCCGGCGGAGGCACGGGGCGGCCGGATCGTCGCGCTCACGATCTCGCCACGGGCGAGAGTGCAGGAGCGGGGCGGCGAGGGGGTGCCCCGGCAGGTCGAGCTCGCCCTCGGCGGCCTCACGGCGCGGACGGAGTCCGGCGACACTGTCGCGCTCGGCGGCTACGACCGCTGGCACGCCGTCAACGGCCTCGAGGCGAGAGCTCAGGCGGACGGAGCCGTGCTGAGAGGAACGCTCAGCGAGCAGGCGGCGAGCCGCTTCCGGCCTCGCCAGCCGAGCGACGAGGCCCCGGTCGCGGTGATCGCCTCACCCGGGGTCGCAGCCGCTGCGTCCGGCGGCGAGCTGCCCCTTCGGGTCGGCGGCGAGCAGGTGGTCGTCCGCGTCGCGGCGGTCGCCGAGCGGTTCCCGGGGACCCGCGGCGACTTCGTCGTCGCCGACCGCCGGCTGCTCTCGACGGCTCTGAACGCGGAGCGGCCCGGGCTTGCCGTCCCGGACGAGGCGTGGCTCGGCGCCGAGACGCCGGCGGGACGCGACCGCCTCGCCGCCGCACTCGCGGAGCCGCCCTTCGACCTCCTCGAAGTGGAGTCGCGGGCCGCGCTCGCCTCCTCGCTCCGTCACGATCCGCTGGCGCGCGGGACGCTCCTCACCCTCCTCGCCGGCGCCCTCGTCGCGCTCGGGCTTGCGCTCGTCGGCGTGCTGCTGGGGGTCGTCTCCGACGTTCGCGACGAGCGCGGCGAGCTCCAGGACCTCGAGGCGCAAGGCGCCCGTCCGGCCCTGCTCCGCCGCGTCGTCCGCCTGCGCAGCCTCGTGGTCGTGGCGGCCGGGCTCGCAGGCGGCCTGGCGACCGCGGCGGTGCTCAGCCTGCTCGTCGTCGACCTCGTCACGGTGACGGCCGACGCGCGGGCCAGCGACCTCCCCCTGCGCGCCGAGGTCGCCTGGCCGGTCCTCGCGGCCGCCCTCGGAGCAGGAGCGCTCGGCACGGCCGTCCTCGTCGCCGCCGCCTCCCGCCGCCTATGACGAGCGCCGTCGACATCCGCGACCTCTTCCGCGTCTATCCGGCACCCGGGGGAGGCGTCGTCGCGCTCCAGGGCCTGACGCTGGACGTGCGGGCGGGCGAGGTGTGTGTCGTCCTGGGGCCGAGCGGGTCCGGCAAGACCACGCTGCTGCGGATGCTGGCGGCGCTCGACAGGCCGACGGCCGGGTCGGTGCACGTCCACGGTCGCGACCTCGGCCGCCTCTCCGGGCGGGCGCGGTCGCGCTACCGCGCGGAGACCCTGGGTTACGCCGACCAGCACTACCGGCGGGCCCTCGCGGCGGAGCTCGCGGTGCAGGACCTCGTCGCCCTCCAGCTCGGCCTCGCTGGGGCGACCCGCCGTGAGCGGCTCTCCCGGGCCGGCGACCTGCTCGAGCGCGTCGGGCTGCTCGACCGGGCACGCGCGCGGCCCGGCGAGCTCTCCGGCGGCGAGCAGCAGCGCGTCGCCGTCTGCGCCGCCCTCGCCCACCGGCCCCGCCTCTTCCTCGCCGACGAGCCGACCGGCGAGCTCGACGCCGGCAACGCACGCCTCGTCTACGAGACGATCGCCGAGCTGGCCCGCGACGACGGCACGACGACGCTGATCGTGAGCCACGACCCGGAGTCGGCGTCGATCGCCGACCGCATCGTCCGGGTCCGCGACGGGCGGGTCAGCGAGGAAGCCGCGCTCGCGGACGGACAGGACGAGGCGATCGTCGTCGGGCGCGGCGGCTGGGTGCGCCTCTCCGAGGAGCTGCTGCGGCGGACCGGGATCCGGGCCCACGCGACGGCCCGCCTCCACGAGGACGGTATCCTGCTGGCGGCGCTGCCCTCGGCGGAGCCGACGCTTGCGCCGGAGAGCGGCCCGCCCGCCGCGGCGGCCGAGCCGGAGCGCGGCGCGGTCGTGGCCGAGGCGCGTGGCCTCACCCGCACGTACGGGACGGGCGCCGCGGCGGCCACGGCGCTCGCCGGGATCGACGCCGACTTCCCGGGCGGAGAGCTCACGGCGGTGACCGGCCCCTCGGGCTCCGGGAAGACGACGCTCCTCCACCTCCTCGCCGGCGTCGACGTGGCGACGGGCGGCGAGGTGCTCGTGCTCGGACAGCCGCTCGGCTCGCTCGACCGAGACGGCCGCGCCCGCTTTCGCGCCCGGCACGTCGCGCTCGTCAGCCAGGACGTCGGGCTCGTCCCCTTCCTGACAGCCGCGGAGAACGTTGAGCTCGGCCTCGCCCTCCGGGCGGTCGAGCGGGACGAGGCGGCTGCACGCGCCGCCGATGCTCTCGCCTCCGTCGGGCTCGCCGGCGTGGCGGCGAGACCCGCGTCGGAGCTCTCCAGCGGCCAGCGCGTCCGGGTCGCGGTGGCCCGCGCGCTCGCGGCACGGCCGCGCCTCCTCCTCGCGGACGAGCCGACCGCCCGTCTCGACGCGGCGAACGCGCTCTCGGTCGCGCGCCTCCTCCTCGCGCTGGCGCGCGAGACCGGGGCCGCCGTCGTCTGCGCCACCCACGACCCCCTGCTCGTGGAGCACGCGGACGCGCATCTCGACCTGGAGCGCCGCTCGCGCACGATCGCGCCCCGTATCGCGGCGGGTTAGAGGGCTAGGCGCTCTCGGCCGACACCCGCGTCTCGACGGCCAGCAGCGTCTTCGCGCCGCCCGCCGCCTTCGCCCGGTAGGCGGCCAGGTCGGCCGAGCGGTAGACGTCCTCGGCGGAGAACTGCGCCGCGCTGACGCGGGCGATCCCGCCCGAGAAGCTGTACTGCCCGCGGCCGATCTCGGCGAGAGCGTCCTGCGCCCGCTCGGCCACCTTGACTGCGTCCTCGGCCGTCGACGCCGGCAGCACGACGGCGAACTCGTCGCCGCCGAGCCGGCAGGCGACGTCGGCGGCGCGGATCGAGGAGCGGAGCGCGTCGGCGAGCGCCCGCAGCGCCAGGTCGCCGGCGCCGTGGCCGCCAAGGTCGTTGATGCGCTTGAGCCCGTCGAGGTCGACGACGAGCAGCGTCAGGTCCTCGCCGCTGCGCAGGGCGTGCGCCGCCGCCGCCTCGAACTGCTCCTCGAAGAGACGCCGGTTGTAGAGGCCCGTGAGCTTGTCACGCGCGGCGCTCTCCTGGAGCTCCGCGAAGAGGTAGGCGTTGCGGATCGCGATCGCGACGATGTCGCAGAGGGCCCGGCAGAAGTCGACGTCGGGCTCGTCCCAGGAGCGGTCCTCGGTGTCGACGATCTCCATGAGGCCCATCGTCTCGCCGCGGGCGACGAGCGGCAGCATGAGGAGCGAGCGATGGCCCTGCTCCTCGAGCAGCGCCCGCTCGGCGGGGTCGTCGGCGGCGCTCGCGACGCGGACCTGAACGGCCTCCTGCGACTCGATAACGTGCCGCGTGGCGGGGAAGTCGGCGAGGTCGTAGATGCGCCCGCCGCGCTCGGTGATCTCGTCCCGGCCCTGCTGGTACTCGACGAGCATGACGACGGCGCCCCGCGCCGGGTCGTACGTCGAGAGCTGCGCCGCCGTGGCGCCGGTCAGCTCGGCGGCGCGGGTCGCGAACTCGCGCAGCACCTCGCGCAGGTCGAGGCTCGAGGAGAGCGCCCGCGAGAGGTCGAGCAGAGCCTGAAACCGGTGCGCCGGCGCCATCGGGGGAGAATCGGCTCGCCGGCGCCGCCGCTTGAGCGGCCCGGCCGCCGAACTAGCGACCGAGCCGGAAGGGCGGGTACTCGTCGCGCATCAGGCCGGCATAGGCCGCCACGCGGAAGACCCAGCGGTTGAGCCCGACGAGGAGCGGGAAGACACCGGCCGGATAGCGCCCGAAGAGGACGAGACCGCCGCCCGCCACGAGGGCCAGCGCCCCGATCAGCCCGCCGCCCCACCAGCCCCAGCCGCTCTCGTCCCACCCCCACCACCACGGCCCGCCACCCGCGATGACGCCGACGACGATGTAGTGCGGAATCGCGAGCAGCCACCATTTCACGAGCACCAGCCCGCGCGAGAGCCGCTCGGGATAGGGCACGTCGAGCGTCGCCGGGTAGTCGGCCGGGCCGAGCGCGAAGGGCGGGTAGCGGTCGGTCCCGAGCGCACCGTAGGCGTAGAAGAGGACGCGCCACGTCCAGCGCAGGACGCCCACGTTGAAGTCGAAGATGGCGCGCGGGTAGCGCTCCGTGAAGAGGATCGCGAATCCCGCCACGATCGTCAGCACGAAGAAGGCGAGCCAGAGGAAGGCGAGGACGATCACGTGCGGGATCACGAGGATCCACTTGACGAGCGGCAGCCAGCGGTTGAGCTCTGCGTCGCGGCTTCCCTCGACCGAGACCGGGTAGGGCTCGGGCGCCTCGGCCGCCTCGGCGGGCAGGGGCGCAGGCGGCACGGCCTCCGGGAAGCCCTCGTCCTCGCCGCCTCGCGAGCGGAAGCCGAGCGCGATCATGAGCGCGCCGGCGGCGAGGAGCAGCGCTCCGGCGACGAGCAGCCCGATCGCCACCCAGAGGACGAAGGAGACGTCGGCGCCGAGGTCGAGGTCGACGGCCACGCCCTCCTCGACGGACGGATCCATGACGACGATCGCCCAGCGGCCCTCCTCGATCGGCCACTCGACGACCTGGGTGCCCGCGCCCGAGGCCTCCGCCGCCCAGAACTCCTGCTCGCCCGGCGGCTCCGGCTCGCCCGACCCCTCGCTGCGGCGGTACTCGGCCTCGAAGGGATCCAGGTCGACGTCGACGACCTCGTCGTAGGCGACCCCCTCGAGGTAGGAGCCCACCTCGTCCTCGGGGCCGATCCCCACGAAGACCTCGCCCCCGTCCGCCGCGGTCGCCCGCACGCGCACCGTCGCGAGCCGACCCTCGTCGAGGAGCCAGTCGGGCACGTCCTCTCCTGACGCGTCGGCGGCGATGTCGAAGCCGTCGGAGGTCAGCGCGTACGCGTCCGTCTCGAAACGCTCCGTCGAGGAGGTGAAGAACCCGTCCTCGTCCCGCTGGGTCTGGTCGAGCCAGAGGAGCGCCCCGCCCGCGACGAGGAGCGCCAGGGCGATGAGGGCCGCGAGCGAGCCGACGACGACGAGCGCGATGCCGCCGCCGCTCAGGCGGCGCCGCGGAGGCGGAGCAGGCTGCGTCGTGACCGGCTCGTCAGCCACGAGCCTCGAGGCGGTCGTCGGGGCGAAGGACGGCGCTCAGGATCATGTTGACGATCCAGACGATCACGGCAGCGCCGAGCGTCGACCAGAAGCTGCCGGTTTCGAACTCGGGGACGATCCAGTCGGTGAGGTAGAGCATAAAGGTGTTGATGAGCAGGAGCGCGAGCCCGAGGGTGAGGATGACCGCAGGCAGGGCGAGCAGGATGACGAGGGGCCGGACGAACATGTTCGCGACCGCGAAGACGAGACCCGCGATGAACAGGACCCAGAAGTCGTCGCCGTAGCCGACGCCGGGAACGATCCAGGCGGCCACGAAGAGGGCGACGACGTTCGACAGCCAGGCGAAGAGGAGGCGCATCAGCACGGCCGCATCCTCTCAGATGCTCCGTCCTCGGCCGGACCGAGCCGCACCTCGCCGCCGGGCGCGAAGCGCTCGTCCGTCAGCCAGAGCCCCGCTACGGCGAGGCCCGCGCCGGCCGCGGCGGTCAGCAAGACGGCGACGCCCGGAACGGCGAGCTCGAAGAACTCGCGCGCGAACGGTACGGCGAGGACGAGGCCGTACGCGGCCGCGAGCGCGACGCAGAGCGTCCCCACGGCAGCGCCGCGCCTCCGGCCGGAGGCCTCGAGCACGAGGATGAGGTAGAGACCGACGAGGATGAGGACCGTGGTCGCCACCGTCCGCGCCGCCACGAGGCCGAGGTCGAGGACGTAGAACGAGAAGAAGTAGCCGGAGAGCACGCCCAGCCCGGCCGCCGTCCCGGCAGGAACCGCGAAGTGGCCGACGTCGCGGAGGAAGCCGGAGCGCGGCAACCGCCCGGCGCTGGGCGCCAGCGCGAGGAAGAACGCGGGGATCCCGACGGCCAGCGTCGCGGCCAGGCTCAGGTGGCGCGGCAGGAGCGGGTAGGCAATCGGCGTGAGGCCGACCGAGAGGATGAGGAACGCGGCGAAGGCGGACTTCGTGACGAAGAGCTTGGCGACCCGTTGCAGGTTGCGGAGGATCTTGCGACCCTCCTCCACCATCGAGGGCACCGCCGAGAAGTCCCCGCGCACGAGCACGAGGTCGGCGACGCTCTTGGCGATCTGCGCGCCTCCGCCCTGGGCGACCGCGAGGCGCGCCGCCTTCAGCGCCGGCACGTCGTTGACGCCGTCACCGACCATCGCCACGTAGCGGCCCGAGCGCTTAAGGGCCTCGACCAGGCGCTTCTTTCCCTCGGGCGAGATCCGGCCGACGACGGAGGCGTCCCGGGCGAGCCGCTCGAGCTCGTCGTCGTCCGCAGGCAGCTCGCGCCCGTCGAGCGGCGGTCCGGCCGGAATCCCGGCGTCGGCGGCGATCGCCGCAACGGTGTCGGGCGCGTCGCCCGAGATCACCTTCAGCTCGATCCCCTGCGCGCGGAAGAACGCCACCGTCTCGCGCGCGTCCGGGCGCAGGCGCTCGGCGAGCACGACGAGCCCCAGCGGCTCGAGCGGCGCCGGCGGCGCCTGCGGGTCCCCCTCCGTCAATGCCGCCGTCGTCGTCCCGAAGGCGAGCACCCGCCGGCCGCTCCTGGCCTCGGACGCGGCCCGCTCCGCGAGAGCGCCGAGCGGAAAGTGCTCCGGAGAGCCGAGGACGTAGCCGGTGCCGTCGAGCCTGACGGCGCTCCACCCGCGGCGCGACGCGAAGGGGACGTGGGCGGCCACGTGCTCGGGCAGGGCCGCGCGGGCCGCGGCGATCGCCTCGAGAGTCGTGTTGCGGCTGGGAGAGCTGGCCGCGAAGCGAGCCAGCTGCCTGGAGAGGTCCTCGAAGCCGTCGGAGCCGGCGGATACGAGCTCGACGACCCGCAGCGAGCCCTCGGTCAACGTCCCCGTCTTGTCGAGGCAGACCACGTCGACGGCGGCGAGCGACTCGATCGCGTTCAGCTGCTGCACGAGGGCGCCCCGGCGCGCCATCCGGAGCGCCGCGACGGCGTACGTGAGGCTCGTGAGGAGGATGAGGCCCTCGGGAACGAGGCTGACCACGGCGGCGACCGAGCGCGGCACCGCCTCGTCGGCGTCGACGTCGAGCTCCCAGAGCGCGAAACCGAGCAGGAGCCCGAGCGGCACCATGACGCCGACGAGGACGAGGAGGAGGCGGTTGAGCGCCCGCTCGAGCGGCGAGCGCGGGTGGCGAAACGCGCGAGCCTCACCCGCGATGCGCTCCGCGTAGCTCTCGGCGCCGACCGCCGTGACGACGTAGCTGCCGGCACCCTCGACGGCGAAGGAGCCGGAGCGCACCTCGTCTCCCACTCCCCGCCCGACCGGCTCCGACTCGCCGGTGAGAATCGACTCGTCGAGGCGCAGCCCGCTCGCCTCTTCCACCCGGCCGTCGGCGACGAGCTGGTCGCCCGCTTCGAGCAGTACGAGGTCGTCCGGGACGACGTCCGCGACGCCGAGGCGGCGAGCACGGCCGTCCCTGACGACGTTCGCCGCCGGGGCGACGAGCGCGGCGAGGCGGTCGAGCGCCCGTTTGGCCCGCACCTCCTGGACGATCCCGATACCCGAGTTGGCGACGAGGATCCCCAGGAACAGCGCGTCGCGCCAGTCGCCGAAGGCGAGCGTCAGCGCGCCGAAGACGGCCAGGATGGCGTTGAAGACCGTGAAGACGTTGGCGCGAACGATGCTCGGGTAGGAGCGGCTCGTAGCCGGCGTCTCGACGGGTCCGCGCTCGGCGAGGCGGCGGGCGGCCTGCTCCTCGCTCAGGCCCCGTCGCCCGGCCGCCGTCGTCACGGGACTAGCAGGACGCTGCACGGCGCCTCGCGGGCCACGGCGAGCGAGACCGATCCGAGCACGAAGCGCCCCACGGCGCCGCGCACGTGCGTGCCGACCGCGAGCAGCTGGGCTCCCGCGGCGGCGGCCGCCTCGACGAGCTCGTGGGCGGCGTCCCCGACCGCGCTCACCGTCTCCGTCCGCGCGCGCTCGTCGAGCAGCCGGCGGGCCTCCTCGAGAAGCGCCTCCTGCTCCTGCGCGAAGAGCGGGTCGGGAAACCCGAAGCGGAGCGCCGGAGCGACGTTGACGACCGTCAGGCGGCCGTCGACCGCCAGCTTGGCGGCGAGTGCGAGCGCTCGCTTCGACGCGTCGGAGCCGTCGTAGCCGACGACGACGTCCACGCCTCAGCCCGACCCTCCGTCCGCGCCCGGGGCGGCGGGCACGACGACGACGGGGCACGAGGCATGCTGCACGCACTGCTGGCTCACGGAGCCGAGGAGAAGCCCAGCGAAGCCGCCGTGGCCGCGCGATCCCACCACCAGCAGGTCGGCGTCTCGAGCCGCTTCGAGCAGCACGTGGGCAGCCTGCCCGCGAACGACCTCCTTGCGAATCTCGATGCCGGCGTCCCCGCTCTCGCGCTCGGCCGCGGCTACGGCCGCGTCGAGAATGTCGCGGGCGTGCGCTTCGGTCGCGGCCTCGACCTGTGCGTCCAGCTCGTGCGGGAGCTCCGGCATCCCGACGAACCAGGGCTCCGGCGCTGCCGCGTAGAGGGGGAGCCGCCAGGCGTGGACGGCATCGACCGCGCTCCCCCGCAAGCGTGCCTCCTCGACCGCCCAGGCAAGGGCGACGGCGGCGCCTGCCGACCCGTCCACTCCCACGACGATCCGGCTCATGCGTTCAACTTACTGCCGTGCGCCGGGCGGGCATCCGGGCCGACGCGGAGACGGCCTGCGGCTTTGGCCCCGACCCGGTCCGCAATCCTGTGCGAGGAGCCTGCGATGGAGGTCGTCCGCGACGTCATCCTGCGCGACGGCAGCACGCTGCGCCTGCGTGCTCCCCGGGCCGCGGACCGAGACGCGCTCCTGGCCTTCTTCGCCGGCCTCTCGCCCGAGAGCCTCCACGGGCGCTTCCACGGGCTGCCGACAGTCGACGCTCACCTCGTCGAGCCGTTCCTGGCACCCGACTGGGAGGAGCACGGCGACCTGATCGCGACCCTCGGGGCGGACGGTGGGCGCGTCGTCGCGCACGCAGGCTGGGCGCGCCTCCGGGACGTCAGCCGCGCCGAAGTGGCGTTCGCGGTCGACGACGCGCACCAGGGACGCGGCGTGGGCACCCGCCTGCTCGAGCAGCTCGCCGACACGGCGGCGTCCGCGGGCGTGGAGGAGTTCGTGGCGGAGGTGCTGCCGGAGAACCGCGCCATGCTCGGCGTCTTCCAGGCGGCCGGCTTCGAGGTGACGCGGACGCTGGCGGCGGGAGAGGTCGAGGTGCGGTTCCCGATCGCCGCGACGGAGACCTACCGCGCCGCCGTCGACGTCCGCGATCACGAGGCGGTCGTCGCCTCGCTGCAACCGTTCTTCTCGCCCTCCTCGGTCGCCGTGCTCGGCGCCTCCCCGCGGCCGGGCTCGATCGGCGGGACCGTCGTCGCCAACATCGTCGCCGCCGGCTTCGAGGGCGGGACGTTCCCGGTCAACCGCTCGGGCGAGCCGGTCGCCGGGCTGGCCGGCTACCGGTCGCTCGCGGAGGTCGAGGAGTCTGTCGACCTCGTCGTCGTCTGCCTCCCGGCCGAGCACGTGCTCCCGGGAGTCGAGGGGGCGCTCGCGCACGGCGTCCGCGCGCTCTGCGTCATCTCGGCTGGGTTCGCCGAGATCGGGCCGGAAGGGCGCGAGCGGGAGGAGCGGCTGCTCGCGCTCGTGCGCGCGGGCGGCGCGCGTCTGATCGGCCCCAACTGCCTCGGGATCGCGGTGACGGGCACTCGTCTGAACGCGACGTTCGCGCCGCATCCCTTCCCGCCCGGGCCGATCGGGTTCTCCTCCCAGAGCGGCGCCCTGGGTCTCGCCCTGCTCGAGGAGGCGGCCGGTCGCGGGCTCGGCTTCTCCGCCTTCGTCTCCGTCGGGAACAAGGCGGACGTCTCCTCGAACGACCTGCTCGAGCACTGGGAGGACGACGCTGACACGGGCCTCGTGCTCCTCTACCTCGAGTCGTTCGGAAACCCGCGGAAGTTCGGCCGCATCTCCCGCCGGGTCGCGCGGCGAAAGCCGGTGCTCGCCGTGAAGAGCGGGACGACCGGCGCGGGCGCTCGCGCCGCCAGCTCGCACACTGCTGCGCTCGCAGGCTCGGAGAGGGCCGTCGACGCGCTCTTCCGCCAGGCCGGCGTGATCAGGGCCGAGAGCCTCGAGGAGCTCATGGACACCGCCACGATGCTCTCCCGCTTCCCGCTCCCGAGCGGGGCCCGCGTCGCGCTGCTCACGAACGCGGGCGGGCTCGGCATCCTCTGCGCCGACGCGTGCGAGGGCGCCGGCCTCGAGCTCGCCCGTCTGGCGGACGAGACGACGGCGGCGCTCGCGGCGGAGCTCCCGCCCGCGGCGGGGCTCGGCAACCCGGTGGACGTGCTCGGCTCGGCGACCGCGGCGGCCTATGCGGCGGCGCTGCCGCCGCTCGTCGCCGACCCGGGCGTGGACGCCGTCATCGTGCTCTTCGTGCCGGCCGCCGCCACGCGGGCCGAGGACGTGCTCACCGCGGTCCAGGCGATCGACGACCGGAGGAAGCCGGTCGTTCCCGTCGTCGTCGCCGCAGAGCGCCCGCCCGGCACGTTCCCGTACCCCGAGTCCGCGGCGCGGGCGCTCGCGCGGGCGGCGGAGCGCGCCGCGTGGCTCCGCCGTCCGGCCGGCTCCGTCCCCCCGCGGCCGGACGCGGACGCGGGGGCCGCCGAGCGGGTGATCGCCTCCTCGCTCGGCGAGGCCGGCGACGCGTGGCTTCCGCCCCGCGAGACGCGCACGCTCCTCGAGGCCTACGGGATCCACGTGGTGCCCGAGCACGTCGTCGCGAGTCCCGAGGAGGCCGTCGCCGCGGCACGCGAGCTCGGCCTCCCGGCGGTCGTCAAGACCGCCGAGGCCGGAGTGCACAAGACGGAGCGGGCGGGCATCGAGCTCGACCTGCGGAGCGACGACGCCGTCCGCGCCGCCGCCGAGCGCATCGGGCCGCCGCTGCTCGTCCAGCCGCTCGTCTCGGGCGGCGTCGAGCTGCTCGCCGGCGTCGTCCAGGATCCGCTCTTCGGGCCCCTCGTCGCCTTCGGCCCAGGGGGTGTCCTCGCCGAGCTGATCGGCGAGGCCGGCTTCCGCATCGCGCCGTTGACCGACGCCGACGCGGAGGAGCTCGTGCTCGGGGGCAAGGCGGGCCTCCTGGTGCGCGGCTACCGCGGCCGCCCGCCCGCGGACGCGCCGGCCCTGGTCGAGCTCGTCCACCGGCTCGCGGCGCTTGCGGAGGAGAACCCCGAGGTCGTCGAGCTCGATCTCAACCCCGTCGTCGGCCTGCCGTCCGGGTGCCTCGCCCTCGACGCGCGCGTGCGGCTCCGCCGCGTCGCGCCGCGCGCCGAGCGCAAGACCTGGTAGCGCCCGCCGCCGAGGCTGCGTAGTTCGCCGCAGGGTCGATCGGCGGCGCTCCCGATGCCGCCCGGCCGGACCTCGGCGAGCATGACCTCGAAGACCGAAGAAAGGAGTACGCCGTGCAACGCGTAGCCGTAGTCGCACAGCTCAAGCCCGGGGCGCGCGACGAGGCCGCTGAGCTCGTCAGCTCGGGGCCGCCGTTCGACCCTCGCGAGGTCGGCTTCGATCGGCACCACGTCTACCTGTCGGAGGATCAGGTCGTCTTCGTCTTCGAGGGAGGGCGGCTCGACGAGCTCCTCAAGTCGGTCGTGACGAACGCGCGCGAGCTGGGCGCCCTGCGCCGCTGGGAGCCGCTGCTCGAGGGGCTCCCGCGGGTAGCCCGGGAGACGTACTCCTGGGAGCGAGGCGACGACTGGCCGGAGACCTGGGGCGAGTAACCCGCAGGATGCTTCCTAGCCGGGGCGCTCCCAGGCGAACGCCGAGGCGGCCACCCTCGGCCGCCCGGCGAGGCAGTCCCGCCACACCGCGGCCGCTTCGAGGACCTCGAGGCTCTCGGCCGGCAGGCGGAGAGTAGCCGTCTCGCCGGCGCCCTCGAAGACGAACACCGCCTCCTCGTCCGTGAGGTAGACATGGTGGCGGTCGAACTCGGTCTGCTCGAGCTCGAAGGGAGGACCGGAACGCAGGAGCTCCTCCACGCGGTCGCGCGTACCCGGACGCAGCGGAGCGACGACGACGAGGCGGCTCACGCGCTCCCCACCGGGAGGAGGGAGCCGAGCCGGTCGAAGAGCTCGGCGAGCGTTCCCGTGCCGCCCACCGCGGCGAGGCGCACGTGTGGGCGGCCGCCGCGGCGCTCGAGGACGAGGGTCGGCCGTCCGCCGAGACGCTCCGCCGGCCGCGCCGGACGGACGGAGGCGAGGTCGGCGTAGGGAAGCGTCAGGGTCGACAACCGTCCGCGGCCGCCCTCGAAGCGCACCGCGGAGTCGGCGATCGCGATCCGACCCGGCTGGGCGATCCCGTCCGGACCCCGCCAGACGACCGCGTAGGAGCGCCTAGGCGCCACTCGGCTCGCCCGCGTCCTTGACGACGAGCACCGGGCGGTCGGCCCGGCGGACGACGGCCGACGAGACGCTGCCGAGGAGAGCCCCCGAGACTGCGCCGTGTCCGCGGGAGCCGACCACGACGATGTCGACCCCGCGCGTGTGCGCGAGGTCGGCGATCGCCTCGGCGGCATCGCCCTCGACGACTTCGGTCTCGACGGCGACCCCGGCCTCCTCGGCCCGCGCGCGGGCGGCGGCGAACGCAGCGTCGGCCGCCGCCAGCTGCTCGCTCAGCTTACGCTGGTAGAAGGGCTCGCCGAGGACGCCGATCGGCTCGCGCACGTAGACGACGGTCGCCGTGCCGCCGCCGTCGCGAGCGAGCTCGAGGCCCGCGCCGACCGCGGCTGCCGCACCGGCGGAGCCGTCTGTGGCGATGAGAACGGACTTCATGCCGACACTCTGCCCGCACGCCGCCGACGGCCGCATCCGGGGCTCTGCCCGGTCCGTGTGCGGATTTCCCGCACTTCGGTTCAGCGCGGCGTCGGATGCCGAGTCCGCGCGGGGCGAGCACACTCGTCTCCATGACGCAGACGGGGTCGTTGAGGGTGGTGGTTGCGGGAGGCGGCGTCGCCGCGCTCGAGACGGCCGTCGCGCTCCGCCGGCTCGCCGGCGAGTTCGTGGACGTCGAGATCCTCGCCCCGAGCCGCGAGTTCGTGTACCGGCCGCTCGCCGTCGCCGAGCCGTTCGCACGCGGGGAGGTGCAGCGATTCGACCTCGAGCGCCTTGCGGCGGGATGCGGTGCGCGCCACCGCCTCGGATCCCTCCGGTCGGTCGACGCCGAGAAGCGCGAGATCCGCACGAACCGCGACGTTCCGATCCGCTACGACGCGCTCGTGCTCGCCCTCGGCGCCGCCCCTCGCGTCGCGGTCCCGGGCGCCCTCACGTTTCGCGGCCCCGAGGACGTGCACGCGTACGAGACGCTGCTCGCGGAGGCGGAGAGCGGCCGCGTGAGCGCTCTCGCCTTCGCCGTCCCCGGCGGCGTCACGTGGGCGCTGCCGCTCTACGAGCTCGCCCTCATGACCGCCGCGCGGCTCGAGGAGACGTCGACCGCGCTCACGCTCGTGACGCCCGAGGAGGCCCCGCTCTCCGTCTTCGGCAGCGAGGCGAGCGCTCGGGTCGCCGAGCTCCTGGCCGAGAAGGGGGTGGAGGTCCTGCTCCGAACGTACCCGGACGCGTTCGAGCGGAGCGTCCTCACCGTCGTGCCCGGCGCTCCGGTCCGGGCCGACCGCGCCGTCGCGCTGCCCAGGCTGGCCGGCGAGTTCGTATCCGGCCTGCCGCAGGACGGCGACGGCTTCGTGCGCGTCGACGAGCACGGCCGGGTCGTCGGCCTCGACGGCGTCTACGCCGCCGGCGACATCACGAGCTTCGGCGTCAAGCAGGGCGGTCTCGCGGCCCAGCAGGCGGATGCGGTCGCCGAGGCGATCGCCGCCGAGGCCGGCGCCGAGATCGACCCGGCGCCGTTCAGGCCCGTACTCCGGGGTCTCGTGCTCACCGGCGGAGGGCCGACCTACCTGCGCGCCGAGATCGGCGGGGGACGCGGCGGCACGTCGGAGGCGGCCGAGGAGCCGCTCTGGTGGCCGGCCGGCAAGATCGCCGCGCGCTACCTCGGCCCGTACCTGGCCGAGCACGCGGGGCTCGGCTACTCCGCGAGCAGCCCTGCGCCGAGGGCGTAGCGCACGAGCTCGGCCCGGCTCGTCAGGCGGAGCTTCTGCATGATGTGCGCCCGGTGCGTCTCGGCGGTGCGCACCGAGATGTAGAGCATCTTCGCGATCTCCTGGTTCGTGTGTCCGAGGGCCAGGAGGCGGAGCACCTCGCGCTCGCGCTCCGAGAGCGGATCCTCCTCGGCGGCCCGCGCGGCCTGGGCGTCGGCGGCGGCGAGCCGGGCGCCGAGCGCCGGATGGACGTAGCGCTCGCCCGCCGAGACGTGGCGCACGGCGTCGATCACCTCGGCGTCGGCCGCCTCCTTGAGCACGTACCCGGCGGCTCCGACGCCGAAGGCCTCGCGGACGTAGCTCGGGTCGTCCTGCATCGAGAGGACGAGGATCTTCGCCTCCGGAGCCTCCTTGAGCAGGTCGGGAATCGCCTCGATGCCGCTCTTCCCGGGCATGGTGACGTCGAGCAGGACGATGTCCGGCTTCGTCGACCGGGTCTCGAACACCGCCTCGCGAGCGTCGCCGGCCTCGCCGACGACCTCGACGTCCACCTCCGCCTCGAGCAGCAGCCTGAGGCCCGAGCGGACGACCGCGTGGTCGTCGACGATGAGGACGCGGACGCTCACCCGAGCGGCACCTCGGCGACGAGTGTCGTGCCCGCACCGCGGCGCGACTCGACGAGGAGGGTCCCGTCGACGAGCGAGAGGCGCTCCCGCATGCCGAGCAGCCCCAGCCCCTCCTCGCGCACCTGATCGGGCTCGAAGCCGCGCCCGTCGTCCTCGATCACGGCCGTCACCCTACCGTCGCGGCTCTGCAGGACGACCGAGACGCGCTCGGCGCGCGCATGCTTGACGACGTTCGTGAGCGCCTCCTGGACGATCCGGTACAGCACGGTCTCCAGGTCGCTCGGAAGCCGGCGGGGCAGCCGGGACTCGAGGTCGACGGCGATCCCCGTCTGCTCCGCGAAGCTCTCGGTGAGACGCTGCAGGGCCGCCTCGAGGCCGAAGTCGTCGAGCGCCTTGGGGCGCAGCTCGACGGCGAGGCGGCGCACGTCCTCGAGCGTCGCGACGACCAGCTCCCTCAGCTCCGCGACTGCGCTGCGAACCTCTTCCTCGCCTCTAGCAGTCTCCAGCGACTTGAGGCCGAGGATGATGGAGGTGAGGGCCTGGCCGGTCTCGTCGTGGAGCTCACGCGCGAGCCGCCGCCGCTCGAGCTCCTGTCCCTCGACGACGCGGCGGAGCGCGTCGCGGGCGACTCTGGTCGAGAGATCGAGCGCCACGGCGGCGCGGTAGGCGAAGATCTCCGCGAGGCGGAGGTCATCGTCGCTGAAGCGGGGGTCGCCGGCCTGCTTGTCGATCACGGAGAGGACGCCGAGCGTCCGCCCGCCCGTCAGGAGCGGAATGAAGAGCACCGCCCGGAGTCCGAGCCGTCTGGCGACCTCGTGGTCCATCTCGGGGTCGTCGAGCGCCGAGTCGACGCGCGAGCTCCGTCCCTCCCTGAAGACGAGACCGGCTTTCGAGTCGGCGACGCCGACCCGGAGCCCGATGACGTCGTGCGCCTCGGCGCCCGCGACCGCCCTCGCTTCGAGCCCGCCGTCTCCGGGCAGCCAGACGACGACGAGGCGGGCGCGGACGAGCTCCCGCAAACGGCTCGCGATGAGGTCGAGCAGCCTCGGGAGGTCGACCTCCTCGGCGAGCGCGTTACCGACCTCGAGCAGCGCCTGAAGCTGCTGCGACCAACGGTTGGTGGACTCGTAGAGGCGGGCGTTCTCGATCGCCACGGCCGCCTGGGACGCGAGCATGGTCACGAGCTCCTCGTCCTCGTCCGTGAAGTCCGCGCCGCCCTCCTTCTCGGTGAGGTAGAGGTTCCCGTAGGCGGTCCCGCGGAGCAGGACGGGGACTCCGAGGAACGTGCCCATGGGCGGGTGGTTGGGCGGGAAGCCGACCGAGCGCGGGTCGTCGGCGATGTGGTGCAGGCGGAGGGGAGTCGCCTCGCTGATGAGGACCCCGAGGATGCCGCGGCCCCGCGGAAGGTCGCCGATGGCGGCGCGCGTCTCCTCGTCGATACCCGTCGTGATGAAGCGCTCGAGCCCCCTCCCGGCCGGGTCGATGACGCCGAGCGCGGCGTACCGGGCGTCGGTGAGCTGCGCGGCGGCCTCGACGAGACGCTGCAGAAGGGAGTCGAGGGACAGCTCCGAGCTGAGCGCGATCCCCGTCTCGACGAGCTCTCGCAAGCGGGGGCGGCCGTCCGCCATGCGGCGAGTCTAATGCGGTGAATCACGGTCCTCGAAGCAGCGCTTTCCCGGATGGGGCCTGGGGCGGGCGGCCTTAGGGTGCAGGTAGCCGAAAGGAGGAAGTCAATGAAGTCCATCGTCATCGCCACGGACGGCTCCCCCTCTGCAGCGGAGGCCGTCGAGGTGGGCCTCGAGCTCGCCAAGGAGCAGGGCGCGGACGTCACCTTCGTCCACGTCACGCCCGCCGAGTACATAGCCACGCGGATCGGGCCCGCCCCAGGGGTCCCGCATCGCGAGGAGATCGACGAGACGGAGAGGGCGCTCGAGGAGGCGGCCGCCGCCGCCGAGGAGGCCGGCGTCACGTACGCGCTCGAGCGCATCTCCGGCGAGACGGTCGACACGATCGTGCAGCTCGCCGAGGCGAAGGATGCCGATCTCGTCGTCGTCGGCTCCCGCGGCCGCGGCGCGGTCGCCTCGGCCCTGCTCGGCAGCGTCTCCCACGGCGTCATGACCCACGCCCGCAGGCCCGTGCTCGTCGTGCGCGGCTCCGGCGTCCCGGCCGGGGCGGCCGGGTAGCCCGTCCTCGAGCGTCCCACACTTGCCCGTCGCCGCCTGCGGGTGTATCTATGGCCCGGAGGCGACGGCGTGCCCGGATCAAAGCGGCTGCTGACCGTGACCGCCACGGCGGCCGGTCTCTGCACGGCCGCCGTTGCCACGCCTGCGGACGGCACCACGATCGCCTACACGAGCCAGGGAGCGACCTCGTCGCACGTCTGGGTGATGCGCGGCGACGGCACGGAGAAGGACCGGCTCACATCCGGGAGCGTCGACGACGTCAGCCCGTCACTCGCCCCGGGCGGCGGGCGGCTCGTCTTCGTCCGCCGGCTCGCCGGCCGCCGCGACGACCTCTACCGGGTGGGCGCGGACGGGGCCGGTCTCACCCGCCTGACGCGCACGGCCGTCGCCGAGGCCAACCCGGCGTGGGCCCCGCGCGGCGGCCGCATCGCCTTCGAGGCGGGCTCCGCGCTCGGCTCGTCCGAGATCGTCGTCGTACGAAGCGACGGCGGCGGCCGGCGCGCGCTCACCTCGAACAGCGTCGACGACGCGAACCCAGCCTGGGCGCCCGGCGGCCGCCGGCTCGCCTTCGTCCGCTACGTCCGCGGCCGGAACGCCGAGATCTACGCCGTCGCTGTCGATCGGACGGGGCTCGCGCGGCTCACCCGGAGCCGCGTCCAGGACTTCGACCCGAGCTGGTCGTCAACCGGGCGCATCGCCTGGGTCCGCTCTCACGCCTCGGAGAGCGAGCTCTGGGTGATGCTTCCCGACGGCAGCCGGAAGCAGCGCCTCGTGCGCTCGAATCGCGCGCTCGGCTCGCCCGCCTGGTCCCCGGACGGCTCACGGATCGCCTTCACCGTGTGGGAGGGTGAGGACGCGGAGCTCTTCGTGGTCCGCGCGAACGGCTCGCGCCTGCGGAGGCTGACCCGGAACGACGTGGACGACACCGGCCCGATCTGGTCGCCGGGCGGCGCCAGGATCGCGTTCACCCGCTTTACCGGGTCGAGCAACGACGTGTGGAGCATGCGGCGCAACGGCTCCGACAAGCGCCGTCTGACCACCGGTGCGGCCCACGAGGCCGCCGCGGGCTGGGCGCGGTAGCGACCGACAGAGCGAGGTGGGCCGTGAAGGATTCGAACCTTCGACCTTTAGGATTAAGAGTGGATCGCGGCGGGTGGGCGACTCCTCGCAGGTGCTTGCGGAGCCGCATAGTTGAGCCGATCGGCTCGGGGCGATCGGGCCCTCTCGTAGCTGCTTGTTGACTCTGCGTTGACCTACCGCAGCGAGTGGGGTGCCGGTGAAGAACGGCGTAGGATGGCGTAGAACTACAAGGGGAGAGGGATCGCAATGAGACGTCTGAGTTACATCACCGTGCTCGTGCTCTTGGCGCTGCTCACGTTGCCGCCCGTGTCGAGCGCGGTGCAGCCGAAGCCGCAGTTCTGGCTCACCTTGCTCCACAACAACGACGGCGAGTCGCAGCTCCTCAACGCGCCGGGCCAGCCGGACTATGGCGGCATCGCCCGCTTCAAGACGCTCGTCGACCGGCTCAAGTTCGAGGCGACGGAAGGGGTGGAGGCGGAGACACGCCCGGGCAAGGACGGCGTCGTCATGCTCTCCTCTGGCGACAACTTCCTCGCCGGCCCGCAGTTCCAGGCGAGCCTCACGAAGGGCGTTCCCTACTACGACTCGATCGGGCTGAGCCTCGTCGGCTACGACGCGATGGCGCTCGGAAACCACGAGTTCGACTTCGGGCCTGACGTGCTCGCCGACTTCATCACCGGTTTCACCGGTCCGGTGCCGTTCTTGAGTGCCAACCTCGGCTTCGCCCAGGAGCCGGCCCTGCAGGCGCTGGTCGATCAGGGCCGGATCGCGAAGTCGACGATCGTCAAGGAGCGCGGTGAGCTGATCGGCATCGTCGGCGCGACGACGCCGCTCCTGCCCGCGATCTCGAGCCCCAGGAACGTCACCGTCGACCCGAACGTCGTCGGCGCCGTCCAAGGGCAGATCGATGCGCTCGAAGCCGGTGGCGTGAGCCAGATCGTCTTGATCAGCCACCTGCAGAACGTGCAGGAGGACTTGGCGCTCATCCCACAGCTGAGCGGCCTCGACGTGGCGATCGCGGGAGGCGGGGACGAGCTGCTGGCGAACCCGGGCGACCTGCTCGTCCCGGGGGACGTCCTCAACCCGAGCCTGCCCTATCCGTTGACCGCGACGAACGCGGACGGCGCGAGCGTGCCCGTGATCACGACCTCGGGCGACTACAAGTACGTGGGCAAGCTCGTCGTCGGCTTCGACAAAGACGGCAACGTCATCGACGTCGACGAGGAGGCGAGCGGACCGGTGCGCGTCTCGGGCGTCGCTCCCGACGCGGTGCCGCCGGACCCGGTCGTGCAGGCGCAGGTCGTCGATCCGGTCGCGGCGTACGTCGCCGACCTCGCCGCCAACGTCATCGGGCAGTCGCAGGTGGCGCTCGAGGGACGGCGCGATCCCGGCGTCCGCACGATGGAGACGAACCTCGGCGATCTGCTGGCCGACGCCCTCGTCTGGCAGGGCCAACAGCTCGCGGGAAGCTTCGGGGTCGTTCCCCCGAACGTCGGGCTCCAGAACGGCGGCGGCATCCGTAACAACTCGCTCATCCCCGCCGGGCCGATCACCGAGCTGACGACGTTCGCCATCGCACCGTTCCCGAACTTCGTAAGCATCGTCCCGAACATCCCGGCGGCCCAGTTCAAGGAGATCCTCGAGAACGCCGTCTCGCGGATCCCGCTCGCCGACGGGCGCTTCGCGCAGGTGGCCGGCTTCAGGTTCACCTACGACGCTTCCGCGCAGGCGCAGGTCGTGGACAACGCCGGCACCGTGCTCACGCCCGGTTTCCGGGTGAAGGAGGTCGTGCTCGACGACGGCACGCCGATCGTCACGAACGGGATCGTCGTTCCCGGAGCGCCGGCGGTCAGCATCGCGACGAACGACTTCTCGGCCCGCGGCGGGGACCAGTACCCCTTCCGCGGTGTGCCCTTCACCACGATCGGCGTCACCTACCAACAGGCGCTCAGCAACTACATCCAGGGTCCGCTCGGCGGCTTGATCGGCGCCGCCGACTATCCCGAAGGGGGCGAGGGCCGCATCATCCGTCTGAACTGAGGTACGTGTGCGGCCGCCGGTCGTCTGCGACCACGGCGACGGCGACTCACGACATGGAGAGCGGGACGCTTGCGCGCACACGGGGATCGCCTGGGAGCACCTGCCCCATGAGCTCGGCTTTCGCGGCTCGGGCATGACCTGCTGGCGGCGCCTGCGCGGCTGGCCAAGCACCAGGCGTGGGGTCGGCCCTGCACGGGATCCTGCTCGCGCGCCTGCAGGCGGCCGGGGAGATCTGGACCTCGATCGTCGGCCGGGATCAAGCAGACCGAGAGTGCCGTCGTCATAACCCACACGGTGGTCCGACCCAGCATCGGATGCAGGGTCTGGCAGCGAACCTGACGGAAACCGTCTCGAGCAGAAGTAGATGGCGAGCGCCGCGGAACACTGAGTTCTGTCCTCGGACCGGCTCGATCCGCGAAGTACGCGGGACGTGCTTCGTGGGTACGTGATGCCGATCGCGTGACCGGATCGTCTCGCGGGAGTCAGGCCGGTTCGGGCTTCCTGTTAGCCGGCCTGGGCGCCACCGGTTAGAGAGACTGGCTGACCGGGTCAACGGCACTGTTGACGCTCGGTTGATTCGTCCGCCTGCGCGCGCCTCGTAGGCGGGAACAAACTAGCCCATTTTGCAGGGGCTTTTCTGCGTATGGGCCGTGAAGGATTCGAACCTTCGACCTTGGGATTAAGAGTCCCCTGCTCTACCAGCTGAGCTAACGGCCCCCGCGCCGACAAGTCTAGCGGCGGTCCGAGGGCCGCCCGGACGCGTCCCGGGCGGCCACGTCGGGGTCAGGCCACGTCGTGTCCGAAGGAGACGATGGCCCGCGCCATGCCGCTTGCCGTAGCACCGAGGGCCGTGACCGGCGCCCGCGTGGCCGCGGGGGACACGACGGGGTCAGGCCCCGGCACGTCCGTGGGGGACACGGCCTTCAGGCCGCTCGAGGACTCTCTGCGCGTACCAGGCGAGCGTGCGGCCCGCGGCGAGCGGGCGGGCGGCGAGGGCGAGGCTGCCGACGACGATCTTCCAGGTCATGAGTCGGCTAGATTCGCCGGCGGCGTGCGAATCCTTTCCGTCGTGGGCAACAGGCCTCAGTTCGTGAAGTCCGCACCGACCTCCCTTGCCCTGCGCGAGAGAGGGATAAACGAGGTCGTCCTGCACACGGGCCAGCACTACGACCCCGAGCTCTCGGCGATCTTCTTCGAGGAGCTCGAGCTCGCACCGCCCCGTTACCGGCTAGGGGCGGGCTCGGGCACCCACGCCGAGCAGACGGGCCGCATGCTCCCGGGGATCGAGGCCGCCGTCAGGGAGGAGCGGCCCGACGGCGTGCTGGTCTACGGGGACACGAACTCGACCCTCGCGGGCGCGCTGGCGGCCGCGAAGCTCGGCGTTCCGGTCGCGCACGTGGAGGCCGGCCTCCGCTCCTTCGACCGGACGATGCCCGAGGAGGTGAACCGCGTGCTCGTCGACCGCGTCTCGGCGCTCCTCTTCTGCCCGGCCGAGAGCGCCGTCGCCAACCTCGCGGCGGAGGGCATCGCCGACGGCGTCCACGTCGTCGGCGACGTCATGTTCGACGCGAACGTCCGCCTCGCCCCCCTCGCGCGCGCCCGGTCGAACGCGCTCGCGGAGGCCGGCGTGGAGCCCGGCGGTTACCTCGTCCTCACCCTCCACCGCGAGGCGAACGTCCGCCCCGAGCCGCTCGCGCGCGTCGCGGCGGCCCTCGCCGAGCTCGACGAGACCGTCGTGTTCCCGGCGCATCCCCGGACACGGGCCGTCCTCGAGGCCGAGCGTATCGGGCTCGCGGCGAGCGTCCGCGTGGTCCCCCCCGTGGGCTACCTCGACTTCGCCGCCCTCGCCTCGCAGGCCCGCGTCGTCCTCACCGACTCCGGCGGCGTCCAGAAGGAGGCCTACTGGTACGGCGTCCCGTGCGTCACGCTCCGCACCGCCACGGAGTGGGTGGAGACGGTCGAGGCCGGCTGGAACCGCCTCGTCGGGACGGACCCGGAGCGGATCGTGGACGCCGTGCGGTCGGCGGCGACGACTGCCGACCGTCCGCCGCTCTACGGCGACGGCCGCGCCGCGGAGAAGATCGCTGACCTCCTGAGTACGATGAGACGCGATGAGACATGAGGTCGCCATCGTCGGCGCCGGCTACGTCGGCGTCCCGCTCGCCCGGGTTTTCGCCGAGGCGGGCGTCCCCACCGTGCTGGTCGACATCGACGGGTCGCGGGTCGACGCCCTGCTGCGCGGCGAGAGCTACATCGAGGATGTCTCCTCGGAGGAGCTCGCGCCCCTGGTCGAGTCGGGAGCGATCTCGGCGACGACGGACTACGACGTCCTGCGGGAAGCCGACGCCATCCTGATCGCGCTGCCGACGCCGCTCTCGACCAACCGGGAGCCCGACCTCTCGATCGTCGTCTCGGCCACCCGCAAGATCGCCGCCCGGCTGCGGCGCGGCCATCTCGTGGTGCTCGAGTCGACGACGTATCCGGGCACGACGCGCGAGGAGCTCCTGCCGATCCTCGCCGAATCCGGCTTCGAGGTCGGGACGGACTTCCACCTCGCCTTCTCGCCCGAGCGTGTCGACCCGGGTCGGACGGATTGGACGACGAAGACGACGCCGAAGATCGTCGGCGGCGTCACGGATGCGTGCACCGCGCGGGCCACCGGGCTCTACGAGCGCGCCCTCGACGTCGTCCTCCCCGTCTCCTCACCCGAGACGGCCGAGCTGACGAAACTGCTCGAGAACATCTTCCGCTCGGTGAATATCGCGCTCGTGAACGAGCTCGCTCAGCTCTGCGACCGCATGCGCGTCGACGTCTGGGAGGTCGTCGACGCGGCGGCGACGAAGCCGTTCGGGTTCATGAGCTTCAAGCCGGGGCCGGGGCTCGGCGGCCACTGCCTCCCGGTCGACCCGTTCTACCTCTCCTGGAAGGCGCGCGAGTACGACTTCTACACGGAGTTCATCGAGCTCGCCGGGAAGGTGAACGAGAACATGCCGTACTTCTGTCTCGAGAAGATCAAGCGGGCGCTGAACTCGCAGGAGCGGTCGGTGAAGGGAAGCCGTATCCACCTGGTCGGCGTCGCGTACAAGGCCAACGTCGGCGACCTGCGCGAGTCGCCCGCCCTGAAGCTGATCGAGCTGCTCAGGAGCGAGGGCGCGCTCGTCTCCTACCACGATCCGCACGTGCCCGAGCTTCCCGAGCACGGGCTCGCCTCGGCCTCGCTCGACGGCGCCGTCGACGCGGCCGATTGCATCGCCATCGTCACCGCGCACTCGGGGATCGACTACGGCGACCTCGCGGAGCGGGCCCGCCTCGTCGTTGACTTCCGCAACGCGACCGGCCGCAACGGCTCGCGCAACGGCCGCGTCTGGAAGCTGTGACGCCAGTCCGCGTCGGCCTCGCGGGGCTCGGGCCCTGGGGCACGAACCTGGCGCGCAACTTCAACGAGCTGGCCGACCTCGCCCGGCTCTGCGACGAGGACGAGGGCCGCCTGCGGGCCGCCGCAGCGCGGTACCCCGCTGCCCGCGCGACCGCGCGGTTCGACGACCTCCTGGAGGACGAGGCCGTCGCCGCGGTCCTCGTGGCGACACAGGTCCCGACGCACGCAGAGCTCGCGCGTCGCGCCCTCGAAGCGGGGAAGCACGTCTTCGTCGAGAAGCCCATGGCGCTCGCCGGCGACGAGGCGGCCGGGCTCGTCGCGCTCGCCGAGGAGCGCGGCGTCGTCCTCATGCCGGGGCACCTCCTCCTCTACCACCCAGGCGTCGGGAAGCTGAAGGAGCTCGTCGACTCGGGCGTTCTCGGCGAGGTTCTCTACGTGTACGGGAACCGCCAGAACCTCGGCACGATCCGCAGGGACGAGAACGCTCTCTGGAGCCTCGGCGTCCACGACCTCTCGGTCATCCTCCACCTCCTCGGCGAGGAGCCCGTCGAGCTCTCGGCCCGCGGCGAGTCCTTCCTCAAGGAAGGCGTCGAGGACGTCGTCTTCTGCTACCTGCGCTTCCCTTCCGGGGTGATGGCACACATGCATCTCTCCTGGCTCGACCCGCACAAGATGCGGCGGATGACCGTCGTCGGCACGGACAGGATGGCGGTCTTCGACGACATGGAGCTCGACCGCAAGGTGACCGTCTACGACAGCGCCGCCGAGCAGTCGCTCGGGACGTACGGCGAGTGGAGCACGCGTACGGGAGACATCCACAGCCCCCGCGTCGAGAACACGGAGCCGCTGCGGCTCGAGTGCGCCCACTTCCTCCGGCTCGTCGCGGGCGAGGGCGACCCGCTCGCCGCGGCACGCGACGGGCTCGCGGTCGTCCGGACGCTCGAGCAACTGCAGGCGTCCCTGGCGCGGGAGCGCGTCTGACCGCCCGGGTCGCCGCGACCGCGGTGGTCCACCCGGGCACCGTGCTCGGCGCGGACGTGGTCGTCGAGGACCACGCGGTCGTCGGAAAGCAGCCCACCTTCGGCGCCCGCTCGACTGCAAGCCGCGACGAGCTACCGCCGCTCGTCGTCGGCGACGGCGCGCGGATCCTGGCCGGCGCGGTCGTCTTCGCGGGCAGCCGCCTCGGCCGGGGCGTCATCGTCGGCGACCAGGCTCGCGTCCGAGAGCGCTGCGAGCTAGGCGAGGAGGTCGTCGTCGGCAGCGGCTCCCTCGTCGAGAACGACACGACGATCGGCGCGCGCACGAGAATCCAGGCGAACGCCTACGTGACCGCCTACTCGACGCTCGAGGAGGACGTCTTCGTCGCCCCCGGCGTCGTGACGACGAACGACGACTTCATGGGCCGCACCGCGGAGAGGCTCGCGCAGATGCGCGGCCCGACAATCCGCCGCGGCGCCCGCGTGGGCGGCGGCGCGGTGCTCCTGCCCGGCGTCGAGATCGGCGAGGAGGCCTTCGTCGGCGCGGGCGCCGTCGTCCTCGCCGACGTGCCCCCGCGCGCCGTCGTGGTCGGCAATCCTGCCAGGCAGATCCGCGAGGTGCCCGAGAGCGAGCTGCTGGGCCCGCCGTTCGAGCCCTAGAGCTCGACGCGGACGCGCACGGGCTTCGTCGCCGCCCCGAACGGCGTCCGGAGTCGATACTTCGTCGTCACGCGCGGCCGAGACACGAACGTCGATTCCCCCCTCGGCACGTCGCGCACGGTGATCCAAGCACCGCCCGCCGGGCGCCGCTGGAGCTTCACGCCGGAGAGGTTCCGCACGAGGAGCGCGAGCGTGCGGCGCTCGCCCCGCTCGATCGTCCCGCCGCCCGTGATTCGTAGGACGCCGACGGTGAACCAGGTCGAGCGGAGGCCGAGGGCAGAGCGCATCGTCGCGCCGCTGATCGACGGCGAGCCGCCGGCGCCACGCAGATGCGCCGTCGCGACCCGGCGTGAGGCGTTTCGCGTCACAGTGATGTCGCGGAGCCCGCTCGGCGCCTGGTCGAGCAGGTTGCGCAGCTGCCCTGCAGTCCAGACGCAGTCGCGGCCGCTGCCAGGGCAGTCGTCCTCGGCGTCGCTCGGCCCCCAGCGGTGGTGCGGCGACAGCGAGTCGAAGGGATCGTTCACCGAGACGAGGTACGGCAGCTGCGTCCCGCCCCACTCGTCGGAGTTGGCGGCCGTCCGACCGCCCGAGGTCGAGAAGAAGAACGTCGTCGCGAGAGCGCCGCCGGAGAGGACGACGCGCCGCCCCGTCGCGTCGACGGCCGCGTTCGAGGCGCTCGTCTCCGCGTCCCGGCCGCCGTAGACCTGGTCGCTCGTGTCCGGACACATGACGCTCGAACCGAACCACGAGCAGTGGCCACCGGCGGCGAGCGCGTACGTCCGCGCCGCAACGGACTGGGCCTTCAGCGCCTCCGGGTGCCAGCTCGTCGGCATCTCGCGCGGCACGACGCCCTTCACGTACCCGTTCAGCGAGACGACGTTGAGCGCCCAGACCCGGCCTGCGGATCGCCGCAGCTCGAACCTGCCGCGGTAGCGGTCGCCGTCCAGCTCGAGGGACGCCGAGCCGGGCCGCAGGGTGAGGGGGCTGGAGAACGTGCGGGTGGTGCCGCTCCGCGTGAGGCGAAAACCGCCGCTCGCCGGCGCCGTGACCCGCCACGTGCCGGCGCCGAGGTTGGCAGAGCCCGCCTCGAACGTCCCATCCGAGCCGACCGTGAGGGACGAGCGACCGGCGGCCAGACGCACGCGGATGGTCGCGGTTCTCGTGCCGAGCGTCGTGCCGCGATAGTAGTGCGCCAGGATCTCCTGGTACGTCTTCCCGTCGAGGGCGAAGCCCTGGGCGCCGTACTGGCCCAGGCCGATGCCGTGACCCCAGCCCCGGCCCTTGAGGACGAAGGTCGTGGCAGGCTGCGCAGCCGCCGCGCACGCACAGGCGACGACGACCGCAACCGCTACGGGGAGGAGGCGCTTCATGACCCGCTTGGACCCTCTATCGGCCTCAGAGTACGCGAGTGGAGTAAGGATTGCGTGAAGCAGGACGTTTCGACGCGGCGCGCGTCCGGTAGAGCTGAGTGATGCCCACGCGCGACGGCATCCTTCCGGAGCGGTACGCCCGGCCCCGTCTCGTCGGGCGTGGAGGCATGGGCGAGATCTACGCGGCCCACGACCGCGAGCTGGACCGTCAGGTCGCGATCAAGATCCTCGACGAGGGGGTAGCCGCCGGCTCCGACCTCGGCCCGCGCTTTCGGCGCGAGGCACTCACGGCAGCTCGCCTTTCCGGTGAGCCGCACGTGGTGACGATCTTCGACGTCGGGGAGCACCACGGCCGCCCGTTCATCGTCATGGAGTTCCTTCCGGGCGGCACCATCGCGGAGCAGGCCCGCGAGGGCCCGGTGCCGCACGAACAGGCCGTCGACTGGCTCGCGCAGGCGGCGACCGCCCTGGACGCCGCGCATGCCCGCGGTGTCGTCCACCGGGACGTGAAGCCCGCGAACCTCATGCTGGACGCCCGCGGCCGGGTGGCGGTCGTCGACTTCGGGATCGCGCGCGCCAACGACCAGACCGCCGGCATGACCGCACCGGGGACCGTTCTCGGCACGGCCGGCTACCTCGCGCCCGAGCAGGCCCAGGGCCTCGGGGCGACGGAGGCGAGCGACCGCTATGCGCTCGCCGTCGTGGCCTTCGAGCTCCTGACGGGCGGGCGCCCCTTCGAGCGCGGATCGACGACGGCGGAGGCGGCGGCGCACATCCACGATCCCGTGCCGGCCGCGTCGCAGCGAGGCGTCGGCATCCCGCCCGCCGTCGATCGCGTCTTCGAGCGAGCGCTCGCGAAGGACCCGGCGGCGCGCTATCCGACCGCGGCGGCGTTCGTCGAGGACCTCGAGCGGGCCCTCGGCACCGGGGCGGCTCCGGCGGCGCGGACGGTTCCGCTCGCTCCCGCTGCGCCCGCGCGACGCCGGGCCTGGCCGGCCGCGGCTCTCGTCGCCGTCGCGCTCGCCGTGGCGCTCCTCCTCGGCGTCGGCATCGCCGCCGCGCTCCTCGCCGGCCGGGACGAGGAGCCGCGGGAGCCGGCGCCGGCGGGCGGAGGCGAGGCGACGATCACGCAGGAGGTCACGGTCGAGGGGGAGCCCACGACGGTCGTCCAGACGGTGACCGAGCCGCCGCCTGAGGAGGAGCAGGGCGAGGAGGCCCCGCAGCCGGGGTCGAGCGACCTGAGCCCGTCCGAGGCCGCTGCCCTCAACGACGAGGCGTTCGCGAGCCACATGCAGCAGGGCGACTACGCCGGCGCACTGCCGCTCCTCGAGCGTGCGGTGCCCGCCCTCCGGGGGACGCACAGCGCCGACTTCCCGTACGAGGCCTACGCGGAGTACAACCTCGGCAAGACGCTCGCCGAGCTCGACCGCTGCGACGAGGCGCTCCCGCACCTCGAGCGCTCCGAGGAGCTCCAGGGCAGCAGGGGGCCGATCACCGCCGCGAAGCGGCAGTGCGGTGCCTGATCAGGCCAGCCGCTCGGCGTACTGGCGGCGGTAGTACTCGAGGTACTCCCCGGACTTGATCGGCTCCCACCAGGAGCGGTTGTCGCGGTACCAGGCGACGGTCTCGGCGAGCCCGGCGTCGAAGGCGCGCCGCGGCTCCCAGCCGAGCGCCCGGAGCTTCGAGGAGTCGAGGGAGTAGCGGCGGTCGTGGCCGGGCCGGTCGGTCACATGACGCACGAGCGCGGGGTCGGCCCCCGTCAGCTCGACGATGCGCCGAGTGATCTCGACGTTCTCGCGCTCGTTGCCGCCGCCGACGTTGTAGACCTCGCCCGCAACGCCCTCGTGGAGCACGAGCTCGATCCCCGCGCAGTGGTCCTCGACGTGGAGCCAGTCGCGGATCTGCCGGCCGTCCCCGTAGACGGGCAGCGGCTGCCCGTCGAGCGCGTTCGTGACGAAAAGCGGCACGAGCTTCTCCGGGTACTGGCGGGGCCCGTAGGTGTTCGAGCCGCGGGTGATCGAGGCGTCGACCCCGAAGGTGCGCACGTACGCGGGCACGTGCAGGTCGCCCGCCGCCTTCGCGACGCTGTACGGGCTCGACGGCTCGACGGGATCGGTCTCCTTCGCCGAGCGCCCACCGGCGAGGTCGCCGTAGACCTCGTCCGTCGAGACCTGCACGTAGCGGGCGCCGGTGTGCCGCACCTCCTCGAGCAGCACCTGGGTGCCGAAGAACTCCGTCCGCCCGAAGTCCGTGGCGCCGAGGATGGAGCGGTCGACGTGCGTCTCGGCCGCGAAGTTGACGATCGCCTCGCAGTCGGCCGCCACCCGGGCGACGACCTCGGCGTCGGCGATGTCGCCGACCACGAGCTCGCACTCGATGCCGTCCAGGTTCTCCCGGCGTCCCGAGTACGTGAGCTTGTCGAGGACACGCACGTCGTCGCCGCGCTCCACGAGGCGCCGGACGAAGTGGCTCCCGATGAACCCGCAGCCGCCGGTGACGAGGATGCGCATGGCCGAAGCGTACTGCCCGCCGGCCGGATTCCTCCCTCGCCGATGGGTCAGGATTCTCGGGGCCTCAGGCGGGAGATTCCGAAGGCGCCTCGGCGCCCGCCCGGTTCGTGACGGAGAGCCCGTCGCGGCGCAGGCGTCGCACGACGACGACGATCGCCGCAACCCAGGCGGCGCCCAGAGCGAGATAGGCAGGTGCTCGGATCTCCGCCGCCACGTCGAAGACGTCGAACAGCGTCCTCGTGTTGGTGACGACGATCAGGCCCCCGACCGAGACGCCCAGCAGGCGCGCGGTCACGAAGCGGACGAGCCAGGCCGCGATCGGCGCGGCGGCGACCCCGCCCGCCAGGAGCGCGCCGACGTAGCCGAACGGGATCCCGGACGTCCCGAGCCCGAGCAGGAAGCCCGCGCTGGCGAAGAGCGCGACGACGAACTCGCTCGTGTCCACCGACCCGATCACCTTCCTCGGCTCCAGCTTCCCCGTGGCGATGAGCGTCGGCGTCGCCACCGGGCCCCAGCCGCCGCCTCAGGTCGCGCCTATGCCGCGGCCAGCCAGCGCGCGCAGGCGATCATGTCCTCGTCGGGATCCCAGGCGAGCGCGTGGGCGATGCCCCAGCCCCGCAGGCGCTCCCGGTCGAGCTCCAGGGCGGCCGCGAGGGCGTCGAGGCGGCGCCGGACGCGCGCCCCGGCCGCGGGGTCGTTGCGAAGCTCCCAGCGCCTGTCTCGCAGGAGGGAAGCGGTGTCGAACGCGCGCTCGCCCACGAGCGGCTTCGGGTCGACGGCGAGCCAGGGCTCGCGGACCGCGGCAAGGACGTTGCCGCCGTGGAAGTCCTGGTGCAGGACGACCGCCTCGCCCTGGTCCGGGCCGGCCTCGCGGAGGAAGCCGACCGCCTCGTCCAGCAGCCGGCGCTCGTACGGGCGCCCGAGCCGCTCCCAGCGCTGCGGGAGCTCCTCGCTCCACCGCGCCGCCTCGTCGGCCAGAAGGCGGAACCGGTGGCCGGCCGGAGGCGCCCGCCAGAGCCGGCGCAGGACGGCGGCCGCGATCCGGTTCGCCTCCTCCTCGCCGCCGCGATGCTCCCAGAGCCGCGTCCCCGGCTCGCACCGCTCGACGAGCAGCGCGCGCCGCTCCGCGTCCTCGCCGTAGAGCCGGGCCGCTCCCTCTCCGGCCCAGTGGCCGAGCGCGGCGGCCTCGTGCTCGCTCTCGGGCTCTGGGAAGTTGACCTTCAGCACGGCGGCACGACCGTCCGCGAGCCGCGCGCGCGCGACGTAGGAGACGTGGGCGCAGTGGAACGGCTCCTCGAGCGCGAGCGACCACTGCTCGGCGCATTCGGCGACGAGCGTCGGCAGCCGCTCGAGCCACTCGCTGCCGCCGGGCGCGCCGCGCCACCAGTCGAGCCCTCTGGGGACGGTCATTCGCCGCGGAGCCGCGCCAGGCACTCGCGCAGGCCCTCCCGCCAGTGCGGGAGGCGGGGAGCGCCGTCGCGCTCGCTCCGAAGCACCGAGTAGGCAGGCCGCGGAGCGGGGCGGCCGAGCTCCTCGGTGCTGATCGGGACGACCCGGCAATCGAGCCGCGCCTCGGCGAAGATCGCCTCGGCGAACTCGGCCCACGTCGCCTCGCCGTCGGCGGCGAGG
>DASTBX010000123.1:0-39479 GCA_035711645.1 Gaiellaceae bacterium
CGATGCGGCCGGGAACAGGGACGCCTCGCCGGCCGCGTGGACGTGGCTCGTCGATCTGACGGCTCCTGAGACGACGATCGACTCGGGCCCCCCGGACCCGACGACCGAGACCGACGCCACCTTCACCTTCAGCGCGGACGATGCGTCCGCGACCTTCGAGTGCCGCCTGGACGGCGGTGCCTGGAACGTGTGCGCGAGCCCCGAGGCCCTGACCGGCCTTGCGGCCGGGGAGCACGTCTTCGAAGTGCGAGCGGTGGATCGGGCGGGCAACGCCGACGCCGCTCCCGCAGCCCACGCGTGGACCGTGACATGACCAGCGCCAGCACGAGCGCACAACCCGTCGAGGAGGGGTCGAGATGAGGAGGACGAGGATCGGGAGGATTTCTACGGCGCTCGCGACGGCCGGGGCGGTGCTCGCCGTCGCCGTGCCCTCGCACGCCGCGCTCACGGCGCCGGTTCCCCAGGCGCCGGCGGACGGGACGAGCGTCGGCGCCCTGCCCGTCTTCTCGTGGACGCCGGTCGCCGGCGCGGAGCGCTACGAGTTCCAGATCGCCGCCGACCCGGGCTTCAACTCGCTCGTGCACGGCTTCGCGACGAACCCCTATTTCACCCGGAACACGAGCGCGACGCTCGTCAAGAGCGCGCCCAACGGCGCGTACTGGTGGAGGGTGCGGGCCGTCGCCTCCGATGGGTCCGTGTCGCCGTGGTCGACCTCTATGTCGATGCAGAAGAGCTGGGCCGACGAGCCGTCGCTCCTGGCGCCCGCCGACGGAGCGACGTTCACCTATCCCGAGGATCATTTCCGGCTCGAGTGGACGCCCGTTCCCGGTGCGTGGAAGTACCTCCTGAGCGTCGCCACCGACCCGGAGCTGGGCTCGCTCGTGTGGTCGGGCGCCCCCGTCGAGACGCAGGCCACCGCGTTCACGCTCTCCAAGCCTCTGACCCCGGACAAGACGTACTACTGGGGAATCACTCCGATCGATCCCGCAGGGAACCGCGGGGCCCCGTCCGACGTCCGCTCCTTCGTGTGGAGGTGGCCGTCCACGACCGAGCCGGAGGTCACGGACCTCGCGAGCTCGGTGGAGATCTACGACTACGAGTTCAGCTGGGACGAGGTTCCCGGCGCGGCAGGCTACGAGGTCGAGATCAACTCCTCGAGCGACTGGGCCGCGGGCTCCAAGGTGTGCTGCGACGTCAACTTCAACACGAAGGTGACGACGATCGGCTCCACCTTCACGCCGGCCGTCGTGCTACCGAACAACTACTACTACTGGCGGGTGCGGGCGGTCGACCCGAGCCGGAACGCCGGCGTCTGGAACGTGGGGCCGGAGTTTCTCAAGAGCTTCGACAACATCCTGCCGAGCGTCCGCAACCTCCGTATGGTCGACAACCCCTTCCCGGCGGAGGCGGCGTTCGAGACCTCGACGCCCGTGGTAGGGTGGGACGCGGTTCCGGGCGCCTCGGCCTACGAGGTCGAGGTGACGCGCTTTGCGAACGGCTGCCAGTGGACCGCGACGCTCGAGCACTGGAAGACGAAGACGGCGACGACGTACTGGACGCCGCTCGGCTCCGGCTGGAACGGCCGCAAGCCCTTCGGCAGCGACACGGAGCAGCCGTTCGTCTCGACCGACTTCCCGTCGCTCGTGCCCGACCACGCGTACTGCGTCCGCGTCACGGCCCTCGACCGAGCGTCCGACGCGATCGGCGCGTACGTGAGGAGCGCGGAGACCTACCTCCCCGACGCGGACAGCCCGGCGTTCGTGTGGACCGGGCCGCCGTCCGGCGGGGCGTGCACGCCGAGCTGCTCCGCCGGGGCGATGGGCCGGGACGACTACCTGCTTCCGGCTCGCGGCTCCACGACCGGCGCCATGCCGCTCCTCCGCTGGAAGCCGCTGCTCGGGGCGGAGAGCTACTTCGTCCTCGTCGCCCGGGACCCGGAGTTCTCGAACCCCATTGATTATGCGTTCACCCAGGTTCCGGCGTACGCGCCGCGCAGCGGGTTCGCGACGGAGACCTGGCCCGACGAGACGACTGCGTACTACTGGGTCGTGCTGCCCGCCACCGACCGGAACGGGGACGGGGTCGTGACCGCTCCGCGCTTCAGCGCGCCCGCCGACTTCCACAAGCAGTCGGCTCCTCCGGCGCTCCTGGCGCCGGCGAACGGCACGGTCTTCGACGCACCGGCCCGCTTCCAGTGGACGCCGGTCGTCGCGGCGCGGCGCTACCGGCTGCAGGTGTCCCGCGATCCCACGTTCGGAAGCACCATCCTCGAGGACATCGTCACCGACTCGACCGCCCACACCAGCATGAAGACGTTCGACGCCGACGTCGACCTGTACTGGCGCGTGCGGGCCGACGACGAGAACCTGCACGGCCTCACGTGGTCCGCCACGGGCCAGTTCCGGAAGACGCTCGCGACGCCCGTTCTGGACCCGGGCAACGCAATCCGTGGGGACGCGCTGCCCACGTGGCAGTGGTTCCCCGTCCCGCGCGCCGTCTCCTACGACATCGAGGTGCAGTACCCGAACGGCACGAAGCAGACGTTCGGCCGCCTCCCGTCGGCGGCCTTCACGCCGACGGAGATGAAGGGGCCCGGCATCTGGCACTGGCGGGCGCGCGCCAACTTCCCGCAGGTGGACTCGGCGACGGCGGTGACCCCCGGGCCGTGGACGCCGGCCTCCGCGTTCGCGCGGACGATCCGGGAGCCGGCCAATCCGAGCGCGCAGGCTGCGCTGGGCCGCCTCGTCCTCCGCTGGGATCCGAAGCTCGGCGCGCGGAACTACCGCGTACAGGTCTCGACGCGTCCGGACTTCTCGATGCTCGTCGAGACGACCGCCACCGAGAACGCGAGCTACGCGCCGCCCCTCAGCCAGTTCACGTACGCCGTTGGCGGAACGTTCTACTGGCGCGTGGCGGCCGCCGACGATCCGTTCGCGAACGTCGGCGACTACACGGCGGCTAGGAGCTTCGTCCTCCCGCCGCTGACCACCGTGCTCAGGGCGGGGACGCGCACCACGGTCTCGCTCACGAAGACGAGGGCGGCCGTGCGCGTGCGCGGGCGCGTCACTCCCGCCCACCCGGGGAAGCGGGTCGTCGTGAAGCTGTTCCGCAAGCGCAGCGGGGCCTTCAGGATCGTCGCGACGAAGCGGCCGACCCTGAGCGCGACGAGCCGGTACTCGACGCGCTTCCAGCGGCCGGGACGCGGGACATGCCGGGTGACGGCTCGTTTTGGAGGCGACGCCGATCACCGCGCCAGCGCGCGCAGCGTCACCTTCCGCTGCTGAGCCCCTCCGCGGGCCGGCCGTCTTCCGGCCGGCCCGCGGGCGAACCCTCGATCCCTCGTTCGAGTGATTGCGCGGCGGCGCTCGCCGGTGGACAACGTGAGAAGCAGCACGTTTTTGCATCTGCGGCCATGCATCAGACCTCGACCTCAGAGTCGGTCTGCGACGAGCACACGGCGGTGCCCGCCGCGCTCGTCGCCGACCCTCGCCGGCCCCGCGGCCGTTACGGCGCCGAGCCGGCCGCCGAGCTCTTCACACGCCCCTCCACGGCGAAGAGCCACGTAGTCCGCATCCTCGGAACGCTCCAGGCGGAGAGCCCGATCCAGGCGGCGGTCTACGGGGCTCGATGCGCGCGCGTCTAGTCGATGCGCACGTGCGCGTCCGGGTGGACGGCGCGCCAGGCCTGGAGGTAGAGGGTGAGCTCGAGCCGCTCGCCCTCGGGGAGCGGGGAGTCGGGTATCCGGACGCGCAACCGCCCGCCGCCGAGCCGCTCGACACCGCAGCAGGCGCGCTCGAGGAAGGCGACGAGGTCGCCGGTGCGCCGCGGGTCGTCGAGCTGGATCTCCATGGGCCGCAGCTCCGCCGGGCCGCTCGACGGAGGTGGACGCACCGTGGCGGACGCACGCTGCGAACGAAACTGACCGGAGGCGCAGGGCTCCCACCTCGGACGGGTGGGAATGCGTCGGCCGCGCTCGCAGGCGTGGGCATAGCTTGCTTCCTTC
Organism: Gaiellaceae bacterium; assembly: GCA_035711645.1. Lineage (GTDB taxonomy): Bacteria > Actinomycetota > Thermoleophilia > Gaiellales > Gaiellaceae > JAIBJN01. The sequence goes on from DASTBX010000123.1 coordinate 4,004, forward strand.
TGGGCTTCCTGGCCGTCCAGGCCGGCCCGGCAGCCCGCGAGCGAATCATCGCCCTCTCCTTCGCCGCCGGCATCGTGCTGCTCCTCGCCCACGGGGCCGTGCGGGCCCACCGGCGCGCCGTGAACGCAGCCGTGCATCGTGAGCGCCGGCGGATCGCCCGCGAGCTCCACGACGGTCTCGCGCAGGAGCTGGCCTTCGTCGTGACCCAGTGCAGCCGCCTCCCCTCGGAGCCGCGCATCGGCACGATCGCGGAAGCGGCGCAGAGCGCGCTCGCCGAGGCGCGGCGCGCCATGGTGGCGCTCAGGCGGCCGGCCGAGGCGCCGCTCGCCGAGGAGCTCGAGGAGGTGGCGAGACACGCGGCGGATCGTGCGGGCCTTCGCCTGGAGCTTCGGCTCGCCGAAGGCGTCGAGCTTCCTGCCGCGGCGCGTGTGGAGCTGGCCCGCATCCTGCAGGAGGCGATCGTCAACACGGCCCGCCATGCCCGGGCCACCGGCGTCCACGTCGAGCTCGCGTGCGAGGACGGCACGAGACTCACGATCAGCGACGACGGCGTCGGATTCGACCCGGGCCGGCCGGCGGCGGTCTCGGGCGGCTTCGGCATCGTGGGCATGCGGGAACGCGTCAAGCAGCTGGGCGGCGAGCTCCGCATCGTGTCGGCTCCCCGTCACGGCACCCGTGTCGAGGTGCACCTCCCATAGCGGCGCCGCGTCGAGTCCTGGTCGCCGACGACCATCCACCGCTCCGGGGGAGTGTCCGGCGGGCGCTCGAGGAGCACGGCTTCGAGGTGTGCGCGGAGGTCGCCACTGCGGCCGATGCCGTAGCCGCTGCGGACCGGGAGCGTCCGGACCTGTGCCTCCTCGACGTGCACATGCCGGGCAACGGCATCGCCGCGGCCGCCCAGATCGCGGCCCGCCACCCGGAGACGGCCATCGTCATGCTCACGGTCTCGGACGGCGACGACGACCTGTTCGCCGCCCTCCGCGCCGGTGTGCAGGGCTACCTGCTGAAGGACATCGACCCCGGGCGCCTCGCCCTCGCCCTGGAGGGCGTGCTCGCCGGGGAGGCGGCGCTGCCCCGGGCCCTCGTCGCCCGGGTGCTCGACGAGTTCCGAGCGAGACGGCGCCGACGGCGTCTGTTCCTCCCGGCCGGGTGCGGATCCACCCTGACCGACCGTGAGTGGGAGACGCTCGAGCTGCTCGCGGAGGGCCTCTCGACGGCGGAGGTGGCCGCGCGGCTCGTCGTCGCGCCCGTGACCGTGCGCCGGCACGCCGCCTCCATCGTCAAGAAGCTGCACGTGCCCGACCGGCGCTCCCTGCTGCGACTCCTGCGCGAGCCGGAACGTCTTGCCACCGAAGAGGACGGGATCGCCTACTCGTCCGTGGGGCGAGCTCGGGCCTCCGACGGCTCATAACGCGGGGAGGAGCGCGATGGCGCTCGCGGAGCACCGTCCCCGAACCGGCAAGGGAGCATGGCTGTGTCGAACCCGAAGCGCACACGAGCACGAGGCAGGCTCGGACTGATCCTGGGGACGGTGGCCGCGGCTGGGCTGCTCGCCGTGGGAGCGTCCGCGGACGACATCAGAAACGACCTCAGCGGCACCGCCGGAGTCCTGACGCTCACGGCTGGAGGCGACGCAGGGTCGACCGCCCTCACGGTCGTCCCTCGCAACGGGGACGGGAAGAACGGCTGCAACCTCACGGGGTCGTCGACGCTCGCCGTCGCGCTCCACTCGAGCGACCCGTCCGTCGCCACCGTGAGCCCGGCGTCCGTGACGTTCGGGAGCTGCGGTGACGTCAAGACGGTCACGGTGACGCCGGGAGCGGCGGGCTCCGCGAACGTGACGCTGACGGAGGTCTCCAACACCACGGGCGCGGCGTTCGACCTCGCCCCGGCGTCGTTCACGGTGCACGTCGTCCCGCCGCCGAACACCCCTCCGTCGCTCACGGTGACGGGCGTGGAGCACGGCGCGAGTTACGTCAAGGGATCCGTGCCGGCCGCCGGCTGCGCGGTCGAGGACGCCGAGGACGGGAGCTCGAGCTTCGCCGCCGAGCTGAGCCCGGTCACGGGCGCCTACGCGGCGGACGGGCTCGGCAACCAGACGGCGAGTTGCTCGTACACCGACGCGGGCGGTCTCGTGCAGGAGACGTCCGCCAGCTACTCGATCTACGACCCCTCGGCCCCGGCGATCGACTGGACGCTCTCCCCGGCGTCGCCCGACGGGGACGACGGCTGGTACCGCGGCGACGTGACGCTCGCCTGGAACGTGGACGAGCCCGAGTCTCCGAGCTCGCTCGTTCTCGACGGCTGTGACGACCGGAGCGTCGTGACGGACGGCGAGTTCGTCCTCTCCTGCGCGGTCACGAGCGCCGGCGGCTCCTCCGGGCCCGTCGAGGTGGTCGTGAAGCGCGACGCGACGAAGCCGACCATCACGGCGGCGCGCACGCCGGAGGCCAACGCGTTCGGCTGGAACGCCGGCGCGGTCGTGGTGTCCTTCGTCTGCGCCGACGCCCTCTCGGGCATCGCTTCCTGCGCCGCCGACCACACGGTCGGCACCGAAGGCCGCGACCAATCCGTCGTCGGCACGGCGCGGGACCGGGCCGGCAACACCGAGTCGGCGACGGTCGACGGCATCAACATCGACCTGAGCGCTCCTCACGCTCCGGCGGTCACCCCGGACCGCGCGACCGACTACCCGGGCGGCGGCGGCTGGTACGCGGACGAGGTCGTGGTCACGTTCGCGGCCGCCGGGGATCCCGATCTGGCTAACGGCGACGCCGGAAGCGGCGTCGATCCGGCCACCGTGCCCGCGGACGCCGTCTTCGGCACGAGCGGCTCGCACAGGGCGAGCGGGACGGTGCGGGACCGGGCCGGCAACGAATCGGCGCCCGGGAGCCTCGCCGTGCAGGTGGATGCCGACGCCCCGTCGGTCGCGCTGGAGTGTCCCTCGACGCCCCTCATCCTCGGGAGCCCGGGCACAGCGAACTGGACGGCCGCAGACGCCGAATCCGGTCTCGCCACCCCGGTGTCCGGCTCGGTCGCGCTCGACACGTCCTCGGTGGGGACGAAGTCGGCGAGCGCGCCGGCCGCCGAGGACAACGTCGGCCACGTCGCCGGCGCGGTGTGCCTCTACACCGTCGTCTTCGACTTCAGGGGCTTCTTCCGCCCCGTCGACAACCCGCCGACCCTCAACGTCGTGAAGGCGGGGAGCGGTGTCCCCGTGAAGTTCTCGCTCGTCGGCGACCAGGGCCTCGACGTCTTCGCCGCCGGCTATCCCGTGTCGCACGGTGTCGACTGCAACACGTCGGCCCCGGTCGACACGGTCGAGCAGACCGTGGCCGCCGGAGGAAGCAGCCTCTCCTACGACGCCGTCGCCGATCAGTACGTGTACGTCTGGAAATCGGACAAGGCATGGGCGGGGACGTGCCGCCGGCTCGACGTGACGCTGATCGACGGCACCCGGCACGTCGCCCATTTCAAGTTCACGAGGTAGCTGCGGCGCGGAGGACGGCGGGGAGGGGCGCGCCCGCCCCTCCCCCCACGGGGAGCGGAGAGCGTTCAGGACCTGAACGCCGAACCCGCCTCCCGGCCTATTGCCACAGGGAGCGAACGGCGCCACGCTCTTGGAACCCCACGTCAAGGTGGGTCCGAGGGAGGGTTGCGGCATGAAGACGAAGGTCCTGATCGCGGACGACCATCCGCTCGTCCGCAGCGGCGTCCGGCGTGCGCTCGAGGGTGAGCGGGACATCGAGGTGGTGGGGGAGGCGACGACCGGGGCGAAGGTGTTGCCGCTCGTCGGCCAGACCCGCCCGGACCTCGTCGTCCTCGACCTCAGCATGCCCCATCTGGACGGGCTGGCCTGTCTCGACCAGATCCGCAAGCGCCACCCGGACGTGAAGGTGGTGATCCTGTCGGCCTCGGCGGATCCCGACCGCGTGCAGGCTGCGCTCCGGCGGGGAGCGACGGCGTACGTCGTGAAGAGCGTCGACGTCCGCGATCTCGCCTCCGCGCTGCGGCAGGCGGTCGAGGGAACCGTCTTCCACGCGATCGGCGTCCCGCACGAGTCCGACGAGCGGCTCGGGGAATCGGCCGGACTGACGAAGCGCGAGCTCGTGGTCCTGAAGGCAGTCGCCCGGGGTCTCTCGAACCAGGCGATCGGGCGTGAGTTCTGGGTCAGCGAGCAGACGGTGAAGTTCCACCTGCGCAACATCTTCCGCAAGCTCGGCGTGACGAGCCGTACGGAAGCCGCCCGCTACGCGTTCGAGCACGGGCTCGTCGAGAGCTCGGTCTGAGGAGCGGCCGGCCGTGGCGGGAGTGCTCGAGCGCATGGAGGTCCTCCTCGTCGCGGCCGTGGGGGACGCCGAGGACGACGTTCTGGCCGCCGCTCGAGAGCAAGCGCGCGCGCTGCTGCGAGCCGGAGACGCATCGGCGGACGCCGCCGAGCGGGCGGCGCTGGCCCTCGCGGGCGAGGGCCTGGGCCTTGTGCTCCTCGAGAGGCGCTTCGCCGAGACTGCGTCCGCGGTCGTCGACCTGCTCGTGACCGGGTCGCCGCGCGGGGACGCTGCCGTGAGGCTCGATCTCTTTCGTGAGCTTCTCTCGAGCCGCGCCCTCGGCGAGCTTCCTCCGGCCGCGGCCGCGGAGGGGGTGCTGCGGGCGGCGGTGTCGATCGGCCCGCTCTCCGAGGCGTCGCTCTGGGAGAGCGGTGAGCGCCGGCTCGCGTGCCTCTCCCTCGTCGGCGAGAACGCGGCCACCAGGCGGATGCGCGCCTGTGCGCACGAGGTCCTGCGTAGGGGTCGTAGCCGGAACCCGGGCCGAGGCCACGTGCACGGTGTACCGGTCCTCCGCTGGGGCGCCACCTACGCGGCGCTGGTCTTCCGTGCCCGCCCGGCGGCGCGGGAAGCGGCGCTCGCGTACGCGCGCGAAGCGGCTTCCCACCTGACCACGGTGGTCGACCGCGAGCGGCTCCTCCGGCGAGCCGGGGCGCACGAGCGCACGCTGGTCGAGGCGAGCGAGCGACGCCTTGTCCGCATCGGGCTCGACATCCACGACGGGCCCCTGCAGGTGCTGGCGACGCTCGTCGGAGACACGCACGTCCTGCGGGACCGCCTGGACTCCGGGCGCGACCTCGGTGGCGACCTGCGGTTCTTGCGCGCGTGGCTGGACGACTACGCGCTGCGACTCCGCGAGGTCGACGAGGCCTTGCGCGAGCTCGCGCTCTCACTCGAGTCCCGGCGGCTTCGCGCGGGCGACCTTGCCGTGGCGTTGCGGGACGAGGCGTCCACCTTCGCCGCCCGGAGCGGGATCGACGTCGAGATCGACGTCAGCGGGAGCTTCGACAAGCTCACGCCCTCGCAGCGCTTCGCGCTCGCTGGGGTCGTCCGGGAGGCGCTCGCCAACGTCCGCGAGCACAGCTCCGCGTCCCGCGCGACCCTGCGCGTGCGGGCTACGGCTGCTTGCATCCGCGCGTCGATCGTCGACGACGGGCGCGGTTTCGACGTCGAGCGCGCGCTCGTCGCCGCGGCCGAGAGAGGGCGGCTCGGCCTCGTCGGGATGAGCGAGCGGGTCCGGCTGCTCGGAGGACACCTTGCCGTCGACAGCCGGCCGGGAGGGCCGACGGCGATCGCCGTGACGCTTCCCCGCTGGGAAGCCGTGAGCGAGGCGGCCGTCGCTCCAGCTGCCGCAGCGCCGGCGGGCCGGTAGCCGATCTACCCGAAGGACGAGTGCCAAACCGCCCGCTCGACGGACGCGGCTCCCCGGTGACCGACCGAGACTGTGGCCAGCCGTCGCGCGGCCCGGATCGGCCCGGAATCGACTGGTAGAGGGCGAATCCTCCGTGCCGCGCGGCGGCTCTCTCCGGGCGGGGATGTCCGCTTCCCGTTCGGCGGCGCCGATCGTCCTCGGGCCCACGGGTTAGATTTCGCGGCCCTCAACCTTCGGAGGGGAGCGAACCCACCGTTCGACGGTCGCCCGACCGGCTGCCCGGCGCAGACTGAGAGCATGGCCGAGCAGGGCATCGAGACGAGACCGAAGCGGCTCCCCGAGAGGACGGTCGTTCGTCAGTGGCGGCGGAAGCAGTTCCTCGCGCTGGGATTCACGCCGAAGGAGGCCGAGACGCTCACGAGGGCGCCCGTCGACACCGCCCAAGTCCGGCACCTGGTGGCCGCGGGCTGTCCGCTCGACCTCGTCCCTCGCATCGTCCTCTAGGCGCTGAGCTCGCGTACGAGCGGCGCGCCGAAGCGCTGCGACACGCGGACCCCGCCGAGCCAGGCCCCTAGCCGCTCGGCCTCGGCCTCGACGGCGGCGCGCGCCTCGGCGCCCACGTCCTCGAGCAGCCGGACGGCGACCTCGCCGCCCACGGGCTGGCCCCAGCCGCCGACGATCCGGCCGTCGCACCACACGGTCGGGCCGGCGTTGCCCGCGCGGTCGAAGAGCAACGGCCGGTGCGGGCCGAGGTACCACCCACGCCGCGTCCAGCCCATAACGGTCGGGTCGAGACCGGGGAGGAGGGCGACCCACGGCTCCGGGGCTGCGACAGGCTCGAGGTCGTCGCCCAGGACGATCCCCGGCTCGCCGTCGAGGTCGACCTCGGCCGTCTCCAGCGCGGCGAGCGCGCGCTTCGTCACGCCGGCCGTCCAGCCGGTCCACCAGCGCAGGTCGGCCGGGGTGGCTGGGCCGAAGGCGGCGAGCCAGCGCCGGGCGAGCTCCACCTGCGCCGCCTCGACATCCCATTCCTCGAGGCCGCCCGCGAGCCACGACTCGAGCGGCGCCCAGCGGTACTGGCTGCTGATCCACGTGCCGCGCGGCCGGCCGCGCACGATCCTGCCTTCCGCGCCGAGCAGGACGAGGACGCGCGTCGTCAGCCTTTGCGCGCCCTCCCACCTGGTGCCGGCCCCGAAGCGAACCTCTTCACGGAGCGCGGGGACGTCCCGGCTTACCTCGGCTCCCGTCGCCTCGCCTCGGGCGGCCAGCGCTCGCAGCGTTTCCTCCTCCACGTCGCGGGCGTGGGCCGCCGGGTCGGCGTGCAGCCCGGCGCCGTCGATCATCCGCTCGAGCGTGCGGCGCTCCCGCTCGGCGACGGCGCCCCCGCACGCAGCCTGGACGATCGCCGCGAGGTCGATCGGCAAGACGAACATCGTCCGGCGCATCCCGAGCAGCCGCAGGAGCGTGCGCGAGTCGTAGAGCGCGGTCTCGACCGGCTCCAGCGCCGGCTCCCGCATGCGGGCGGCCGCCGCCAGGTAGACGGAGGCCGGGTCGCTCGCGTGCAGCCCGACGAGGTCGCCCGCGATCTCGACCGGGTCGTCGAGCCGGGCCGCCGGCGCCAGGTGGTGGCGACGGGCGAGCCGCGCGCGCCGCTCCTCCGCCCCGATCTTCCGCATGCGCCTACTCGGGTATGCGGAGCACGACCTTGCCGAGCTGGCGGCCTGCCTCGAGGTGCTCGTGGGCCGCGGCGGCCTCGGCCAGGGGGAAGACGCGGTCGACGACCGGCTGGGCGCGGCCGCTCTTGACGAGCTCGTAGACGGCGGCGAAGTCCTCGCGCGTGCCCATCGTCGAGCCGACGATGGTGAGCTGCTTCCACCAGATCCGGTGCAGGTTGGCGGGCGGGTTCGGGCCGCTCGTCGCCCCGATCACCGCCACCCGCCCCTGCGGAGCGGCGACCTGGAGCGACGTCTTCCACGTCGCCTCGCCGACGTGCTCGACGACGACGTCGGCTCCTCTCCCGTCGGTCGCCTCGCGGACGGCCGCGACGACGTCCGCGGTCTCGTGGTTGACCGTCGCGTCCGCGCCGAGCTCGTCGCGCGCCCGCCCCAGCTTCTCGTCGCTCGAGGAGGTGACGAGCACCCGCGCGCCGAGCGCCTTCGCCACCTGGAGGGTCGCCGTGGCGACCCCGCTGCCGATTCCCCAGACGAAGACCCAGTCGCCCTCGCGCAGTCCCGCCCGGGTGACGAGCAGCCTGTAGGCCGTCTCGAAGACGAGCGGGAAGGCGGCCGCCTTCTCGAAGGAGAGCGAGTCGGGCAGCGGGTGCACGTAGTCGGCCGGCAAAGCGATCAGCTCGGCGTGCGTCCCGTCCATGTGCTCGCCGACGATGCGGGCGCCGTCGTCTAGACCCGGATTGACGACGACCCGGTCGCCGGGCTCCAGCCCGTCGACGCCCTCGCCGAGCGCCGCGACGACGCCGGCGCCGTCGGCGCCGAGGATCCGCGGCTTCGGCGCCGACGGGAGACCGCGGCGGAGCCAGATGTCCAGGTGGTTGAGGGACGCCGCCCGCAGCTCGATCAGGACCTCGCCTGCGCCGGCGACCGGATCGGGGGCGTCCTCGTAGCGGAGGACCTCGGGCCCGCCGTCCTCGTGAATCCGCACCGCCTTCACGCGGGCGATCCTACCGGCGGGCCGCTGCTACCTTGGCCCGAAGATGACGACCGCCGAGCTCAGCCGGACGGCGGAGGAGCTGGGGATCGACGTTGTCGGCGCCGCACCGGCCCGGCCGTACGCCCAGACCGAGCGCCACATCCGCGAGCGCCGCGCGCGCGGCCTGTTCGCCGACATGCGCTTCACGATGGCGCACCCGGAGACCTCCTGCCATCCCGAGACGCTGCTCCCCGGCGCGCGGACGGTCGTGTCCGCCGCCCTCTGCTACTACGCGCCCGCTCCGGAGCCGCACGCGGGCGAGGGGCGCCTCCCGCGCTACACGTGGTCGGACCGCTACGCGGAGCTGCGGGAGAAGCTCGAAGCGCTCGGGCGGCGGCTGGGCGGCTCGTACCGGGTGCTCGTCGACGAGAACCAGCACGTCGACCGGGAGGGCGCCGCGCGGGCCGGGATCGGCTTCTACGGCAAGAACACGATGCTGATCACGCGCAGGCACGGCTCCTGGGTCGTGCTCGGGACGCTCGTCACCGACACGGTCGTGGAGCCGAGCGTGCCGCTCGAGCTCGACTGCGGATCGTGCACGCTCTGCATCGAGGCGTGCCCGACGAACGCGCTCGACGAGCCCGGCGTCCTCGACTCGACGCGCTGCCTCTCCTACTGGACGCAGTCGCCGGAGCCGATTCCGGACGCGTACCGCGAGGAGCTCGGCGCCCAGGTCTACGGCTGCGACATCTGTCAGGACGTGTGTCCGTGGAACCGCGGGATCGAGAAGCGCCGGGCCGGGGAGGAGCCGCCGGCGGGCGCCGAGCCGGTCGTGTCGCTCCTGGACTGGCTCGAGGCGGACGACGAAGAGCTGCGCGAGCGCTACGACCGCCTCTATTTCCCGCGCAACCACCCCCGCTACCTGCGCCGGAACGCGCTCGTGGCGGCGGGCAACTCGGGCGAGGTCTCGCTGGCGGAGGCCGTTCGCCCCTACGCGGAGGGAGACGACGAGCTCCTGCGCGACCACGCGGGCTGGGCCCTCGCCCGTCTGACCGGCAGCGAGCGGTGAGCGGCGGCGGCGAGTTCGGCTGGCAGGCGACGAAGGACGGCAGGGTGCGGATCAGCTGGCGCGGCCGCGTCGTGACGACGCTGGGCGGTGCTCCCGCCGCCCGCTTCCTCCGCCAGGCCGAGGGCGCGGACGACGAGACGGTGCAGGGGCTGCTGGCTCGCGCGACGAGCAACTTCAAGCGCGGCAACGAGCGGCGCGCCTAGGACTGACGGCGCTCCGAACTAGCCGAACGGCCTATTGCGGATAGGGCCGGGAGCGCCGATAAGGAGTGTGCGTCTGGTAATCCCCTCGAAAGGGCTGTGAGCCATGCTGATCGTCATCGCACTAGTCATCGGGCTCGCCGGCGCCTGGATCTACGCCGGGTGCCCGCTCCCGCGCGTCTCCGCCTCGGGGCCCGACCGGGTCGGCCGCGACGTCGCCGTCAGCCCCGCGCCCGAGCGGGGCGCTTCGCCAGCGGGCCCCTGAGCTTCTTCGCCCGCGCGGCCACCTCGCGGCGGAGGTCGGCCGGCTCCAGGACCTCCGCGAAGCCGCGGTGCGAGAGGATCTCGCCGACGAGCCAGTCGGTGCCTCCGACGCCGACCTCCTCGAGGGCGTAGCCCTTCGCGAGGGGCAGGGCGCCGCGCTCGATCCGCCAGCGGGCCACCTCCGGGTCGAAGAGGACGCGCGCGATGCGGACGTCGCGGAGCTTTCGGGGCTCGAGCCCCGGCCGCGACTCGAAGCGCTCGTCGAGGAGCGTCGCACGGCGCATCCGGTCGAGCCTGAAGCTGCGCTGGGCGTCGCGGGTCCGGTCCCACGAGTGGACGTACCACCAGGGCAGCTCGCGCTCGAGCGCGTGCGGCTCGATCGTCCGCGTGCTCAGCTCCTCGCCCACGGCGACGTAGTCGATCTCCACGAGCCGCTGCTCGCGGATCGCCTGCGACAGCGTCCGGATCAGCTTCTCCTCCTCGGAGCCGGCCTCGGGCTCGGGCGGGCGGTCGGGCAGGTCGAACTCGCCGAACGTCTCTTCGAGCTTGCGGCGCACGCGCTCCAGCGGCGTCTGCGCCTCGGCCGCGATCATCGGGCCCACGAACTCGAGCGCGAGCCGGATGGCGCGCGCCTCGAGCGGCGTCAGGCGCGGGGGACGGCGGAACGTGTCCCCGAAGAGCTCCTTGTCGACGCGCACCTCGTCGCCGTCGAGCGACGCGTAGACGGCGTAGCAGCCGCCGCCGAAGTTGACCAGGTTGAGGAGCTGGAGATGGTCGTCGAGCTGGTCCTCGGCAATGTGGAAGCGCTCGACGAGCTCACGCGCCGGGATCGTCGCACGCGTGTCGTCCCCGCAGGCCGCCAGCAGGTGGGCGAGGAGCGCCTGGAGGACGCCGAAGCGCTCCGGTGCCAGTGGCCCCACCGGCCGCTCCAGCGCCTGCGCCTCGGCCCGCGCCTTCGGGCGCGGCGGCTTGGTCGGCTCGCCCTCGTGACGCTCGAGGACGCGCTCCCGGCCGGCGGCCACCTCGTCGGCGAGCTCGGGCGGCGCGAGCGGGCGTGCGCGGCCCTCCTGCCGCAGCACCCATCCGGCGAGCAGGTCGAGGCGGGAGTACGGCGTGCGGAAGACGCCGTTTTCGACCTCGCCCCGCTCGACCATGCGCTCGACCCACCAGGCCGTGTCCGGATCGAGCTCGATCTCCGCCTCGCCGACCGGCTCGCCGTACTGCCACTGCTGACGGCCCCGGAAGCCCGACGGGTCGTACTCCGGCATGCGGAAGTCGCGCTCGCGCCGGGTGGCGAAGCGGATGTCGCCGACGATGCGGGAGACGCGGAAGGTGCGCTCGTCGGCCTGGTCGAGGTCGCGCCCGATCAGGTACCACGAGCCGGCCTCGGGAAGGAGCGCGTAGGGGTTCACCGTGCGCTCGCGGGTCTTGTCGCGCGAGATCGACCAGTACGTGAACTTCACCGTGCGCTGCTTGGAGATGGCGCCCTCGAGCTTCGTCAGGCGCCCCGACATCTCATCCGAGTAGTCGGGGTCGCGCACCTGCACGCGGACGGCGCCGGCCGGGCGCGCGTCCAGCTGGGTCGGCCGGCCGAGCGCGAGGTTCTGGAGCGCGAGGCGCAGCGGCTCGGCGTAGGCGAACTGGCCCTCGAGGAGGTAGAGCGCCACCTGGAGCGCCGCCAGCTCCTCGTCGTCGAGGTCGAGCTTGGGGAGGAAGTACTGCTCGGAGCGGAGCGTATAGAGCTCCTCACCCGTGAACTCGTCCCGCTGGGAATGGAGCGGCACGCCGAGGGCGACGAGCTCGCTGCGGTCGGAGTAGAAGCGCCGCGCGAACGCCTCGTCCGACATCTCCGAGTAGCCCTCGACGACCGACTTGATCTCGCGCGCCGTCAGGGGGCGGCGCTCGGCCATCAGGAAGGCGACGAGCGAGAGCTGGCGGATCAGCTTGTCGGTGTCGTGCGACACGGCTCCTATTCTGTCACCGGCGTGCGCATCGTCGCCCATCTCGACCTGGACGCGTTCTTCGCGGCCGTGGAGGAGCTCGAGCGGCCCGAGCTCGCGCGGCTGCCGCTCGTCGTCGGCGGCGACCCTCGCGGGCGCGGCGTAGTCGCCACGGCGAACTACGAGGCGCGCCGCTACGGCATCCGCTCGGCGATGAGCTGCGCCGAGGCGCTGCGGCGCTGCCCGCAGGCCGTCTTCCTGCGCCCGCGGCACCGGACGTACTCGGAGTATTCGCGTGCCGTCTGGGCCGCCGTGCGCGAGGTCGTTCCGACGGTGGAGCGCACGGGGCTCGACGAGGGCTACCTGGAGGTCGGGGAGGTGGCCGAGGACTTCCGCCGTGCCCGAGTCGTCGCGGAGGCGGTGCAGGCGGCCGTGCGCGGGGCGACGAGCCTCTCCTGCGCGCTCGGCGTGGCGAGCTGCAAGGTCGTCGCCAAGGTGGCGAGCGACCGGCGCAAGCCGGGCGGCATCACGGTCGTTCCTGCGGGGCGCGAGGCCTCGTTCCTGGCGCCGTTCCCGGTTCGTCTCCTGCCCGGCGTCGGCCCGCGGGCCGAAGCCCGGCTCGCCGCCGCCGGGATCGACCTCATCGGGCAGCTCGCGGCGCTCGGCGACGCCGAGCTGACGCGGTGGCTGCCCGGCAAGGTCGGCCGCCTCCTGCGGGAGCGCGCCCGCGGCGTCGACCCGCGCCCGCTCGAGCTGACGGCGAGGAGCGTCTCCATCGGCCACGAGGAGACGTTCGAGCGCGACGTCGCCGACCGCGAGCGCCTCCACGACGAGCTCCGCCGCATGGCCGCCCGCGTGGCGGAGCACCTCGCCTCCTCCGGGCAGGTCGCCCGGACGGTGACGACGAAGCTGCGCTATCCCGACTTCGCGATCCGCAGCCGCTCGACGACGCTGCCGGCGGGCTGCGCCGACGGCGAGCGGATCGGCGAGGTCGCCTGCGCGCTCCTCGACCGGGCGCTCGCCGACCGCCCCGGGGCGCTACGCCTCGTCGGCGTCAGTGTCTCGAAGCTCGAGACGCACGAGCAGCTGGCGCTTGCCTGACTGGTACGAAGGCTTCAGGGCGATACCCTGGCCATCCCCGGTCCCGTCGTGACACTCGTCGTCCGCCGCGCCGGGAGGGTCGGCGATCGCGCCTCGCGGCCTGCGCGTCCGGCACAGCATCACGCGCCTGGCGCGGGCGTGACGGGCGTCGCTACGCGGCCGCCGGGCGGGCTTCGAGGTGCTGGTGCGACGGGCAGTACTCGCGCTCGGGGAGCGGCGTGCGCTGGCACGGCTTCCCCTTCCGCGTCGTGGCCCGGCAGCGCGCCATGCCGCCGTCGAAGGCACCGGCCTCGATCTGGGCCTCGATGTACTCGACCGCCGCGCCGATGCCCTCGGTCACGGCCCAGGCGACCTGCGCCTGGTACGTGATCGGGAAGTAGCGCCGGATGTCCTGGAAGAGCGTCCGGTCGGGATGCGCGAAGTAGCGGGGGTCCTTGGCGAGCCGCTCGACGCACTCCTCGCACGCGGCGAGCACCTCACGGCGGTACTCGAGCTGCTTCTCGTGCTCCGCCCACGGATCGATGAGGTCCTTGATCGAGCGATAGATCGCCCTGGAGTACTGATACATGCGGGTGAGAATCCTCTCCTGTACTTGCTCGGTCACAGGTTAGTCCCCGCGGGCGTGAAATACCTGCAAATCAGGGTTAACATCGCGTTAAGGAGCGGCCCCGAACCGCCTCGCGCATGAGTCTAACACGCTCTCGCGAGCTGTTACAAAGTTTGGCACCCGATCGCGGGCACGATCCCCAAACGCTGCCTGTCACAAACGTCCGGGCAGCGGGGCCCGCGGCTCAGTCGGCGACCTCACGCACGTAGGCCGTCGGGAAGCCTGCCGTGCGGGCGCGGGGGAGGGCGTTCTCCGCTTCGTTCTGGGTGTCGTAGACGCCGGTAAACGTCACGTAGTAGCCGGGGTTGAGGCTGGAGTAGTCGCTGGACTCGAGGATGCCGACCTCGGGGAGGCCTCGGTTGCGGGCCTGCTGCGCGGCGGACTCGGCCTGGGCGCGACCCTGGCTCGTCGGCACAGAGCGGAGGACCACGGTGAACCCGTCCTCGCCCGCCGGCCAGGAGATGATCCCGCCGGAGCCGGTCGTGGTCGTCGTCGTGCCGGTCGTGCCGGTCGTGCCGAAGGTCGTCGTCGGCCCCGTCGTCGTCGGCGGCTGGATCGTGATCGTGGGCGAGGTGACCGTGTCGAGCGTGACGCCCGTCGTCGTGGGCGGCGTCACCGGAAGCGTCGTCGTCCCCTCCGTGGGTACGGAGCTTCCCGCCGCGTTGTCGTCGTCGGTGGCGGCGAGCGCGACGATCGCGCCGGCCGCGAGCGCGACGGCGAGGAGCGCCGCGAGCGCGAGCCACAGCCAGAGCGGCGACTCGCGCGTCCAGACGGTCTCGCGCGTCACGGTCGCGCCCGGCAGGGCGACGAGGCGCTGGCCGCACTCCAGGCAGTACTCCTGGAGCGGGTCGTGCGGCGCGCCGCACCGTGGACAGCGCGGCTCGGCTGCGGCGGGGGCGGCCGGCTGCTCGCCGTCGGGCTCGCGCGGCGGGCCTCCGGGCGGCGGCTCGGGCGGCGGGGTCGTCATGGGCGTGCTTCCGGCTCGTCGGGAGCCGGCCGGACCAGCGTCGCGTCGAGGGCGTCCTCCGAGGGCCCGTATTCCTCCGCGGCGGCCGCGTTCCCGCAGAAGCCGCAGAAGTTCGCCTCCGCAGGGAGGGGCTGGCCGCAGTGGGAGCAGGTGACGACCGGCGGCGCGGTCGCCGCCGGGCGGCCGCAGTGGGAGCAGAAGTGGACGCCGGGCGGCAGGGGGGCGCCGCACCTGCAGTGTGCGACGTGCGGGTAGGCGCGGGCGGCCACCTCGGCGGCGAGCAGCGAGTCGAGCTCGTGCATGCGCTGCTCGACGGTGAGCACCTCGCCCGCGCGCGAGATGAGCAGCTCGGGCTTCCAGCGGTCGCGCCGCACCATCTCGACGGCCAGGCCGCCGACGTCCCGGATGTCGATTTCCCGCTGCCGGGCGAGCGAGCGCCGCTCGCGCCGCAGGCGCACCGGGTCGGGCTCGGGCGGGGGCGGCGGGGGCCCGCCGGTCTCGTAGACCTCGACGATCTCCTCCGCGGGCTCGCCGGGCCCGCCGCGGCGGGTGAAGATGGAGTTCAGGCGTCCGGGCATCCCAGCCAGCAGACGAGTGTAACCCACTGCCTGGAGGGCTTCGCCGCGAGCGTCAGAGCGAGATGGCGACCAGCCGCTCCTCGGTCATCTCGCGCACCGAGTAGGGCGGGCCCTCCTTGGTGTTCCCCGACGCCTTGACGCCGCCGTACGGCATCTGGTCGGCGCGGAAGGTCGGCGCCTCGTTGACGAGCACCCCGCCGAACTCGAGGCCGAGGCCGGCCGCGAGCGCGGTCTGCACGTTGCTCGTAAAGACTCCGGCCTGCAGCCCGTACTCGGTTCCGTTCGCGAGCTCGAGCGCCTCGGCGAACGAGTCGTACGGCGTCACCGTGCAGAGCGGCCCGAAGACCTCCAGGCACGACACCTTCATCTCGGGGGTGACACCGGCGAGCACGGTCGGCCGGATGAGGCCCTCGCCGGTCGTCTCGCCGCCGGTCAAGACGGTCGCTCCCTGCCCCTTCGCCTCCTCGATCCAGGCGAGGATCCGCTCGCGGGCGTCCTCGTCGATGACGGGCCCGACGTCCGTCTCCTCGTCGGCCGGGTCGCCGACGGTCAGGCCCTCGACACGGGGCACGAGGTTCGAGACGAACTCGTCGTAGACGCCCCGCTGGACGTAGACGCGCTGAACGGAGATGCAGCTCTGCCCGGCGAAGGAGAACGCGTTCGCGGCCACCTTCGCCGCAGCGCCGGCGACGTCGGCGTCCGCCTCGACGATGACGGGCGTCGCGTTGCCGAGCTCGAGCAGAACCTTCTTCGTCGCGGCGCGCCCGCGCAGCTTCCAGCCGACCTCCGCCGAGCCGGTGAAGCTGATCAGGCGCACGCGCTCGTCCTCGACGAGGACGTCGCCGATCTCGGCGGCGGGGCCGACGACGACGTTGAGCCAGCCGGGCGGCAGCCCGGCCTCCGTCTCCAGCTCGGCGAGCAGCAGGGCGGAGAGCGGCGTCTGGCTCGCCGGCTTGAGCACGACGGCGCAGCCGGCCGCGAGCGCCGGCGCCACCTTGTGCGCGACGAGGTTGAAGGGGAAGTTGAACGGCGAGATCGCCCCGACGACCCCGATCGGGACGCGGACCGTGAACCCGAGCTTGCCGGTGCCGGCCGGGGAGCCGTCCATCGGGACCATCTCGCCGGCGAGCGTCCGCGCCTCGACCGCCGCCGAGCGGTACGTGGACGCGGCCCGCTCGGCCTCGACGCGGGCCGCCTTCATCGGCTTTCCCGCCTCGTCCGAGATCGTGCGCGCGATTTCCTCGTGCCGCTCGGCGACGAGCTCGGCCGTGCGCTCGAGGATCTCGGCGCGACGGTGCGCCGGCAGCGGAGCCTCCATCGCCTGCTCGGCGGCGTCTACCGCGCGGCGCGTTTCCCCTGCGCCCGCCTTCGGGACGCGCCCGGCGACCTCGCCCGAGAACGGGGAGCGCACCTCCTGCCACGCGCCGGTCTCGATCCACTCGCCGGCCACGAGAAGCTTCCGCTCGCGCGCGGTGACCGCCATGCCGTTATTCAAGCATGCCCGGGAACTCCCGGCCGCCGCGCCCAGTCCAAGAAGCGAGAATGCCCGTCATCCACCGGGAAGTCTCATGATCCGCGCCGCCCTCTGCACGGCGGCACTCGTCCCGACGCTGCTCGGCGCCTGCGGCGGCGAGGACGCGCCGACAAGCGAAGGGCCCGGCGAGAGCACGCCCTCGCCGCAGGAGGCGCCGCGCGTGATCACGGGGGCCGACTCCGGTGGCGAGTTTCGGCTCCCCGTGGGCGGCGAGACGAGCCTGCGCCTGACGAGTGAGTACACGTGGAGCGAGCCGGCCGTCCGCGGCGGCGCGGTGACCCTCGCCCGCGTCGACTACCTCCAGGATCCGGGCTACTCCGAGTGGATCGTGACCGCGGCGGCCCCGGGCGAGGCGGTGGTGGCCTCGACGGGCGAGCCGGCGTGCGCGGGGAAGGAAGGGTGCGCCGACGAGCCGCTCGACTTCCAGGTGACAATCACCGTCGGATGAACGCCGCAGCGAGCGTGACGCGGGTCGGGGTCGCCGGCCTCGGGACGATGGGGGCCGGGATCGCGCAGGTGTGCGTGCAGGCCGGTCTCGAGACCGTCGGCCGCGAGGTGAGCGAGGAGCTCTGCGAGCGGGCCCGCGAGCGGATCGCGCACTACCTCGGCCGGGGCGTCGAGAAGGGCCGCCTCACCGCCGCGGAGCGCGACGCGGCCCTCGCCCGCCTGACCACGACGACCAGGCTCGACGACCTCGCCGGCTGCGACCTCGTCGTCGAGGCGGTCGTCGAGGACCTCGAGGTGAAGCGCGAGCTCTTCCGGGAGCTCGAGGCCGTCGTCGGAGTGCGGACAGTGCTGGCGACGAACACGTCGGCCCTCTCGGTCACCGAAATCGCCCGGGCGGCCGAGCGCCCCGAGCGCGTCGTGGGGATGCACTTCTTCAACCCCGCCCCCGTGCTGCCCCTCGTCGAGGTCGTGCGCGCCGAGCTCTCGTCGGACGAAGCCGTCGAGACGGCCTACGCGCTCGCCGAGCGGCTCGGGAAGGAGCCGATCCGCTGCAACGACACGCCCGGCTTCGTCGTCAACCGGATCCTCATCCCGCTCCTGAACGACTGCGTCCGCGTCCTCGACGAGGCCGGCGTCACGCCCGAGGATCTCGACAAGGCGATGACGCGCGGCGTCAACTGGCCGATCGGGCCGTGCGCGCTCATCGACCTGATCGGCGTCGACGTGCACGTGCACGCCTCCGAGGCGCTGCACGGCGCGCTCGGCGAGCCGAGGATGGCTCCGCCGGAGCGTCTCGTCCGCATGCGCGACCAGGGCCTGCTCGGTCGCAAGAGCGGCCACGGGTTCTTCTCCTACTGAGCGCGTGCGAGGAGCTCGCCCTCGAGGGCGGCCGCCTCAGCCTGCACGGCTTCGGCCTCCTCGGGGGCGAAGGATCGCTCGGCGAACTCCGCGTCGAGGACGAGGAGGACGTCCTCGCCGCTTCGCACGGGGACGGCCACCTCCGCGAGGACGCGCTCGTCGGTGGCGAGGTAGTCGGGGTCCCGCCGGACGTCCTCGACGAGCTGGGGCTCGCCCGTCCTCGCCGCCCGCCAGCAGATGCCGCCCTGGCTCTGATGCACCTCGTAGATGAGCCGGAGCCCGCCCTCGGCGGCGACGACGCGCAGCGCGTCGCCGACGCGCATGTGGCAGGAGAGCTGGGTTCCGGGTAGCCGCTGGGCCAGGCGCTCGACCGCCTCGCGGCAAAGCTCGATGAGGCTCTCTTCTCGCTCGACCGGCACTGGGCAAAAACCGGCTTCTGTTGGGCGCCACGCCCAGCGCGCGGCGCGTCCCGCCAGTATTGCACCACGCGTCTGGCCCGAAAAGATGGCGCCGTCCGCTCCCGCTCGTACGATCCGGAGGCAGTGACGCTCTGCGCACTGTGCCGGCGCAACCTCCTCGCGGGGGAGCGCTTTCGCTTCTGGCAAAGCGCCGAGGCGCGGCCCGTGTCACGGGTGGTATGCCACCTCTGCGAGCCCTCCGCCGCCCACGGGGGCTGGCGGCGCACCGAGCGCGTCGACCGCGAGAACTCGGTGGGCCTTCGCGGAACCGTCCGCCGCGTCGCCTGACGGTTCAGGCCGCCAGACGCGGCCCGCGGCTGCACCAGCGCGCGCCCGGATGGCGGCGGGCGACGGCCGCCCAGATGGCGTCCGCCTCCTCCGTCGAGATGAGCGCGAGCGTGACGGCGTGGCGAGTGGCGGCGAAGACGGCCCCGATCTCGCGCTCGTAGCGCCGCTCCCCGAGCGGCGCGCGCTCCGAGGCCGTCGCGAGGGCCTCGAGGCGCGTCTCCAGGAGGCGGACCGTGCGGTCGTGGCGCGAGCGCTCGTCCATCGGACCCCGGCCGATCGTACGCCCCTCGGCGGACGCCGTCGCCCGGCGTGCTCGGACGGAGAGAGGCGCTTACAGTTTCTTTACGGAGCCGTAATCAGCGGCTCACGGCGGGCGAGGATAGTTCCCTCCGCATGCGGCGCATCCTGGTTCCCTCGTTGCTCGCGACGCTCGTGCTCGCGGGGGATGCGGCCGCGGCGCAGGCCGACACGGCGTTGCGCACGCCGGGCGCTCAGTGGGTGGAGCTCCGCGCGGGAAAGGGTCGCGCCGCCCTGGGGAGGAAGGGCGTCATCAACATCAACGTGCGGCGCGGTCGCGTGCGCGTCGTCGACCTCCCGGGCGGCAGCAGGCCGAAACGGAGCTGCAACCGCCGGGGCGTGCGCGTGAGCGCGTTCGCCGTCGAATACCGCGGCCGGAGGGTCCGCTGCCTCGTCTCCGGCGCCGGCCCGTGGCAGGTCATCATCCGGGGCCGGGGGATCTACGCCTCGGGACGCGTGCGCGGGTCGTTGACGCTCGACGGCGTGCAATCGGGCCCGACGGGTCTCTACACGATCGGGGAGCGGTCGGCGAGGCCCTGGCCCCGCTCGGCCCGCACGTTCGTCCTGCGCCGCTAGTCGCCGCTCCCGCGCGCCCTCCGCCTCATGTGCCACCATATGGCGCTGTGTCCGCCGCGAAGCAGTCGGTGCTCGTCGTCGAGGACGAGCCCAGTATCGCGTCGTTCGTCGGCATGTACCTGAAGCGGGCGGGCTTCGCCGTCCACGTGGCCGGCACCGGCAACGACGCGCTCGAGACGGCGAGCGCCGATCCGCCGGCGCTCATCGTCCTCGACCTCATGCTCCCCGACCTCGACGGGATCGACGTGTGCCGTCGCATCCGTCAGCGCTCCGACGTCCCGATCCTCATGCTGAGCGCGCGCGACGAGGACGTCGACAAGATCATCGGCCTGGAGGTCGGCGCCGACGACTACCTCACGAAGCCCTTCAACCCCGGGGAGCTCGTCGCGCGGGTGAAGTCCATCCTCCGCCGCTCGAGCCCGGAGCGCCGGGAGTTCCTCAGCTCGGTGCTCGAGCACGGCGACCTCCGGATCGACGCCGGGCGGCGCGAGGTGACGGTCGCAGGCGAGGAGGTGCAGCTCGCTCCCAAGGAGTTCGACCTTCTCTGGGACCTGCTCGACCACCGGGGGCTGGTGCTGACGCGCGACCAGCTCCTGGAGCGCGTGTGGGGCTACACGTTCGCGGGCGACACGCGCACCGTCGACGTCCACGTCCGGCAGCTGAGGCGCAAGCTGGGCGAAGCGTGCCCGATCGTCACCGTCTGGGGCGTGGGCTACAAGGTCTCGACGGAGCCGAAGGCCGCGAAAGCCTCCTAGTGCCCCGTCAGGGCGCACTAGCCGTGCTGCGCTCGCTGCGCGTCCGGCTGCCGGCGATCTTCCTCGCCGGAGTGCTCGTAGCGGCCGGTGTCACGGCCGGTATCGCCATCCACTTCTTCCAGGAGGACACACGCTCGCGCGCGCTCGGCGAGCTCCAGCGCCAGGCGCGCGGCCTCGCCGAGCTCTACGCGCTGCAGGCCGCCTCGAGCATCGAGGAGACCCGCAACGCGCCGCGCTTCGCGCCGCCGATCCTCGAGCGCGCGACCGGGTCGGTGATCTACTACTCCGGCGTCGAGATCTTCCCGGGCCAGGTCTCCGGGCTGCGCAACCTGCCGGAGCGCTACCTCGACTGGACCATCCTCGATCGCGGCCGGCTGCAGACGCTCGAGTTCGAGCCGCCGGGGACCGACCGCGTGTTCCTGGCGGCTGCTCACCCGGTCCGGCTCGGCGGCGAGACGTTCGGCGCCCTCGTCGTCGCCAAGCCGCGCGCCGAGCTGCGTGAGCGGTGGGTCGTCCTCGCCGAGCGCCTCGGCCTCGCGTTCCTGGCGGGTCTCGCCATCGCGCTCGGGTTCGTCTGGTACTTGACCCGCCGTGTGACGAAGCCTGTCCGGACGCTCTCCCATGCGGCGGACGAGGTGGCGCGGGGCCGGTACGGGGCCGAGCTGCCCGACCCGGGCACGAGCGACGAGATCGCGCAGCTCTCCGAGCGTTTCCGCGAGATGACCGAGCGCCTCGCCGAGGCCGAGGCCCATGAAAGGCATTTCCTCGTCCGCGTCTCGCACGAGCTGCGCACGCCGCTCACCGCCATCCGCGGCCACGTCGACGCGCTTCGGGAGGGGCTGACGGACGACCCGGAGACCCGCGAGGCCTCGCTCACCGTCATCCGCGCCGAGACCGACCGGCTCGCGCGGCTCGTCGGCGACCTCGTCGACCTGGCGCGGCTGGAGGCGCACAGCTTCACGCTCGAGGAGCACGAGGTCGAGCTGCGGCTGCTCGTCGAGCAGGGCTACCAGGCGTTCGCCGAGGAGGCGCGCCGGCGCGAGATCGACTACGACCTCGCCCTCCGCGACGACCCGGTCCTCCAGACGGACGGCGACCGGGTGCTCCAGATCGTCTCGAACCTGCTCTCGAACGCGTTCTCGTGGACGCCGGACGGCGGCTGCGTCTCGCTCGCGCTCTCGCAGGAGAACGGCTCGGTCTTCGTCGTCGTCACGGACTCGGGGCCCGGGATCCCGCCCGCCGAGCGCGACCGGGTCTTCCGCCCCTTCGTCTCCGAGGGCGGGAACGGCACGGGGCTCGGGCTCGCGATCTCACGCGAGCTCGCCCACGCGCTCGGGGGCAAACTGAAGCTCGACTCGGTGCTCGGCCGCGGCTCGCGCTTCGAGCTGCGGCTGCCGGCCAGCGGCTAGCGGCGGCGGTCGTGACGGGGTGGTGGGAAGACTTCGAAGCGGCAGCCCCGTCGCTCGCGGGGAGCGGGCGGGCGGCGTTCGATCGAGCCGGTGTCGCGCTGCTCGGGACGCTGCGTCAGGACGGTTCGCCTCGCATCAGCCCGGTCGAGCCCGTTTTCGCGGCGGGCCATCTGCTCATCGGCGTCATGCCCTGGTCGCAGAAGGCGCGCGACCTGGTCCGTGACGCTCGCTGCACCCTTCACAGCGCCGTCACAGCCCCCGACGCGGGAGAGAGCGAGGTTCAAAGTCTACGGAAGAGCCCAGGACGCGGACGACGAGCTGCGAGGCGCTCGGGCGGACGCGTGGTGGGTCTCGCGTCCTCGTACCGAGGCGCGCGTCATCTCGCTCGCCGTCGAGGAAGCGGTGCTCGTCGAGTGGGAGCTTCGTCGCGGCGAGATGACGGTGACGCGCTGGGCGCCCGAAACGGGCATCAGGAGTGACAGCCGCAGCTATCCGTAGGGTTCGCTGGCGTCCGGCCGGCGCCTACGCGCCCGCGCGACCGTCCAGGCGGTACACGGCCGCGCCCGGGCCGTCCTCGAGCGCCCGCTCGATCCGGTCGAGCACGCGCTCGGCCCGGTCGAGCCGCCGCTCGACCCCACGCCAGCCGGAGGCGACGAGATCGACCAGCAGCCCGAGATCCTCGAGCCGCTCGCGCCGCTCCGCGGCCGCCTCGGCCTGGATCGCCTCCAGCCGCCGGGCGACCTGCGCCGTCAAGCCGCGCACCTCGGCCAGGCTGCGGGCGACGGGGACGACTTCCGCGCGCATGCCGTCCTCGAGCGCGGCGCCGAGGCGCTGCGGAACAGTCGTCTCGAGCTCGGCCGCGGTGCGCGCGAGCGCGTCGAGAGCGCCCTCCGCGCGGTCGAGCGCCGCAGCGAGGTCGGCGCGGGGGGGCCGCTCCTCCCGGGCTTCTGCCAGCCTTCTCCGGGCGCGTTCGAGAGCGTCACGCTCCATGGCCCGGACCCTACTCTTGGCGTCGGACCGCATGAGGACGTCCGAGCTCGACTACGACCTGCCTCCGGAGCTGATCGCCCAGGCTCCGCCCGCACGGCGCGACGCCTCACGTTTGCTCGTGGCCGAGCGGGCGGGCGGGGAGGTGCGCCATCGCCGGTTCGGCGACCTGCCGGACGAGCTCCCTCGGGGCGCGCTCGTGGTCGTCAACGACACGCGCGTCGTGCCGGCCCGGCTGCGGCTGCGGCGCCCGACGGGCGGCCAGGCGGAGGTGCTCCTGCTCGAGCCGGTCGGCGACGGCCTCTGGGAGGCGCTCGCGCGCCCGAGCAGGCGGCTGCGGCCGGGGACGCGGCTGGGGCCGCTCGAGCTCGTCGAGGCGCTGGGAGGTGGGCGCTGGCTCGTCCGGCTGGAGGGCGAGCCGGCCGGCGAGGCGCCCCTGCCGCCCTACATCACCGAGCCGCTCCGGGATCCCGAGCGGTACCAGACCGTCTACGCCGACGAGCCCGGCTCGGCCGCGGCGCCGACGGCCGGGCTCCACTTCACGCCCGAGCTCCTCGAGCGGCTCGACGTCGAGCGGATCACGCTCCACGTCGGCCTCGACACGTTCCGCCCCGTGACCGCGGCGGAGCTCGGAGAGCACGAGATCCACAGCGAGCGCTACCACGTCGAGCCGGCAGCGTGGGAGCGGATCGCTGCCGCGGAGACGGTCGTCGCCGTCGGGACGACGACGGTGCGCGTGCTCGAGTCCCTCGCGCGGGGTGCGCCGCTCGCCGGGCGAACGAGCCTCTTCGTCGTCCCCGGCTTCGATTTCCGGCGTGTGGACGCGCTCGTCACGAACTTCCATCTCCCGCGCTCGACGCTCCTCGCGCTCGTGATGGCATTCGCCGGGGTCGAAGAGACGCGGCGCCTCTACCGGCTCGCGATCGAGGAGCGCTACCGCTTCTACTCCTTCGGCGACGCGATGCTCCTCCGGTGACGCGCCTCCCCGTCTTCCTTCGGGGCACCCCGGCCCACCACCCATGCCCCAGCGTAACGTCGAAAAACGCACGGGAAACGCCCGGACCGTGCAGAAAGCGGCGAGGATCTGCCCCGTGAGCTTCATGGTGACGGCGAGCGACGGCGAGGCCCGCAGCGGGCTCCTGAGCACGGCGCACGGGGACGTACCGACCCCCGCCTTCATGCCGGTGGGGACGAAGGGCACCGTCAAGGCGCTCGACCCGGCTCGGCTCCGCGAGCTCGGGACGACCATCCTCCTCGGGAACACGTACCACCTGCACTTCCGCCCGGGCGCGGACGTCGTGGGCGAGCTCGGCGGGCTGCACCGCTTCATGGGCTGGGACGGGCCGATCCTCACCGACTCGGGCGGCTTCCAGGTCTTCTCTCTCCGCGACACGATCGTGCGCACCGACGAGGACGGCGTCACCTTCCGCTCCGTCTACGACGGCGAGCCGGCCCGGTTCACGCCCGAGCTCGTCGCGGGCATCCAGCGGCAGCTCGGGTCGGACGTCGCCATGTGCCTGGATATCTGCCTCCCGGCAGGCGCCTCGCGGGAGGACCTCACGGCGGCGGCAGCGACGACGACGGCCTGGGCGCGACGGCAGCTGGCCTCGCCGCGGGCCGAGGGCCAGCTGCTCTTCGGGATCGCGCAGGGCGGCACCGACCGCGAGCTGCGCCGGCGCTCGCTCGAGGAGATCGGCGAGCTCGGCTTCGACGGCAACGCCCTCGGCGGGCTCGGCGTGGGGGAGGACCGGGCGCTCATGCTCGACACGGTCGCTTGGGCTGCGCCGCTCCTCCCGGCCGAGCGGCCCCGCTACTTCATGGGCATCGGCGACCCCGCGGGGATCCTCGAGGTGGTCGAGCGCGGCGTCGACATGTTCGACTGCGTCCTGCCGACCCGCCTCGGCCGCACGGGCTCCGCCCTTACATGGGAGGGACGCCTCAACCTCCGCAACGCGCGCTTCTCCCGCGATGCCCGGCCGCTTCAGGACGACTGCCCGTGCCGCGCCTGCACCGGCTTCTCCCGCGCGTACCTCCGTCACCTCGTCAACCAGCAGGAGCTCCTCGGCCTCGCCCTCCTCTCCGAGCACAACGTCCGCTTCCTGCTCGACCTCACGGCCGGCGCGCGCGGTGCGATCGAGGAGGGGCGGCTCAGCGCCTACAAGGCCGCAGCCCTCGAGCGCCTCGGGGAGGCCGCCGTCGCGACGACCGCTCGGCCCTAGGCGGCTCCGCGCGCCTGATACTTTTGTCCGGCAGAATGTGCGTTTCCCGTTCCCTCGCCGGCGCCCGTGCCGGGTGCCGCGGGGCGGCAGAGGGACCCGGCTAGGAGGCCCATTGGATCCGATCTTCGTCTTCTTCCTCGTGATGCTGGTCTTCATGTACCTGCTCCTGATCCGGCCGCAGCGGCAGCAGGCGAAGCGTCACCAGGAGATGCTGCAGAACCTGAACGTCGGCGACGAGGTCGTGACCGCAGGCGGCATCTACGGGGAGGTGACGGCCATCGACGACGAGCGCGTGCAGCTCGAGATCGACGCCGACGTCCGCGTCGCCGTCGCGCGGCGCGCGATCACGAGCAAGGTCTCGCCCGAAGAGGCGGCCGCTATGGCGGACGAGCCGGCCGAGGCGCCCGAGCCGATGACCGTCGAGGAGCCCGAGCCGCTCCCGGAGGAGCAGGCCCGCCGCTAGGCGAAAGACGAGACCCCCCTCGTGCGTCGCTACTTCCTCATCCTGCTCGCCCTCTTCGGCGCGATCGCCGGCGTCGTCGCGCTCGGCGCCTTTCGCGAGCCCACTCTCGGGCTCGACCTGCAGGGCGGCCTCGAGGTCGTCCTCGAGGCGCGCCCGGAGGCCGGGCAGGAGCTCACCGAGGCCGACCTCGACCGCTCGGTCGAGATCATCCGGAACCGCGTCGACAAGATCGGCGTCTCGGAGCCCGAGATCCGCAAGCAGGGCTCGAACCAGATCGTCGTCGACCTCGCCGGCGTCTTCGACCAGGGACGGGCCGCCGACATCATCGGCCAGACCGCGCAGCTCGAGTTCTACGATCTCGCTGGGGACGTCGACCCGCTCTCGCAGGACCAGAACGGGCAGCCGCTCGCGAGCGCCACGCTCCTGCCGCTGCTCAGCCCCGAGGACGAGGTGTCCGAGGGCGCCCAGCCGCGCGAGTGGTACCTCTACTCCGAGTCGAAGTCGCGGCTCGCGGGCCCCGCCGCGACGAAGGAGGAGCTCCTCCAGCAGGTGGAGGGCGGCGAGGCGCCCGAGGGCGCCGAGTTCTACGTCGTGCCGAGCAACAAGACGGTGCTCACCTGCGGCCCGCCAGCGCTCGGCTGCCCCGGCGGCGTCAACCCGGCGGAGACCTGGTACTACCTCTACCGCTACCAGCCGAACGACCAGGAAGAGCCGATCCCGGCGCTCACGGGCGAGGACCTGAACGCCGACGGCACCCGCCAGGACTTCGGCACCAACGGGGAGCCGATCGTCCTCCTCGACTTCACCGACCGCGGCGGGGACAAGTTCCACGACATCACGCGCGAGCTCTCCCAGCGCGGCGCCACGCTCGCCGCCCAGAACGGCGTCACCGGGCGCGGCGAGGAGGCTCGCGCGTTCGCGCAGAGCTTTGCCATCGTCCTCGACAGCGAGATCCGCTCCTTCCCGATCATCGACTTCACCGATCCGCAGCTCGCCGACGGGATCGCGGGCGGCAGCGCGCAGATCACGGGCCTCGACTCGCTCGAGGAGGCGGAGGACCTCGCCCTCGTCCTCCAGACGGGTGCCCTGCCCGTCGAGTTCGTGCAGGTCGACCGCACGACGATCTCGGCCACCCTCGGCGAGGACTCCCTCCGCGAGGCGCTCATCGCCGGCATCGGCGGGCTGATCGCCGTCGCGCTCTTCCTCTTGGTCGTGTACCGCTTCCTCGGCGTCGTCGCCATCGTCGGCCTCGCCGTGTACGGCGTCTTCCTCTACGGCGCCATCCTGCTCTTCAACGTGACGATGACCCTGCCCGGCATCGCGGGGATCATCCTCACGATCGGCGTCGCCGCGGACGCGAACATCGTCATCTTCGAGCGCATCAAGGAAGAGGTGCGCGCGGGGAAATCGGTGCGCGCCGCCATCGCGACGGGGTACCGCAAGGGCTTCGCCACGATCGTCGACGCGAACGTCGTCACGATGATCACGGCGTTCGTGCTCTTCGCGGCCGCGACCGGCGGCGTGCGCGGCTTCGCGCTCATGCTCCTGATCGGGACGCTGATCTCGATGATCACGGCGGTGCTCGCCACGCGCGCGCTGCTAGGCGTCCTCGCCGCCTTCCGCTGGTTCGACAACCCGGCCTTCATGGGCGCGAGCGCGCAGAAGATCCCGGACTGGCAGAAGATCGACATCGTCGGCAAGCGGCGGATCTGGTTCTCGATCGCCACCGCCGCGCTCGTGATCTCGGTGGCCGCGATCGCCATCAAGGGTCTCAACCTCGGCATCGACTTCCGCGGCGGGAGCCAGGTCTCGTTCGAGACCCCGCGGCCCGTCACGGTCGACCGCGTGCGCGAGGAGGCGGCCGCGGTCGGGCTCGCGGACGCCGTCATCCAGGGTCGCGGCGACGAGACGAACGGCGGCTACGAGCAGTTCCAGATCAAGACGGAGACGCTCAGCGAGGGCGAGCAGGCGGAGCTGACCGCGGCGCTCCGGAACGACCTCGACGCCGAGGCGATCGGCGTCCGCAGCGTCTCCGGGAGCTTCAGCGAGCAGATCCTCCGCGGCGCCATCCTCGCGATCGTCGTCTCGCTGCTCCTGATCGTCATCTACGTGACGATCCGCTTCGAGTTCGTCTTCGCGCTCCCGATCTTCCGGGCGCTGTTCTACGACGTGACGGTGGCGATGGGCGTGTACGCGCTCGTCGGCTGGGAGGTGACCGCCGCCACCGTGGCGGCCATCCTCACGATCCTCGGCTACTCGATGTACGACACGATCATCATCTTCGACCGCGTGCGCGAGAACATCCCGCTCATGCGCAAGTCGAGCTTCGCCGCGATCGCCAACCAGTCGCTCTGGGAGACGGTCCGCCGCTCGCTCGCCACGAGCTTCATCACCCTCCTGCCGATCACGGCGCTCATCCTCTTCGGCGGCGACACGCTGAAGGAGTTCGCCTTCGCGCTCCTGATCGGGATCGGCTCCGGCGCCTTCTCGACGGTCTTCATCGCGACCCCGTTCCTCGCCGTCCTCAAGGAGCGCGAGCCGGAGTACCAGCGCCGCAAGGACGCCGGACTCCAGGAGAAGCTCGACACCGTGGGCGACAAGACCGAGGGACGCCCGGTCGCCGAGGAGGTCGAAGAACCCGCTCCGGCGCCGGAGGCGCCCGAGGCTCCCGCCGCTCCGGAGCCGGCGGCCGTGGACGGCGGGGCGGCTGCCGCCGCCGCGCGCCGCGAGGCGAGGCGGAAGCGGAGGCGCGCGAGGCCGCATGGCAGAGCGCGCTGACGACTCCGGGCGCTCGCTGCGCGGAGCCGCCGAGGAGCTCTTCCTCGCCGGCGTCGGGGTCGTCGCGCTCACGAAGGACCGCACGGAGGAGCTCGTCGACGAGCTCGCCGGCCGCGGGAAGGTGAGCCGCGACGAGGCGCGCGATCTCGTGGACGAGGTCGTCGGCCGCTGGCGCAACGAGGCCGTCCGGGCGAGCGAGCGCGCCGGCTCCACCTTCGCCGGCCTCTTCAAGGAGCTCGGTCTCGTGACGCGCCGCGACTACGACGAGCTGGAGCTCCGGCTCGCGCAGCTGGAGCACCGGCTCCGCCTGGTCGAGAAGGAGAGATGAGCTCCAGGCCGGCCGTGCGGCAGCTCGGGCGGATCTCGGAGATCGCCCAGGTCGCCGCGAAGCACGGCTTCGGCTACCTCTTCGAGACGCGCGGCCCGGGCGCCGTCCGCTCGCGGCGCGGGCGGGAGGTGGAGGTCGGCGACGAGGGGTCGCCGCGCGGCGAGCGGCTGCGCGCCATGCTCGACGAGCTGGGGCCGACGTTCGTCAAGTTCGGCCAGCTGCTCTCGACCCGCCCCGACATCGTCCCGCCGGACATCGTCTTCGAGCTGAAAGGGCTCCAGGACAAGGTCCGCTCGTTCCCCACGGAGGAGGCCCGCGACGTGATCGAGGACGAGCTGGAGCTGTCGCTCGAGCAGCTCTTCCTCGAGTTCGAGGAGGTCCCCGTCGCGGCGGCGTCGATCGGCCAGGTGCACCGGGCGGTGCTCCCGAACGGGCGCAAGGTCGTCGTCAAGGTCCAGCGGCCGGGCGCGCCGCGGCGGATCGAGGCCGACCTCGAGCTCATGTACCAGCTCGCGCGCCTCGCGCGCGAGCGGGTGAAGGCGCTCGAGTTCATCGACACGGTGGCCGTCGTGGACGAGTTCGCGCGCTCGATCCGGGAGGAGCTCGACTACAGGACCGAGGCGCGCAACGCGGAGCAGTTCCACCGCAACTTCGCAGGCCACCCGCACGTGCGCGTCCCGCGCGTCTACTGGAGCTACTCCCGCTCGCGCGTCCTGACGATGGAGCGGCTCGAGGGCATCCACGTGCGCGACGTCGACCTCGACGTCTACACGCTCGAGGAGCGGCGGCGCCTCGCCTACCGGATCGCAGAGGCGTGGATGGCGATGATCTTCCGGCACGGGTTCTTCCACGCCGACCCGCATCCCTCGAACATCATGGTGCTCGACGAGCAGGACCGGATCGGCCTCATCGACTTCGGCACCGCCGGGCAGCTCGCGCCGGACGACTCCTCGAAGCTGACGGGCCTCTTCATCGACGCGGTCAACCAGAACATCGAGGCCCTGCCGCGCCGGCTGGCGTCCCTCGGCGTCCGCTACCCGAAGGACAAGGAGGAGGAGTTCGTCGCCGAGCTCCGCGACGTCTACTACCGCTACTACGGCGCCCGCCTCTCCGAGATCGACCCGATGGCCGTGATCCGCGAGGTCTTCGCGCTCATCTACCGGATGCACCTGACGCTCCCGACGAGGTTCATCCTGCTCGACCGGGCGCTGGCGACGCTCGGCTCGGTCGGGGCGGCGCTCTACCCGGACTTCAACGTCTTCGAGGTCGCGAAGCCCTACGCGCGCGAGCTCATGATCGAGCGCTTCACCCCGCAGCGGGTCGCCATGCGGCTCCAGCAGGAGGCGCGGAGCTACGTGCAGATGGCGAGCCAGCTTCCCTACCAGCTCCACGACGTGCTCGAGGAGGTGCGGGACGGCCAGGTGGAGATCGGCTTCCGGCACGAGGGGCTCGACGAGCTCTTCCACCACCTGGACCGCATCACCAACAGGCTCGTCGTCGCCCTGATCGTCGTCGGCGGAGCGATCGGATCGGGTCTCATCGGGATCTTCGCCGAGAGCGGGCCGCAGGTGTTCGGGATCCACTTCATCTCCGTGGTCGGCTTCTGCCTCTCGGCGGCGCTCGGCGCCTGGCTGGCCGTCGGCGTGCTCCGCTCCGGGCGCCTGTGACGGACGAGGCGCTCGCCGGCCTCCTCGAGCGCGCGGTCGCGCTCGCGCTCGAGAACGCGGAGTCCGGGGAGCGGCCCTTCGGCGCGCTCGTCGCGCGGGACGGCGAGGTGCTCGCCGCGGGCGTCAACAGCGCGCTCCGCGACGAGGACCCGACGGCGCATGCGGAGACGGTCGCGCTGCGCGCCGCCTGCCGCCGGCTCGGTGCTCACGACCTCTCGGGGACGGTCCTGGTCGCGAGCGCCGAGCCGTGTCCGATGTGCCGCGCGGCGGCGCTGCTCGTCGGAGTCTCCCGCATCGTCTACGCGGCGCCGAAGGAGGTCGCGGCGGCCGCCGGCTTCGCGCTGCCGCCCGCGCTGGCCGAGCTCGAGGCCGCGTGGCGCGAGCTCGCTCCCGGCCTCGTCGAGCACGTCCCAACGCCCGGGTCGGAGGAGCCGTTCGCGCGGTTCGCCGCGCGGGGTGAAGAGAGCCGTCCGCGCCCCGTCCAGGAACTGCGCGTGGCCGTCACCGTCGAGGAGTACGACCGTGTGCTCGCGTTCTACCGCGACGTGCTCGGGCTCCCCACGATCGAGGCCTGGGAGGACGGGGAGGCCCGCGGCGTGATCCTCGACGCCGGCAGGGCGACGCTCGAGCTCCTCTCGCTCGCGCAGGCCGAGCTGATCGACCGCGTCGAGGTCGGCGAGCGGGTCGCGGGGCCGGTGCGCCTCGCCCTCGAGGTTCGTGATTCCGCCGAGACGGCGGGAAGGCTCGTCGAGGGCGGCGCCGAGCGGCTCTCCGAGGCGGTCGTGACGCCGTGGGGCGACCGGAACGTCCGTGTCCGGGCCCCGGGCGGCATGCAGCTGACACTCTTCACGGTGTCGGGCGAGAAGCCGTAGTCGCGGGAGGAGCCGAGGCCCGAGCGCAGAACGGGCACGCATGGGCTTCCTGCTCCGCTGGCGCCGCCGCCGCATCCTCCGCGCTTGGCGGCGCGGCACGATCGACTATGCCCAGGCCCGCTGGCGCTACGAGCGCCTGGGCCGCGGCCTCTGAGCGCCGGGCGGCCGGGCACGCAGACACGCGCGGCTCGTGACGGTTTCGCGCGAAAGGACATCTGGCCGCCTCCGCAGGCCGTTGGTAGCGTCGCCGCCATGGGGGAAGCGGTGCTGGTGGTGGAGCAGGAGGAGCCGACGCGGCGCTTCCTCGCCCAGCAGCTCGCCGACGACGGCTTCCGGGTCCTCGCCGCCGACCGCGCCGCGCCGGCGCTCGAGCTCGTCGAGTCGGCGCACCCCGACCTCGTCCTCCTCGAGGCGGTCCTGCCGGACGTCTCGGGCTTCGACCTCTGCAGCCGCCTGCGCGCCGGCGAGCCGGGGCGCGCCTGGAACCGCGACGTGCCGGTCATCATCGTCTCGGCCCGCAGCGACCCGGTCGACCGCGTCCGCGGCTTCGCCCGCGGCGCGGACGACTACGTCGCGAAGCCGTTCGTGTACGAGGAGCTCGTCGCGCGCATGCGGGCCGTTCTCCGGCGCGCGGGCGGGCCCCAGCACCACCGGCTCGCCGTCCGCAACCTCGAGATCGACCTCGCCTCGCGCGTCGTCCGCGTGGGCGGCGAGGCCGTGCAGCTCTCGGCGAAGGAGTTCGACCTGCTCGTCGCTCTCGCCGAGGACCCGGAGCGCGTCTTCCACAAGGAGGACCTGCTCCGGGACGTCTGGGGCTTTCGCTCCCTCGGCCGCACCCGCACGCTCGACTCGCACGCGAGCCGCCTGCGCCGCAAGCTGAACACGAACGGCGACTGCGCGTACGTCCTCAACGTTTGGGGCGTGGGGTACCGGCTGGTCGCGGGACGCTAAAGCCGACGCGTGATGAGCGGCTCAGTCAGACGTTGTGGCCGGGTCGCCACCGCCTGCTGAGCATCGCGGATCCGCCCGGGGCCACGTTGCAATCGCGAGAATAGTGTTGGGCGGTGGGCGCTCGGCCTGCGTTCGAGCGTCCATCCGTGGTCGGTGACGTCTGTAGGAACGCTTCACGGAAGTCGATGAGGAAGCGATCCCCATCGGGATGAAGCGGCGAGCGCGGTCGTCTGCTCGTCGGCGTCGACCTGCCGATTGAACATCACGGTGCTGGTCAACCCGAAGGCGCGGCCAACGCGGAACATGATGAGCGTCTCCGTGAACGTTTCTCCGTAGGTCGCGTTGTAGGTAACCGACTGCGCGGATCGAATCCCGAGTGCTTCGTCACCGTAGCCACTGGGATCTAAAGGCTCGACTACCGTCACGTTGCCGCCACACCGCCCCCTTTTCCCGATAGGCGAGCGTAGGCCTCCTCTGCGTCGTGATAGAGCGCGACGCTATTCAGAAGGGGTTTCACGCAAAGCTGTGTTCTCGACGCTCTTTCGAAGCTCTGAAACATCTTGCGGCGCCCTTGCGTAGGCCTCGTATCCGGCGTCTCGTAGCTTCGTTAGCACGGCATCCAGCCGCTTCTTCTCGCGTTCGGATGCGCCGACGCCGAAGAAGTTGAACTTAACCGCCTTCCTGCTGAATCCTTCAAGGGCGAGTTTCACTTCGTTTGTCGCATTCTTCGTGCATCCGTCGGTGGCTGCCCCCAGGAACGCCCAGATCGACTGCGAAGGCGAGTCGCGCGCGACCTCAGACTGACGGAAGTCGTCGACTCCTTCAATGACGGCGGAGGCGAAATCGGTAACGCGAGCAGTCGAGGTTGTCTGGTCAGTGAGCGTGGCCGCGAGCGCCGACTCATTGTCCTCACTGAATGCAACGGCTGGTGGATCGTACTCGTCACTGCAGATTCCGCCTGTGAAGCGAATCGCAATGGCAGTAGACGGTGACCGGCGGGCAAAACGAAGGATCTGATTTCGAACAGAAGCGAACTTCGTTCGCTTTCCGAACTTCTCGGTCATCGAGCTAGACGTGTCCACGATCATGAGGACGCTATATCGTGCTGGCTCTGGATCGGGGATGAGCTGACGAACGCCGAGGATAATCGTGATGGTTACTGCAATGGCGCCCAGGATAGAGACGAGCACTTTGAACGGCCGCCCTGTGCCAAGGAATCGAAGGAGCCTCCCCACGACGATCAGCGCGCTCCACCGTTGCCTGTGCGGCTCCAGCGGGACGCATCGCTGCGACGGAAGACCGCTGCGCCCTCCAAGTATGCGGCTGCGCCACGATTAGTCCATTCGAGCATGCGGGGCTCGCGTTCGTGCCGTACCTCACGATCTCACCGCGGGCGAGCATGGTCAAGAGGGCGAGACGGGGAGGCCACTCCTCCCGGCCCCGAGGTTGCGCGCGGACTGCGTTGTCCTCCTCGGCCGTGTCGCGGTGGGAACGTGGCGAGCGCCGGCCTGGCGGGCCGAACGCTCTGCGGCGCTGTTGCCGAGGCTGGGATCGTGAGCGCGCTTCCCGCTGAGCTCATGTCCGAGCGCGACTTCACGGCCGCGCAAGCGTCCCGCCGAGCCGGGAATAGGAGCATGGACGCCTCTTTTATGTTCTCCGAGCCGCCCCGACCGCGAGTGGGAGGACGAAATGCCCGGTCATCGAGTGGGGTAGTTACCCCGCCTTCTAGGCCGCACCCGCACGCTCGACTCCCACGCGAGCCGCCTGCGCCGCAAGCTGAACACGAACGGCGACTGCGCGTACGTCGTCAACGTCTGGGGCGCGGGGTACCGGCTCGTGGCGGCGCGCTAGAGAGAGGAGGGGGCGGCACCTGGCCGCCCCCTCGCATCGTCGCGCGGACCGTCGTCCGTTACCTCCTGGGCTTGAGGGAGAAGTCCTGCGTCTGCGGGTTCAGCCACCTGACGTGGCGCGGCTTGCCCTGGTCGAACAGAGGCTCCCAGATGTTCAGGCCCTCGCCGATGTTCGTCTCGTAGAGCTCGCCGTTGTACCAGTACGTCGACCAAGCGCCGGTGACGTCGCAGCAGAAGGGCGTTCCCGCGGGAACGGGCTTCGGCGGCGGGTCGCTCCAGGCGACCGTGAACGCGGCCGCCGGGTCGGTGAAGTCGACGACCCACGTTCCCGCCTGGTAGTTGCCGCTCACGAGCAGGTTGCGCTTCTTCGACGGGATGACGTTGTAGTTGTGGAGGGTGCAGTTCTCCGTCGGCCCCTGTGCCCTCGGCAGCGTCCACGTGCCGAGCAGGTTGCCGGTGTCCGTCTCGTAGAAGAAGAAGCTCCGGTCGAGCGGCGGATCCGTCTCCTCGCAGGCTGCCGCGACGCCTCCGCCCGGCTCGTGCCCGAAGACGACGATCTCGCCGTCCCAGCTGAACGCCGCCGAGTGACCGATCGTCACGGTGGGCACGACGACGTGCCGCAGGTGCAGCGGGTCGTCGAGCGAGCCGCCTTCCGGCCCTCCGAGGCTGAATAGGTCGAAGCCGTCGCCGCCGGCGCACGCCGCCTTCATGACGCGGCCGAGGATGACGCCCATGTCGTGGCACGGGTGCTCGAGGGGCTCCGTCCCGATCAGCCTGGCCCGGCCGGGCTTGCCGAGCGGGATCTCGATGATGTCGATGAAGTTGCACTCGCTCGAGACGTTGGAGTAGACGATCAGGCGCCGCTTGTCCTTCACGAGCGTGTTCGTGTGCGAGCCGCACTCCGTCTCGACCGAGCCGACGAGCCTCGGGTTCGCCTTGTCGCGGATGTTGAAGATGTGGATGCCTTCCCACCCGGCCGGCACCGGTTGGCCGCCGCAGGTGAGCCCGGCGCCGAAGGGCCCCGGCGTTCCGGCGGGCGTGTTCCAGGAGCGGATGACGAGGTTGTTCCAGACCGTCACGTCGCCCTGGTTGCCGTCGCAGAAGGCGCGGCCGACGGTCTTCGGGTTGTTCGGGTCCGAGATGTCCCGGATCGAGAAGCCGTCCCAGTTGCCCTGGATCGCCCACTTGCGCCAGAACGCGATGTCGGTGTTGATGTCCGGGTTGCCGCCGCCGAAGCCGCCGAGGACAGCCGGCTCCTCGATGTGGCCGAGCGGCGCGAGGTTCTCCCTCGGGTCGGTGTCGTGGCCTCCGGCGGCGGCGAGCGGGAACGTCAGCACGCCGACGACGAAGGCCGCGAGCGCCAGGACGCGTAATGCCCTTGGCATGGGCCTCCTCCTCTGGTCGAGACAGTACGGTCGCAGGCGTGGCGGGCCGCTTCCGGCGCCCGGCCTGACTGTACTCGCGTGGCGCATCCGGCTCCCCTTTGCCTGCTGCGCCGGGCATTCTCTTCGACGCAAAAGGCGGCGTCAAGCACGGCCCCGAGCGCGCCGAGGGCGGCCCGGAGGCCGCCCTCGAGTCGTACCTTCCGGACGAGCGGGACTAGCCCCGCTTGCCCTTCTTGCGCTTCTTCTTGTCGATCGTGAACTCCTGGGTCTGCGGGTTCAGGTGGC
>DASTBX010000124.1:0-14991 GCA_035711645.1 Gaiellaceae bacterium
CGCTCGACGAAGCGCGGGATGACCATGCCGTACTGGCTGCTCTGGCGGGGGCCGACGGTGTTGAAGAGGCGCGCGATCACGCAGTCGAGACCTCGCTCCTGGTGGTAGGCGAGCGCGAGAAGCTCGTCCATCGCCTTCGAGTCGGCGTAAGCCCAGCGGCGGGCGGTCGTCGGTCCGTAGATGCGGCGGGCGTCCTCCGGCAGCGGCTCCGGGACACGATGGTCGCCGTACACCTCGGACGTCGAGGCGAGCAGGAGGCGCTTGCCGAACCGGTGGGCGTGCTCGAGGACGACGTCCGTCCCGCGAACGTTCGTGAGGAGCGTGCGGACCGGCTGCTCGACGATGAGGCGCACTCCGACCACGGCCGCGAGGTGGTAGACGACGTCGCATTTGTGGACCAGCTCGTTCACGACGGTCGGCGAGAGCACCGAGTCGATGACGAGGTGGAAATCCCAGCGCTCGCGGAGATGCGCGACGTTCTCGAGCGAGCCCGTGGAGAGGTCGTCGAGGGCATAGACTTCGCAGCCGCGGGCCAACAGCACCTCGCAGAGGTGCGAGCCGATGAAGCCCGCGCCGCCCGTGACGAGCGCAGTCGGACGTCCCGAGCGAGTTTCCACAGTCTGACGATAGTAGGCCGCCTTCCGCGCGTCTCTTGCCGTCCGGGAGACGGCCGCGCGAGGAGACGGCGGCTGGTCAGCCCGCCGGGTCGACGGCGAGAGCCCGCTCAACGGCGGAGAGCGCCGCGTCCGCCGGCACGGCGCCCGCTCTCAGGACTCTGGGCTCCGGCCCGGTGAGGTCGACCACCGTGGACGGCGTCCCGGGGAGCGCGCCCGCGTCGACGACGGCGCCGCAGCCCTCGAGGATCTCCTCGGGCACGTCCTCCACCCTGGCCGGATCCGGTCCGCCATGCGTGTTCGCGCTCGTCGCCGCCACGATGGAGGCACGTTCGACGACGGCTCTCGCCTCGGGGGGCAGGTCGGGAACGCGGACGCCGATCGCCTCGGGCGTCGTCCCGCAGAGCCAGCGAAAGCGTCTCGCGGGGTTGGGCAGCACGAGCGTGTAGGGGCCCGGCAGGAGCGCCCGCGCGGCGACCGCGGCCCGGCCGCGCGCCTCGGGCACGGCGTCGAGGACCGCGTCGAGGTCGCAGGCGATGAGCGCGACGGGCATCGTCTCCGGCCGGCCCTTGAGCTTCAGAAGCCGGCGGAAGGGCTCCTCCCGGTAGCCGTCGCAGCAGAGCCCGTAGACCGTGTCCGTGGGCAGCACGACGAGCTGCCCGGCCCGGATGGCCGCGACCGCGTCCTCGCTCACCCGGCCGCTCCGGCCATGGCAGGGGTCAGACCCCGGGGCACGTCCTTCGCGGCCCTCACGCGCGTAAGTGTGACGGCGGGACGACCGCCGCGGAGCGGCAACGCGCCCCTGCCATGTCACCGCGGGACACGGCGGGGGTCTGACCCCTGACATGGCGGCCAGGGACGCGTGCCTTCGACGACGCGCGGGCGGCCGGCGAGGTCGGCCGTCGTGACCACCTCCTCGTAGCCGAGCCGCCGCAGGCCGGCGGCGACCTCGCCCGCCTGGCCGTCGCCGCACTCGAGGACGAGCCGCCCGCGGGCGCGGAGCGCCGGGCGGGCGGCGGCGGCGATCCGCTCCCAGACGCCCTCGCCGACGACGGCGTCGTAGGGCTCGTAGAGGCGGATCTCCGGCTGCAGCGCCTCGTACTCCGCGGCCGGCACGTAGGGCGGGTTCGAGACCACCAGGTCGAACGGACCGGCGACGCCGGCGAGGAGATCGCCGTGGACGAAGTCGACGCGAGCGGCGAAGCCGTCCCGATCCAGGCGTCTCAGGTTCTCGCGCGCGAGCGCGAGGGCGTCGCGCGAGCGGTCGACGGCGACCACCGAGACACCGGGGTGCTCGTCGGCGAGGGCGAGCGCGATGGCGCCGGAGCCGACGCCGACGTCGAGCACCCGCGGCCGTTCAAAGCCCTCGAGCGCCGCGAGGCAGCGCTCGACGACGACCTCGGTCTCGGGGCGCGGCACGAGCGCGCGCCGGTCGACGGCGAGCGTCAGCCGCCTGAAGCCCCACTCGCCGAGGACGTAGGCGAGCGGCTCGCGCGCGCGGCGCCGCGAGACCAGCCCGCGCAGCCGCTCCGCCGCCTGCGCCGAGATGCCGCCGTTAGACGCGTAGAGCTGCGTGCGCGTCGCGCCGAGCGCGTGGGCGACCAGGTGCTCCGCGTCGACGCGCGGAGACGGCACGCCGGCGGCCTCGAGGTCCCGCGCGACCTCGCGCACCGCGTCGAGCGCGGTCACCCGGTCGCTGCCGTCTCGAGCGCCCGGCGGCGGTCCTCGGCGGAGAGCGCGTCCGTGAACTCGTCGAGCTCGCCCTCGACGATGCGGTCGAGCCGCTTGATCGTGAGCCCGACACGGTGATCGGTGACGCGGTTGTCCGGGTAGTTGTACGTCCGCACCTTCTCCGCCCGCTCGCCGCCGCCGATCTGGAGACGGCGCGCCTCCGAGAGCTCCTCCCGCTGGCGGCGAAGCTCGGCCTCGAGCAGCCGCGCGCGCAGCACCCGCAGGGCCTTCTGCTTGTTCTGGAGCTGAGACTTCTCGTCCTGCATGGCGACCACGATCCCGGTCGGGAGGTGGGTGACCCGCACCGCCGAGTCGGTCGTGTTGACGCTCTGTCCGCCGGGGCCGGTCGAGCGGTAGACGTCGATCTTGAGGTCGTTCGGGTCGACGGCCACGTCCACCTCCTCCGCCTCCGGCATGACCGCGACCGTCGCCGTCGAGGTGTGGATGCGGCCCTGCGACTCGGTCTCGGGCACCCGCTGGACGCGGTGCGTGCCGCCCTCCCACTTGAAGACCGAGTAGGCGCCGTCGCCCTTCACGGCGAAGGTCACGTCCTTGTAGCCGCCGCCCTCGTTGGGGCTCGAGCCGAGCACCTCCGTGCGGAAGCTCCGCCGCTCCGCGTAGCGGGTCAGCATCCGGAGGAGGTCCGCCGCCCAGAGCGCCGCCTCGTCGCCGCCCACGCCCTGGCGGATCTCGACGATGACGTCCTTGGCGTCGTTCGGGTCCCGCTCGACGAGCGCCAGCTTCAGGTCCTCCTCAAGGCGCTCGAGACGCTCCTCGATCTCGGGCACGAGCTCGCGCAGATCGGGATCCTCCCGGGCCGCCTCGGCGTCGTCGCGGGCGCCGCGCCACTCGACTGCGAGCCTGTACGGCGCCTCGAGCTCCTTCAGCCGCCGCCCCGCCTCGGCGGCGGCCTGGCGGTCGGCGTAGACCGCGGGGTCGTTCATGCGGTCGCGCGCCTCCTCGTAGGAGCGCTCCAGCTCCTCCACGAGCGTGTCGATCGTCGCCGCCATAACGGCTCAGGATAGCCCGGCGGCCGCCCGGCTCCGGCAGCCGCCCCAGCGTCTAGGGTCGCGACCCGTGGACGCGACCGCCGTCGCCGCCATCCTCGCCGCGGGCGCGGCGACCGGGATCGGCGGACTCTTCCTGCTCGTCGTCCCGCACCCGTCCGGGGTCGTGCTCAGCGCCCTCCTCGGATTCACCGGTGGCGTCATGCTGGCGGCGACGGCCTTCAGCCTGCTCGTCCCGGCACTCGAGCTGGGATCGCTCGCCGAGGTGCTCGCCGGCTTCGTCCTCGGCGCCCTCGTCTTCGCCGGCCTCGACGCGGTCGTCCCGCACGTTCACGCGCGCTTCGGCGAGCGCGGCCACCCGCGCGCCGCCGAGCGGCAGCGTGCCACGCTGCTCCTCTCCGCCCTCACCCTCCACAACATCCCGGAAGGGCTCGCGGTGGGCGTCGCCTTCGCGGCCGGCGGGACGGAGCTCGGTCTCCCGCTGGCGATCGCGATCGGGATCCAGAACGTCCCCGAGGGGTTCGCGGCGGCCGCGCCGCTCGTCGCGTCGGGAGCGCGCAGCCTCGTCGCAGCCGGCTTCGGGGCGGCCACGGGCGCCGTCGAGCCGCCGGCTGCGTTCGCCGCCTTCGGGGCGTTCGAGCTCGCGAGCGGCCTCCTGCCGGCCGGCCTCGCTTTCGCAGGGGGCGCGATGCTCTACGTCGTCGTGGACGAGCTGATCCCGGAGAGCCACGCCCACGGCCAAGAGCGCGTCGCGACGCTCGCCCTGATGGCGGGCTTCGGCGTCATGCTCGGACTCGACAACGCGTTCTAGCTAGGCCATGACCTCGACCTTGCGCTCGTCCGGCGTCAGCCGGCCCTCGAGGCGGAGAACCTCGTGGAGCGCGCGGATCGAGACCTCGACCTGGTCGAGCGTGGGCTCGCGCGTGGTCAGGCGCTGGAGCCACAGCCCCGGTGCGAGCACCGTGCGCAGGACCGGGTGCTGCGGGTACTTCCCGGCGAAGCGGATCACCTCGTAGGCGATCCCGGCGATCACGGGCAGGAGCAGGATGCGCGACGCGATCAGGCCGAGCCAGCCCGGCTGCCCGAAGAACGCGAACACGAAGATCGCGATCACCATCACGTAGAGGAGGAAGGCCGTCCCGCAGCGCACGTGAATGAGGCTGTGGCGCTGCACGACCTCGGGCTCCAGCGGCTCGCCGGCCTCGTAGGCGTTGATCGCCTTGTGCTCGGCGGCGTGGTACTGGAACACCCGCTTCAGGTCCGGCAGGTAGCCGACGAGCACGAGGTAGAGGATGAAGATGGTCACGCGGACGAGGCCCTCGACGACGACGAACGCGCCGGTCGAGTCGATCGGGAGCCAGCTCGTGATGAGCGCCGGCGAGACCTTGAAGAGGAGGAGCGCGAAGCCGATCGCGATCCCGAACGCGAAGATGAGCTGGCCGCGCGAGAGCTCGGTCTGGATCTCGCCGTTCTCATCCTCTTCCTGCGCCGCGTAGTTGGCCGAGATGGCGAGCGCGCGGAAGCCGATCGCGAGCGACTCGCCGAGCGCGAAGACGCCGCGGACGACCGGGAGCCTCGCCCACCGGTGCCGGAGCAGGAACGACGAGATGGGCCGGTTGACCTCGGCGATCTCGCCGTCGGGCTTGCGGACGGCGACCGACCATGCCGAGGGGCCGCGCATCATGACGCCCTCGAGCACCGCCTGGCCGCCGATCGGCGCGCTCACGCCTGTCGGGCCTCCCTAGCCCTCGGGGCGACGGGCGCCGGCCTTCTCCAGACGGCGCTGGAACCGCTCGACCCGGCCGCCGGTGTCCACGAGCTTCTGCTTGCCCGTGTAGAACGGATGGCATTCGGAGCAGATCTCGACATGCAGCTCTGGCTTGGTAGAGCGGGTCTGGAACTCGTTGCCGCAGGAGCAGCGAACGGTGGCGAGGACGTAGTCGGGGTGGATGTCGGTCTTCATTGATCGGTCGGACGGCGCCGGGCCTTGAGGATACCAGAGGCAGTTTCGCCGGCCACGTTGCCGCCCGAGACGACGACGGCGACGGTCGTGCCCTCGAGCCCGCCGACTTTGGAGGCGAGGAGCGCGGCGACTCCGGCGGCGCCGGCGGGCTCGGCGGCGAGCTTCGCACGCTCGTGGAGGAAGCGGAAGCCGACGCCGATCTCCTCCTCGCTGACGAGCGCCGGCTCGACGCCGAGCTCCGCGCACAGCCGTAGCGGCAGCTCGCCCGCGAAGGGCGCGTTGAGGCCGTCGGCGATCGAGTCGGGCACGACCGGGACGGGCTCGCCGGCGGCGAGAGCCTCGTGAAGCCCGGCCGCCCGTTCCGGCTCGACGGCGATCACGCGACGGCCGCCGACGGCCGCGGCGATCCCGGCCACGAGGCCTCCGCCGCCCACCGGGACGACGACGACGTCCGCCTCGGGAAGGTCCTCCGCGATCTCGAGACCGACGGTGCCCTGGCCCGCGACAACGAGCGGGTCGTCGAACGGGTGGACGAGCACGCGGCCGGTCCCCTCCTGCAGCCGGGCCAGCCGCTCGAAGACCTCCGTCGGGCCGGCGGCCTCCTGGTCGATCGCGGCCCCGTAGCCCTCGGCCGCCGCCCGCTTCTGCTCGCTCGCCCCCTGCCACATGACGACGAGGCAGTCGATCCCCTCGAGGGCGCAGCCGTACGCGAGGGCGGCCGCGTGGTTGCCAGCCGAGGCCGCGATGACACCGCGGCTCCGCTCCTCGGCCGTCAGCGAGGCGAGCTTCGTGAGCACCCCGCGTGGCTTGAAGCTCCCCGTCTTCTGGAAGAGCTCGCACTTGAGGAACGCCCGCCCGCCGAAGGTCCGGCCGAGCGTTTCCGAGGAGAGGAGCGGCGTCCGGTGCAGGCGGCCGGCGATCGCCGCCGCCGCGGCTCCTACATCAGGCTGTATTCGGGACCGTCCCCGCCCTCGGGCGGGGTCAGCCGCCCGCCCTTCGCCGAGATCGCGCCGCACTGGACGCAGTTGGACGCCGTCACCTCGAGCTCGACGACGTTGCCGCCGGGGCTCGCGTCGCCGGCGATCTCGTAGACGTGCGCCGGGCACATGCGCACCCACGCTTCGGCCACCTCGCGGCGCACCTTCGTGTCGACGCGGATGTGGCTCGGCGCGTCGTCGCGCGTCCGGTTGCCGGACAGGTAGACGCTCGAGAGCTTGTCGAAGACGAGCTCGTTGTCGGCGCGCGGGTAGGAACGCGCCCGCTCCCCGATCGACACGGGTACCTCGGCGTCCCGCTCGAGCTCCATCGTCCCCGGCGGCATCTTCCCGAGCGAGTTGAGCGAGACGCCCGCGAGGAGGGCGCCGCGGACGAAGCCGTGCTTGAACGCCGGCCGCATGTTGCGGACGCGCTCGAGGTCACGCCACACGTAGCTCGACCGGATCGCCTCGTCGTAGCCGTCGAGCGCGCCGGGTGTCCAGGCGGTGCTCCCCGGCCGCACGGCCGCGAACGCCGTCTCGGCCGCGAGCATGCCCGACTTCATCGCGTAGTGGATCCCCTTCAGCGCCGGCACGTTCACGAAGCCCGCCGAGTCTCCGGCCATCATCCCACCCGGGAACGAGAGCCGATCCGGGAGGGCCTGGAGGCCGCCTTCGGGGATCGTCTTCGCGCCCCACGCGACCCGCGTGCCGCCGGCGAGGATGCGGCGCACGAACGGATGCGTTTTCAGCTCCTGGAGGAGGTCGTGGACGGAGACGGTGGCGTCGGTCGTGTCGAGACCGACCACCATCCCGATCGCGACCTTGTCGTCGCCGAGCGGGTAGATGAAGCTGCCGCCGAACTCCCGGTGCCGCTTCCCACCGCGGAGGGGCCAACCCATTGTGTGGATGACCCGGTTCAGCGGGCGCGGCACCTCCCAGACCTCCTTGACGCCGAGCGCGTAGACCTGCGGCCGGGGGGCGAGCCCGAAGCGAGAGCACGCGACGCCCGCGAGGTGACCCTGCGTGCCCTCGGCGAGGATCGTGACGCGCGCCCGGATGTCCGACCCCGGCTCGAAGTTCGCCAGCTCCTCCCCTCCCCGCCCGCGGCCGCGGTCGCCCGTGCGGATCCCCACGACGCGGCCGCTCTCGACGAGGAGCGTCCGGGCGCTCGTCTCCGGCACGATCGTCGCGCCCAGCTCCTCGACGCGCTCGGCCAGCCAGCGCCCGATCTCGCAGATGGAGGCGACGTGGTGGCCGTGGTTCCACATGGTCGGGGGCGCGGGCACGCGCAGGTGGCGCTTCGGCGTCAGCAGGTAGACGCCCTCGCGGACGACCGCGCCCCGGAACGGCAGATCGTCGGTGTGGACGCCGGGGAAGAGCTCTCGGAAGGCCCGTGGGTTGACGACGGCGCCCGACAGCAGGTGGGCGCCGGGCGCGCGTCCCTTCTCGACGACGGCGACCGGCACGTCGCCGAGGCGCTCGGCGACATCGGGGCGCTGGCGGAGCAGCTGGCCGAGCCGGACGGCGGCAGCGAGACCGGCGGGGCCCGCGCCGACGACGAGCACGCCGACGTCGATCCGCTCGCCGGGCGGGTCGGAGGGCTCAGCGACGAACTCGCGCCAGTCGAAGGGCGGCGGGAAGTCCGAGGGGCGGGCTGTCATGCGGATTTGCGCCCGCGGACGAGCTCGGTCAGCTTCGGGACGATCTCGTGCAGGTCGCCGACGACGCCGAGGTCGGCGTACTCGAAGATCGGCGCGTTCGGGTCCTTGTTGATCGCGACGATCGTGCCCGAGGACTGCATCCCGACCTTGTGCTGGATCGCGCCCGAGATCCCGCAGGCGACATAGAGCTTCGGGGAGACGTTCTTGCCGGTCTGGCCGACCTGCGCCGCGTAGGGGTACCAGCCCGCGTCCACGACGGCGCGGGTGGCTGCGACGGCGCCGCCGAGCGCCTTCGCCAGCTCCTCGAGGAGCCCGAACTTCTCCGGGTCCCCGAGCCCACGCCCGCCGGCCACGATCACGTCCGCCTCCTCGATCGACGGGCCCTCGCTCTCGGCATGAGCCGACTCGACCATGACCGCCCGCCGGGAGAAGTCCTGGATCTCGACGGCGACGTCCGCGACCTCGGCCTCGCCGCCCCCCTCGACCGGGTCGAACGTCCCCGAGCGCACGAGCGCCAGGCGCGGCTCCGCGCTCCAGCCCACCTCGACGTGGACCGAGTCCTGGAGCGCCGGGCGCGTGCCGACGAGCTCGCCGTCGCGGACCTGGAGGTCGACGAGGTCCCAGTTGAGACCCGCCCCGAGCCGCGCGGCG
The DNA here is from genome assembly GCA_035711645.1 of Gaiellaceae bacterium. Classification (GTDB taxonomy): domain Bacteria; phylum Actinomycetota; class Thermoleophilia; order Gaiellales; family Gaiellaceae; genus JAIBJN01. The sequence continues at coordinate 8,605 of DASTBX010000124.1, forward strand.
AGGCCGGCGGCGACGTCGGCCGTGAGGACGGAGGCTCCGAAGAGCACGCTGTCGAAACCCTGCTCGGACACGAGCGAGGCGAGCACGTCGACGCGCGGCTGCGGCAAGGGCGCCTCGAGCGCCGGGTCGTCGGCGACGTGGACCTTCGCAGCGCCGTACCGCCCGGCCTCGGCGGCGAGCTCGCGTACGCCGGAGCCGCAGACGACGGCGGCCGGCTCGTCGCCGAGCTCGCGAGCCTTCGCGAGCACTCCGAGGGAGCCCTTGACGAGCTCGCCGTCGTGGTGCTCGAGGTAGACGAGCGTCGGCATCAGTGCACCTTCCCGACTATCGCTGGGAGAGGCACTAGATCAGTTTCCTCTCGACGAGGAACGCGACGACCTGCTCGGCAGCGTCGCCGTCGCCGTCCTCGATTCGGACCGCGTCCCCGCGTGCGGGCGGCTCGGAGAGCGAGCGGACGACCGTGCGCGAGCCCGACTCGCCGACCTCCTCGGCGGCGAGCCCGAGGTCGGACGCGGCCAGGCTCTCGTAGGGCTTCTTCTTCGCGCCCATGATCCCCTTGAGGGAGGGGTAGCGCGGCTCGTTGATCGCGTCGGAGACGGCGACCACGCAGGGGAGCGGCGACTCGATCACGTCGTAGCCGTACTCGGTCTGCCGCTTCACCGTGACCTTGCCGTCGGCGAGCTCGAGGCTCGCCGCCTGGGAGACGACCGGCAGGCGCAGGAGGTCGGCGAGCGCCGACCAGAGCACGGCGCCGTCGGAGTCGCTCCCCTGCTGGCCGAGGATCACGACGTCGGGTTCCTCGCGCTCGACCGCCTTGGCGAGCACCCGGGCTGTGGCGACGAGGTCGGAGCCTGCCAGCGCGTCGTCCGCCACGTGGACGGCCCGGTCGGCCCCCATGGCGAGCGCCTTGCGGAGCGAGTCGGCGGCCCTCTCGGGGGCCATCATGAGCGCAACGACCTCGCCGTCGCCCGCCGCCGCGGCGAGCCGGAGCGCCTCCTCGATCGCGTGCGTGTCGAACGAGTTGAGGGCGGCCGCGCCGGCGCGGTCGAGCCGCTTCGTCCCCGGGTCGATCCGCGTGCGGGCGGACGCCTCGGGCACCTCCTTGACGCAGACGACGACCTTCACCGCGGGCGGATCCTACCCGGCCTCGCCCCCCTCCAGACTCCCTCAAGTCTTTACAGGTTCCTGCCGAAGGCTCTGTTAGTCTCCGCGCCTTCCAGGTGCCGCACCGGAGCGTTGGACCGCTCGACATGAGCCGCCACCGGACGACAGCCGCAGTCCTTCTCGTCCTCCTCGCCGCGTGGGCCTGGTCGGCGACGGCGGGCGCGGCCGTCCCCCGGCTCGTCTTCCCGGTGGTGGCGAAGACGACCTACGCGAACGACTTCGGCGCGCCCCGCTGGCAGGGAAGCCACCAGGGCAACGACCTCATGGCCGCCAAGCGCTCGCCGGTGGTCGCCGTCGAGGCGGGCCGCGTCGTCAAGTGGGCCCGCTCCAGCTCGGCCGGCTGCATGCTCTACCTCTACGGGCGCAGCGGGACGACCTACATGTACGTCCACCTCAACAACGACCGCACCCTCCGCAACGACAACGACGGCGGATGCCGCAACCGAATCGCCTACGCCCCCCGCCTCCGCAGCGGCCAGCAGGTCGCGGCCGGAGAGCTGATCGGCTACGTGGGCGACTCGGGCGACGCGAACGGGATCGCGCCGCACCTCCATTTCGAGCTGCACCCGAACGGCGGCCGGGCGGTCTCGCCGTACCGCCGTCTTCGCGATGCCCGCCGGCACCTCTTCCCGCGGCCCCGCTCGACCGTCGAGACGCTCGAGGTGCGCGTCCGCGGCACTGTCGTCCGCACGAGGGCGGACCTCGACCCGGACCGCATCCGGATCCGCGTCACCCAGGTGCGCCTCTCCAACGGGTGGATCGCGAAGCCCGCGCGCACCGTGATGATGACGCTCCCCTCCGAGGCGACCCTCCGCCGCTCGACGGCACCGGGAACGTGGACGACGGCCACGATCGCCGACTTCTCCGTCGGCAGCCGCATCCAGGCCTGGACGCCCGTCATGCCGCACACGCTCTCGAAGGCCCGCGCCGCGCCCGGCAGGCTCGCGATCCGCGACATCGTCCTGCGCAGGTAACGACTTACCCCGGCAGCGCGTCGCGGAGCTCCCGCGCGGCCCGCTCCGGATCCTCCGCGTCCCCGATCGCCCGCACGACCGCGATCCTGCGCGCCCCCGCGGCGACGACGTCCGCGACGTTCGCCGCCTCGATCCCGCCGATCGCGAACCAGGGCGTGGGCGCGCGGGCTGCCGCGTGGCGGACGAGCTCGAGCCCGACGGGCGCACGGCCGGGCTTGGTCGGCGTGGCGAAGACCGGGCCGACGCCGACGTAGTCGGCGCTCGCCCGCTCGAGCTCCTCGCGCGTGTGGGTCGAGAGGCCGACCGGGATGCCGAAGCGGCGGACAGCGTCGACCGGCAGGTCGTCCTGGCCGACGTGGACGAAGTCGGCGCCTACGAGGACGGCGAGGTCGGGCCTGTCGTTGACGACGAGCGGGACTCCGAGCCGACGCGTGACGGCCCGCGCCTCCTCGAGCGTCTCGAGCAGCACGCCGTCGGGCAGCTCCTTCTCCCGGACCTGCACCATCTCGACGCCGCCGCGGACGGCCGCCTCGAGGAAGCCGGAGAGGTCGGCCCGCGCCCCCGTGATCAGGTAGAGGCGCGCGGCGCGGGCGGCCTCAGCCGCCGGCGACGGGGCGGGCGACGACGAGCCGGTCGCCATCCTCGAGCCTGACCTCCTCGTAGCGGCGCCGCTCGACCGGCTCGCCGTTCCGCTCGACGAGCGCGTAGCGCGGGCCGACGCCGAGACGCTCGAGGAGCGCCGCCAGCGTCTCGCCGGACTCGACCGCCTGGTCGCGGCCGTTCACGACGACGCGCAGGCTCACGACTCGTGGATCGCGCCCGTCAGCGGGCTCGACGCCTCGGCGGAGTCCTGCTCCGGGATCAGCCCCGCGACGAATGCCTCGCGGCCGGCCTCGACCGCCAGCCGGAATGCCCGCGCCATCGCAACGGGGTCGTCGGCGCGCGCGATGGCGGTGTTGACGAGCACGGCGTCGGCGCCGAGCTCCATCGCCTCGGCGGCGTGCGAGGGCGCGCCCAGGCCGGCATCCACTACGAGCGGCACCTCCGCCTGCTCGACCATGATCCGGATCGCGTCGCGAAGCTTCAGCCCGCGCCCGCTGCCGATCGGCGCCGCGAGCGGCATGACCGTCGCGCAGCCGACCTCCTCGAGCTTCTTCTGCAGCACGGGATCGGGGAGGACGTAGGGCAACACGGTGAAGCCCTCCTCGACGAGCGTCGCAGCCGCGCGCAGGGTCTCGACCGGGTCGGGCAGCAGGTAGCGCGGATCGGGGATGACCTCGAGCTTCACCCAGTCGGGGAGCCCGCCGGCGCGTGCGAGGCGCGCGGTGCGCACGGCCTCGTCGGCCGTCTCGCATCCCGACGTGTTGGGGAGCAGGAGCACCTCCGCCGGCAGGAACGCGGTGATGTCGCCGTCGGGGGAGTCGAGGTCGATGCGCCGCACCGCCACGGTGACGATCTCGGACCCGGACGCGGCGAGCGCGTCGCGCATGGCGTCGAACGACTCGTACTTGCCGGTTCCGGTGAGCAGGCGCGACCCGAAGGCCCGCCCCGCGACGACGAATGCGTCCCGCTCGGCCATCTCCCTCAGCGTAGCGGCGCGCGGGGTCACAGCGTTTCGCAGGCGGCCGGGGCTGGGAAGATAGGCGACATGCGCTTCCGGCGGCGGGCCCGACTCGACCCGGGCCAGGTGACCGACGTTCGCGGCCGCCGGATGGGGGGCCGCGGGCTCGCGGTGGGCGGCGGGGGTCTCGGGCTCGGCGCGATCGTCGTCTACCTCCTGATCTCGCTCCTCTCCGGCGGCGGCGGCCTCGGCCAGCTCGCGCCGCTCGAGGACCAGCAGGTGGGGCAGGGAGACTCGCCCGGCGTCGTCTCGGAGGAGTGCCGTACGGGCGCCGACGCCAACGAGCGGCAGGACTGCCGCATCGTCGGCGTCGTCAACAGCGTCCAGGAGTTCTGGAACGGCGTCTTCGAGCGAAGCGGCGAGCAGTACCCCTACGCCGACACGGTCTTCTTCACCGACCAGGTGCAGACCGCCTGCGGCGCGGCCAGCTCGCAGGTCGGGCCCTTCTACTGCCCGGCCGACGAGCAGGTCTACATCGACCTCGGCTTCTTCGACGAGCTCCAGTCGCGCTTCGGCGCGGGCAGTGCTCCCTTCGCGCAGGCCTACGTGATCGCCCACGAGTACGGCCATCACGTGCAGAACCAGCTCGGCGTCCTGGAGAGCATCGGCAACGACCGGCAGGGGCCCGAGAGCCGCGCCGTCCGCGCGGAGCTCCAGGCGGACTGCTACGCGGGCGTGTGGGCCGCCAACGCGGTGGACACCGGCCTGATCGAGCGGCTCACGCAGGAGGACATCAACGCGGGCCTCGACGCGGCGACGGCGATCGGCGACGACCGCATCCAGGAGCAGACGCAGGGGCAGGTGAACCCGGAGACGTGGACGCACGGCTCCTCCGAGCAGCGCCGCCGCTGGTTCTCGCGGGGCTACGAGGAGGGCCGCCCCGCCGTTTGCGACACCTTCTCCGGCTCGATCTAGGCCGCTAGCGGCCGCGGAACTCCGGCGACCGCTTCTCCGCGAAGGCGGCCATGCCCTCCTTCTGGTCGTCGCTCGCGAAGAGCATCGCGAAGAGCCGCGCCTCCGTCTCGAGGTTGCTCCGGTGCGGGCCCTGGAGCGAGAGGTTGACGGCCTCCTTCGCGTAGGCGAGGGCGAGCGGGCTCTTCGCCTCCAGGCCGCGGCAGAGGTCTAGCGTCTTCTCCCGCAGCTCGTGCGGCTCGTAGACGGCGTTCACGAGGCCGTGCGCCAGCGCCTCCTCCGCGTCGACCGGCCGGCCGGTGAAGATGAGCGCCTTGGCGAAGCCGAGGGTCGTCGTGCGCGCTAGGCGGACGGAGCCGCCCCAGCCCGGGAGGATGCCGAGGTCGATCTCCGGCTGGCCGATACGGGCGTTCGACGAGGCAAGGCGCAGATCGCACGCGAGCGCGAGCTCGCACCCTCCTCCCAGCGCGTAGCCGTTGATCGCGGCGATGGTCGGCTTCGGCATGGTCTCGAGCAGATTGCCGCAGGCGTGGCCGAGCTCTCCCCAGCGGCGGGCCTCGAGGACGCCGAGGCTCTGCATGTACTTGATGTCGGCCCCGGCGACGAACGCCTTCTCCCCGGCGCCGGTGAGGACGACGACCCGCGCCGTCTCGTCCTCGGCGAGCTCGGAGAGGGCGTCCCGGAGCCGTTCCGCGTGCTCGAGGTCGAGCGCGTTCATCGCCTCGGGACGGTCGACCGTGACGATCGCCGTCCCACCCTCCCGCTCGAGGCCGAGCGCCACTAGGCCTGGACGGGGACGTTCGCCTTCAGGAAGTCCACGATCCGGGACATGGGCGCGCCCGGCGTGAACACCTCGGCGACGCCCTGCTCCTTGAGCGCGGTGACGTCGTCCTTCGGGATGGTGCCGCCGACGACGACGAGCACGTCCTCGACGCCGTTCTCCCGGAGCCCCGTGAGGATCCGCGGCACGAGCGTCATGTGCGCGCCGGAGAGGATCGAGATGCCCACGGCGTCGGCATCCTCCTGGATTGCGGTCTCGACGATCTGCTCCGGCGTCTGGTGCAGGCCCGTGTAGATGACCTCCATGCCGGCGTCGCGGAGCGCCCGCGCGATGATCTTCGCCCCCCGGTCGTGTCCGTCCAGGCCGGGCTTTGCGATCACGACCCGGATCTTCCTGGTCATCGTGCGCCAGTATATGGACGTGCGCCTCACCGTCATCGGCTCGTCGCCCGCGTGGCCGAACCCGGGGAGCGCGCAGTCCGGCTACCTCGTGGAGGAGGACGCGGCGCTCCTCCTCGACTGCGGGCCCGGCGTGCTCGGTCGGCTGCGCGAGCTGCGGCTCTATCCGCACGCGATCGCGATCACGCACTTCCATCTCGACCACTGGGGCGACCTCGTCCCGTGGGCGTGGCTGAACGCCTACGGCCCGCAGGACCACCGCATCGAGTGCTCGCTCTGGCTGCCCCCGGGCGGGCGCGCCCAGCTCGAGCAGTTCGAGCGGCGCTGGGGCAACGAGGACATGTTCGCGTCCGCCTTCGTCCTGCGCGAGTTCGACCCGGAGACCCCGTTCGAGGCCGCCGGCTTCGAGGTGCAGCCCTGCCGCCTGCCGCACTACTCCCTGACCTCGTACGGGTTTCGCGTCACGGCTCACGGGCGGACGCTCGCCTACTCGGGCGACTCCGGCCCGACCGCCGAGCTCGCCGCGCTCGCGCGCGG
>DASTBX010000125.1:0-7885 GCA_035711645.1 Gaiellaceae bacterium
GCGTCCCGTGCCCTCACCGTGAACGAGTACCAGAAGTGCCCCGTTTCCGCGGCTTCTCTCAGAGCCGACACGCCCGGACTCGAACCGGGTAGCCGGAAGAGCCGACGCCCGGACTCGAACCGGGGACCCCTTCATTACGAGTGAAGTGCTCTACCAGCTGAGCTACGTCGGCGGGACGTCGATTCTAGCCGCTTGCCGGAGCCGGTTCCGACCCCCGACCCCAGTACGGTTCAGGGCATGGCGGAGGGCAGCGACGCGTCCGAGGCGGCTCGCCGGTGGCGGCGGGCGGGGCCGGCGCTCGAGGCGATGCGCAGGCGCGAGCTTCGTGCGCTGACCGACGCCGACGCCCTCGCCGCCGCCGAGGCGCTCCTCACGCTCCCCGTGCCTCTTCCGCCGAGGGCGGAGCTGACAGGACTGGTCGAGCAGCAACGGATCTTTGCCCGCCTGAGACGCTCGTGAACCCGCTGTTTGGCGCCGCCGCCGACGTCCAGGAGCTCTGCGTCGAGCGCGGCTGGCGGTTCTGCTTCATCGGTGGGCTCGCGGTTCTCCGGTGGGGAGAGCCGCGGCTCACGCGGGACGTCGATCTGACGATCCTGGCGCCGCCGGGCGCCGACGTCGAGATCGTCGACGGGTTGCTCGGCCGCTTCGAGGCGCGGCTCGAGGACGCGCGGGCTTTCGCGCTCGAGAACCGCGTCGTCCTTGTCCAATCGAACGACGGGACCCCGATCGACATCGCGCTCGGGGCGCTCGACTTCGAGGCGCGGACCGTCTCCCGCGCCTCGCCCTGGGACGTCGGCGAGGCCGAGCTCCGGACGTGCAGCGCCGAGGATCTCGTGGTCCATAAGGTCTTCGCCGGGCGCGAGCAGGACTGGCTCGACGTCGCCGGGGTCGTCGTTCGCCAAGGGGACGCGCTCGACCGAGCGCTCGTCGTCGACGAGCTTGGGCCGCTTCTCGATGCCAAGGGGACGGCCGACTCGCTCGACCGGCTCCAGACGCTGTTCCGCGAGGCGTCCGGCGCCCCGCCTTAACCCGGGCGACACGAGGCCGGGCCTACCCTGGAGAGATGGCACGCGCGTTCGTCGTCGCGGTGCTCGCTTCGCTTGCCGCCGCAGTCCTCGCCGGCCCCGCGGCCGCGCGGGAGGTCGTTCTGCGCGACAACGAGGGCCGGACGATGCGCTTCGACGTGCGGGCCGACGTCGACGTCGGCTGGTACGCGGGCGTGCTGCGCCGGGCGGCGCACGGCGACGAGATCGAGCGGGTGACGATCCGGATCGTGACGTGGCACGAGCTCGGCGAGCGCTGCGGCGAGTTCGCGGCCGGGTGCTACTCGCGGCGCAAGGGAAACCGGGGCGTGATGGTCGTTCCCATGGGCCAGAGCCAGCGCCTCGCGCACACCGTCGTCCACGAGTACGGCCACCATGTCGACGCGAGCCGCCGGCACGGCGGGCTCGACGAGCCGAACGGCACGCCGCTCTGGTGGAAGGCGCGCGGGATGGAGCAGCTCGTCTCGGCGCGCAGCGTCCGCGACCGCTACCAGGTGGGCTGGAGCCGCTCGATCGCGGAGGTGTTCGCCGAGGACTACGCGTATACGAACCTCCGGCGGGGCTACCGGATCTCTTGGCTCGAGCCGCCGTCGCGGGTCGTGCAGCAGGCGATCCTCGCCGACCTCGGCCTGGCGCCGCGCCCCGCGATCACCACCACGCGACCGACCCTCAAGCCGGTCGTGATGACCCGGCAGGGGACACTCGAGCCGAACAACCGAGTGGCGGTCGACTTCGGCCTCCTCGGCCCGAACCGGCGAGTTTTCCTGCGTGGGTCGTTCCCCGACGGGGCGCCGGCAAGCGGCCGGATCGAGGTAACGTGCGGCGGCGCGCCGCGCACGCGCCTCCTCACCGGAAACCAGCCCGCCGCGTCGCTCGAGCTCCGCGCGGGGCCCGGCGATTGTCAGGCGTGGATAGCGAACACGGGCGACCGCCCCGAGCGCTTCCGGTTCACGGTGCGACTGACGCTGCCGTAGCGAACACTCGGCGGATCCGGACGAAGAGCGCCTCGAGCAGGAGCGAGGCGTTGAGGTTGAACTCCTCCGCCTCGCGCCACGCCTGCCGGACGACCGCTGCTGCGTCCTCGGCGCGCTCGCCCGCACCGGCGGCGACGTCCTCACGCAGGTCGTCGAGCCGGTCAGCGTTCGCGACCGCCTCCTCGGCGCCCGCCGCGACGAGCACGACGTCGCGGTACCACGCGCCGAGGTCGTCCAGCGAGGCGAGCAGCTCGTCGCGCTCGGCGCCGAAGGCCGCCCGCCGGACGCGCTGCTCGGCTTCCCGGGGCGGCAGGTCGAGGCCGTCGACGATTCCCTGCTCGCGCTCACGGGCGGACGCGGCGCGCGCGGACGCGGACGCGAGGATCACGGCGGCCGCGTCGCTCGGGTCGAACGCGGGGTCGCGGTACGCGCTCCGTGCGGCGTCGAGCAGCGCCGTCCGTTGCGCGCGCGCGGTCGGGTCGAGCAGCCGCTCCGCGCGGTCGAGCCTGCCGCCGGCGACGCGGGCGAGCGTCGTCAGCTCCGACGGCGACAGCTCCGGCTCACGGGCCGCGACCCACTCCTCCACCGCGCGGCGCGACAGACGTCGGAACGGGACGAGCTGACAACGCGAGCGGATCGTCTCTGGCAGCGGCCCGAGCTCGTCGGCGACGAGCACGAGCGTCGCATACGAGGGCGGCTCCTCGAGGTCCTTGAGCAGCGCCGCAGTCGCTTCGTCGTTCATTCGGTGCGCGTCGAACAGGAGGTAGACGCGGCGGTCAGCCTCGAAGGGCCGCATGTGCAGGTCGTGGTGGAGCGCCCGGATCTCGTCGATCCGGATCATCTCTCCGAGCGCCTCGATCACCCGCAGGTCCGGGTGCGTGCCCGCCAGAACGCGCCGCTCGTCGCCGAGCAGCGCCGCCGCGAGCGCCCGGGCGGCGACCCGCTTCCCGACCCCGGCCGGTCCGTGGAGCAGATAGGCGTGCGACGGCGCGTCGGCGAGCGCCGCCTCGAGGAGACGTGTCGCCTGTGGCTGCTCGGGCACTTCAGCGAAGGCGCTCACGGATCTCCTCCGCGATCTCGGTGACGGAGCGGGCGCCGTCCACGACGACGTACCGCTCTGAGAACCGCTCCGCGAGCGCGCGGTAGGCCGCGACGACCCGAGGCCAGAACTCCGCGCCGGCGCGCTCGATCCGGTCGCCCTTGTCGCCCACGCGGGCGAGAGCCGTCTCCGCATCGAGGTCGACGAGGATCGTACGGTCGGGGAGCAGCCCTCCCACGGCCTGCAGGTTGAGCTCGAGGATCACGTCGGTTCCGAGGCCACGTCCCGCCCCCTGGTAGGCGACGGAGGTGTCGAGGTAGCGATCGCAGATGACCGTCGCGCCGCGCTCGAGCGCCGGGCGGATCAACTGCTCGACGTGCTGCGCGCGGGCGGCCGTGTACAGCGCGGCCTCCGCCCAGGGCGCGACGTGGTCGCCGTGGAGGACGAGGTTGCGGATCGCGTCCCCGAGCGGCGTGCCGCCGGGCTCGCGGGTCGAGACGACGTCGGCCCCCTCGTGCGCCAGAGCCTCGGCGAGGAGCTGCGCCTGGGTCGTCTTCCCGCAACCGTCGAGACCCTCGAACGTGATGAACACGAGGCGTCGTAGGATACGGCCGTGCGGGCGGTGGTCACGGGGGGTGCCGGCTTCATCGGGTCGTCGCTCGTCGACGCCCTGCTCGTGCGCGACGACGAGGTCCACGTCGTCGACGACCTGAGCTCCGGCAGCCGCGAGAACGTCGCGCCCGGCGCGACCCTGCACGTCCGCGACATCGCCGAGCCGCTCGCCGACGTCTTCGACGAGGCGCGCCCCGACGTCGTGTTCCATCTCGCCGCCCAGGTCGACGTTCGCGCGTCCGTGGCCGACCCCGTCGCCGATGCGCGCGCAAACGTGCTCGGAACGCTCCAGGTCCTCGAGGCGGCACGCGCGCACGGCGCCCAGGTGATCTTCGCCTCGACGGGCGGGGCGATCTACGGCGAGTGCTCCGAGCCCGCCAGCGAGGACGCTCCCCGTCTTCCCCTTGCTCCCTACGGGACGTCGAAGCTGGCTGCCGAGGAGTACCTCGCGACGTGGAATCGCCTCTACGGCACGGGGCACGTCTCGCTGCGGCTCGGCAACGTCTACGGCCCGCGGCAGGACCCGCACGGAGAGGCGGGCGTGGTCGGGATCTTCCTCTCCCGGATCCGCGACGGTGAGCCGGCGACGATCTTCGGCGACGGGAAGCAGACGCGCGACTACGTCTACGTGGGCGACGTCGTGCGCGCGTTCGTCGGTGCCGTCGGCGCGGACGGCGGCGTCTTCAACGTCGGGACGGGTGAGGAGACGTCCGTCGTCGAGCTCTGGCGTGCGTGTCTCGACGCGGCCGGGACGAGCGCCGACGCCGTGCACGCGCCGGCGCGGCTCGGAGAGATCCAGCAGAGCTGCCTCGACCCCCGGCGGGCCGAGCGGACGCTCCACTGGCGGGCCGAGATTCCACTCGCGACCGGGCTCCGCGAGACCTGGGAGTGGATCCGGGAGGAATAGCGCGCGGGCGGGCGAACCGGGTCGCGACGTGGACCATCCGATTCGCCTCGACCGTGTGGAGCTCGCCGTCCGCCCCTGGCGCACGGCGACCGTCCTCATCGCCCTCGTCGCCGCGATCGAGCTCGTGCTCCTGATCGTTGCGGGCGGGGCACTGCTGGCGAGGTCCGCGGTCGACGATCCCCGCCCCGCGAAGAAGACGAAGCCGGCCGCCGCCGCAACCGTGTCGACAGCGGCCAAGACGCCGGCCGTCTCGAAGGCGAAGCTCGTCCCCGCCGAGCTGCCGCGGCGGAAGGTGCGCGTCCTCGTCCTGAACGGCAACGGACGCCAGGGCGCGGCCGCCTCCGCTGCCGCGAGGGTGTCGCAGCGCGGCTACCGCATCGGCGTCGTCGGCAACGCGGCCCGTCACGACTACGCGCAGTCGATCGTCATGTACCGCCGCGGGTTCGAGGGCGAGGGGAGGCGCCTCGCCAGTGATCTCGGCGTAAAGGTGGTCGGCCCGCTCGACGGGATGCGCCCGGGCCAGCTCCACGGCGCCCACGCCGTCTTCATCCTCGGCGCCTAGGGCCGCTCGCAGGCGCCGTTGTTGACGGCGTCGCGGGCGCGGTCGAGGGGGCCGTCCTTTACCCAACGCGTCGAGCTCGGATCGAGCGTGTGGGAGCGGTTGAGGGCGAAGTACGCGGCGCACAAGTCCTCCGTGGCGAGCACGTGGTACAGGCCGAGGGCGTACCAGGTGTCCGGGTTCTCCGGCTGCAGGCGCGTCGCCTCCTCGTACCACGCAACGGCGCCTGCCTCGTCTCCCGCGGCATCGGCCGCGACCGCGAGCGCGTCGAGCGCGTCGCGCGAGAGCGGGTCGAGAAGCCTCGCCCGGTCGGCCGCGTCGACCGCGGCGGCGATCCGCCCTGCGTCGACCTCGGCGAGCGAGCGGTCGACCTGTCGTTCGGCCAGGGCCGGCAGGACGACGACGAGCGCGCTCGCCGCGAGCGCCGCCGCCACCGCGATCAGGCCGGTGGCGCGCGCGCGAACGGCCGCAGGAGGCCGCCTGAGGGCAAGCAGCGCTCCCAGGGCGACCGCGGCGGGAGCCGTCACCGCGAGGAAGTCGAGGGGGTAGTCGACGAGCGCGTGCACGCCGTACGCGACGAGCAGGCACGCGAGCGCGACCGCCGCGGGCCGCTCGCCGAGGCTCGCCAGGCGGAGCCCGCGGCGAACCGCAACGACCGCGCCGACGACGACGAGCGCGCCGAGCGCGAGGCCGACGAGACCGGTGTCCGCGAGGAGCTGCAGCGGAACGCTGTGGGGCTGGCTCACCGGCGTCGCGTCGTCGCGGTACCGAAGCCGCGCGATCGCGAACGTGCCGGCGCCGGAGCCGCCGAGCGGCCGGCCGGCGGCGATCTCGAGCGCTTCGTCCCACCACGCGAGCCTGTTGTTCGCGCAGAGCTCCGTCAGGCGTCCCGGCTCGTTCGCACACTCGCCCTCGGAGACCTGCGACGAGGCCCACGAGACGGGGTTGCCGACCGAGGCAACGAGGGCGCCGAGGCCTGCCAGCGCGACCACCGCGCAGGCCGTCACGACGAGCGCGAGGACACGGCGCCGGTGCTCGGCGACCGCTCGCCGGGCGGGGAGCAGCAGGATCGCCGCGACCGCAACGGCCGCGCCGACCAGCGCCAGCCCGGCGAAGACTCGGCCGTCCGCGACGCGGTCGGAACGGGCCGCTCCGTCCTCGACCAGCGCGGGTCGTGTGAACGCCCAGCCGGCGACGAGGAGCGCGGGGCCGGTGAGGACGACGAGCCTGAGACCGTCCTCGACGCGCTCGTCGGAGAGCGCGAGCCAGAGGACGAGCACCGCGATACCGGCGACGACGCCGGCACGTGACTGGGTGAGGAGCAGGGCGAGGGTCGCGGCGTAGCCGAGCAGCGCGCCGAGCCAACGCGATGATCTTCGCCCGCGGGCAAGCCAGAGAGCGAGCACGAGCGCCGCGTCGGCCAGGAGGGCGAGCGCGTTCCAGTAGCCGACCGGCTCCCGGAGCCGCGCGATCCGGTCGCCGTCCTCGAAGAACCTCGGGACTGCCACGCCCAGCAGCGCCCAGCCGAGCGCGGCCCCGAGCACCGCGGCGAGCACCGCGGCGAGCCGCCTGACGCCGTCCGCGAACACGCCGACCAGAAGCCCAAGTGCGACGAAGGCGAGGTACACGAGGCCGCGGCCGAGCCACTCCCACGAGCGCTCGCCGGCGATCGACCAGATCGTCGACACGCCGAGCCAGACGGCGAGGCTTGCGCTCGCGACGACCGTCACCCACCCGGCGCGGTCGAGCCTGGGCAGCGGCACGACGCCGAGCACGGCCGCCCCCAAACCGACGGCCGCCGCTACCAGCGCCGCGAGGCCGACCGTCGCGAGGGCGTCGTCGCGCGAGCCGCCGCCTGCGAACACCGAGGCGGCGAGCAGAAGGCCGACAACTGCGAGGAGGACGAGCTGCGCGACGGTTCGGGGTCGCGCCGGCCCATCCATGACGCGGCGAGGCTACCATCCTCCGGAGACGCAGCCGAAGGGCGAGGCCGGTTCGCCCTAGCGGCGTCTTACACATCGTTTACCCTTCGCTGATCGCCGACCCACGGAGGGTGGGGACACTGACTGTCCCGACCCTCCCGAGCATGGCTTCGTGACAGACGTTCACTTCCGCTTCACACAGCTGGTCGCGCTCCTCGTCGCGGTCACCGCACTGACCGCATTCGCGGGCGCAGTCGCGAGCCCGACGGCCGCGGCGTCCAAGTCCTGCGCCAAGCAGGTGGTCGCCGACTGGTACGGCGACGGGAGGGTCGACTCGATCTACCCCCTCCACTGTTACCAGGACGCGATCCGGTCGCTGCCGATCGACGTGCTGGACTACTCGAACGCGAAGGAGGACATCCTCCGCGCCCTCGCGTTCGCCCGGAAGGGAAAGCCCGACCCGGGCCCCACCGGTAGCCCGCGCCCGGCGGGTGAAGACGATCCGTCGACCACCACGGGCCCCGGAGGCGGGCCGGGCGACCCGAACGACCCGGGCGACCCCAGCGACACCGTGGCGTCCCCGCCCGTCGACACCTCGGGGCCGTCGTCCGTTCCCATCCCGCTGCTCGTGCTCGGCGGGCTCGCGGTGCTGTTGCTCGCCGCCGGCGGAGCCGGCTACCTCAGCCGACGCGCCCAGGCACGCCGCGAAGGCGGCCCGCCCGGGCCGGCTTGAGCCAGCGCTCGCTCACGTTTCCCTTACACGGTTTTGGGTATACGAGAGTGAATGTGCTCCCGTCGCCGCCTCGGCGGGGCGCTCGTTGCGTCCGCC
>DASTBX010000126.1:0-3726 GCA_035711645.1 Gaiellaceae bacterium
TGGTTCGAGGCGCCCGACGCCGCGAGGGACGCCAAGACGGCCGACGAGGACCCGGCAGGGGTGACGTCGCACTTTTGAGCGGGCGGACGCTCGTCGTCGACTTCGACGGCACCGTCACGAAGACCGACCTCCTCGACACGATCGCGAGTCGCTTCGGCGACCCGGTCGTCTACCGGGAGGTGGACGAGGGCCTCGACGAGGGCCGCCTCACCCTCCGCGACGTGATCACGCGCGAGTTCCGGCCCGTACGGAAGCCGCTCGCCGAGGTCGTGGAGTGGGAGCTCGAGAACGTCGAGCTGCGGCCGGGCTTCCACGAGCTCGTCGAGCTCGCACAGGAGCGAGGCTGGCGCGTCGTGATCGTCTCGAGCGGCTTCCACGAGCTGATCGAGCCGATCCTCGAGCGGGAGGGCCTCGACGTGGACGTGCACGCGAACCGCGTCGACCCGCGGCCCGACGGCTGGGTGGTGGACTGGCGCTACGACGAGTCCTGCGAGTCCTGCGGGGAGTCGTGCAAGCGCTCGATCGCGCGGCGGTTCGCCGACGGGGGCGAGATCGTCTACATCGGCGACGGTTACTCCGACCGCTGCGCGGCCGAAGCCGCCGACGGCGTCTTCGCCACGCGCGGGCTCGCGCGCTACCTCGAGGAGCGCGGCGTGCCGTTCGAGCCCTTCGACGACTTCCACGAGGTCGTTGCGCGGCTGCGCGACGGAGGGTTCGCCCGCCGGGCCTCCGGGTAGGCGTCGCCCATGGACTGGAAGACGGTCGGAAACGCCGCCGCAGCCTCGGGCTGGCGTGGACGCGTGGCCGACGCCGTCGAGGGGCCGGCGCACCGCTCGCGGGTCCCCGTGCGGGGCGACCAGGTGCGCGCCCTCCTCGGCTTCCTCTTCCTCGGGATGTCGCTCGCCTACCTGATGAAGGTGGGCCGGCGAATCGCACGCGCATAGTCGTCGAGCTCCCGCAGCCGTTCGACTTCGAGCTCTCGACCGAGCGCTACCGGGCATTCGGGCGCGACCTGGCGAACCACTGGGTCGACGGGGCGCTCCACCGCGTCCTCGCGGGCGTGGAGGTGAGGATCGAGCCTGCTTCCGGCGGGGTGCGTATCGCTCCCGGCGAGGCGGCCCTCGCCGGGCCCGTCCGGCGCTACCTCGGGGTCCCGTTCGACCTCGACTCCTTCACGGCCTTCGCGGCGACGGAGCCCGTGCTCGCCCCGCTCACGGCGACGCTGCGCGGCTTCCGGCCTCCGCTCGTCCCCGACCCGTTCGAGAGCCTCGTCACGTCGATCACGGCGCAGCAGATCTCCCTGCACGCGGCCTTCGCGATCCGCAACCGCCTCATCGCCGCCTTCGGGGTCTCACAGGGCGAGGCGTACGCGTTCCCGACCCGGGAGTATCTGGCCGCGGCGCGGCCCGAGGAGCTCGTCGCGCTCGGCTTCTCGCGCCGTAAGGCGGACTACGTCGTCGGCGTGGCGGCCGCCGACCTCGACCTGGACGCCCTCGCCGTCCTCCCCGACGACGAGGTGAAGGCAGCGCTCGTGGCGCTGCCGGGCATCGGGGAGTGGACCGCCGAGTGGTTCCTCGCGCGCCACCTTGCCCGCCCGGACGCCTGGCCGGCGGGCGACCTCGGCCTGCGCAAGGCCGTCCTCCACTTCTACGGCGAGGAGGACACGCGGGCGGCCGGCGAGCGCTTCTCCGGACACCGCAACCTGGCGGCGCACTACCTCCTCCTCGGGCTTAGAGTCCCGGGCTGATGGCCTACGAGGCCCGCGTCGAGGGCGCTCCCAGCGAGGAGGCCTTGCTCCGCCTCATCGAGGAGGCGAAGGAGGCCGGCGCCGACCGGATCGAGATCGAGACGACGCACGAGGACGGCGACGCCTGGATCCGGGCCGGGTTCACCGAGACCGCGCGGCTGCTCGAGGCACCCGTCGCGGCGCTCGAGGAGCACCTGGGCGCGCGCCGGGAGCCGTCCTTCGGTTCGCTCCACGTCCAGAGCGACGACGTGGACGCCGTCCTCCGCGCCGTCCGGCAGTTCGTGCCGCGCCTCCCCGGCGGCTCGCAGGGAAGCGTCGTCCTCCCACCGCGCGACGGGTGGACGTCCGCCTACGACGAGCTCTGCGACCGCGAGCCGGAGATGCTCCGCCGCCTGGCGCGAGAGATCTCAGACCGCATGGGCGCCTTCGTCGTCGCGATGGGCGTCGAGGAGGGTCGGGTCGTCCGGTACATCGCCCTCGAGCGCGGCCGCGTCGTGGACGAGTACCTGTCCGTCCCCGAGTACTACGGGCCCATCCCGCCCGGCGAGGTGATCGGGCTCGGCGCCAACCCGCGCCTGATGGCGCGCATGACCGGCGCGGAACACGACGCCGTTCGAGCGACGGCGCGCACCGGCAGGACTCCGGAGGAGCTCGAGCCGCCTGCGGACCTGCTCGCGGAGCTCGGCCGCCTGTTCGGCATCCCGCAGGCTGTGCACGGCTACGCCGAGGCCGCCCGGGCGCCGGACGCGATCGCCATCCCGCGGGGCTAGCCGTCCTAGAACCCCGCTGCGTAGCCGTCCTTGCGGGCGTCCGAGCCGCCCACGAGGACGTCGCCTTCGACGAGGATCGCCTGGCCGCCGCCGAACGGCTCCTGCTTGCGGCTCGCCACGGCGCGCAGACCGGCCGCTTCGAGGTCCGGCGCGCGTTCCCAAAGGCCCTCCTCGAGCAACACCTCGTTCCCTTGGATGCGGAAGCGCGGGCGGTCGAGCGCGGCCTGCGGATCGACCCGTCCGTCCACGAGCGCCGACACGAGCTGGACGTGCGCCTGCGCCTGGAGGAAGCCGCCCATCACGCCGAAGGGGCCGAGCAGCACGCCTTCACGCAGCAGCAGCCCCGGGATGATCGTGTGGTACGGCCGCGCGCCCGGCTCCACCCTGCCGGAGAGGGCGAAGCCGGCGCCGCGGTTCTGGAGGACGACGCCGGTGCCCGGCGCGATCACTCCCGAGCCGAAGCTGCCGTAGAGGCTCTGGATGAAGGAGACGGCGCGGCGGTCGCCGTCGACGGCGCAGAGGTATGCGGTGCCGCCGGCCGGCTCGGAAGCCGCGGCCGGGGCGCCGGCGCGGCGCGTCGCGAGGAAGGCCGGGTCGAGGAGGCCCTCGACGTCGGCGCCGTCGCGCACGTGCGCGCGGGCGTCCTCGAGCGCGAGGCGCACGCACTCGACCTGCGCGGCGAGCGTGGGCTCGCCGAGTGCGAGCAGTCCGAGGCCCTCGAGCGCGGCGACGCCCTGCGTGGGCGGAGGCAGCTCACAGACCGTGACGTCGCGGTACTCGGTCGTGAGCGGCTCGACCCAGCGGGGAGCGTAGGCGGCGAGATCCTCCTCCGAGAGCCAGGTCGCCGCGGCGATCGCCCGGGCGATCTCGCCGCGGTAGAACGCCTCGGGCCCGTCGGCGGCGAGGCGCCGCAGTGTCGCTCCCAGCTCCGGCAGGCGCACGCGGTCGCCGAGGCGCGGAACCGGGCCCAGCTCCGCCGGCGCCCCCGCCCAGGCCTCCGCCGTCAGCCGGGCGACCGCGAAGCCCTCCTCGGCCGCTGCGATCGCGTCCGCCAGCAGCTCGTCGAGACCCAGCCGCCCGAACCGCTCGGCGAGCGCCGCCCAGCCCGCCACCGCGCCCGGGACCGTGACCGAGCGTGGCCCGCCCTCCTCGACGGGCTCGAGGGGCTCCGCCCGGCGCGGCGCCGGGCCCGCGGCGTCGAGCCCGTGC
>DASTBX010000127.1:0-18197 GCA_035711645.1 Gaiellaceae bacterium
GCGCCTCCGCGGCGGGCTCTTCTTCCAGGGGAGGTTCACGATCCGCGCCCGGGATGCGATCGAGAACGCCACCATCGTCCTCGCGCCCGGCTGGCTGGAGAACATGCACATCAACACGATCGAGCCGGCGCCGACCGAGGAAGCGAGCCGGGACGGCGGCCTCGCCCTCTCCTTCGGCCCGCTCGCCGCCGGCGACGAGCTCGTCCTCTATCTGCAGTTCCAGGTGAACCCCACGAACGTCGGCCGTCGCTCCGCCGACGTCGGCCTCTACGACGGGCAGGAGCTCCTCGCCCGGGTCGACCGCACCGTCACGGTGCTCCCGTAACCGATGGACATCGTCGTCAGAGCCGTCTGCGCGTTCCTGTTCGTCTTGATCGTCACGCGCGTCATAGGCCGCCGTGAGCTCTCCTCGCTCCAGCCGTTCGACCTCATCCTCCTGATCGTCCTCGGCGACCTGATCCAGCAGGGCGTCACGCAGAGCGACTACTCCTTCACCGGGCTCCTGCTCGCGGGCGGCACCTTCGCCTTCCTGACGGTCGCGGTCTCGTACATCGTCTTCCGCTTCCGGCGCGTGCGCCCGCTGTTCGAGGGCGAGCCGCTCGTGCTCGTCGAGGACGGGAAGCTGATCGAGCGCAACCTGCGCCGCGAGCGGATGACGCCCGAGGAGGTCGCCGCCGAGGCGCGCCTGCAGCAGATCCCCTCGCTCGACCAGGTGCGCTGGGCGGTGCTCGAGTCGAGCGGGAAGCTGAGCTTCATCCCGCGCTGACGCCGCTACCCTAGGCAGGTGAGGATCTGCTCGCTCGTGCCCGCGGCGACCGAGGTGCTCTTCGCGCTGGGGCTCGGGGACCGGGTCGTCGGCGTGACGCACGAGTGCGACTGGCCGCCGGAGGCGACCTCCCGGCCGGTGGTCACCGCGTCGCTCATCCAGACGGGCGACCTCTCGAGCGCCGACATCGACCGGGCCGTCAGCGAGACGGCCCGCGAGGGCCGCCCCCTCTACGGCATCGAGGAAGAGCGCTGGGCGCAGATCGGCGCGGACGTCGTCGTCACGCAGGAGCTCTGCGACGTGTGCGCCGTCTCGAGCGACCAGGTGGAGGGGATCGCGGGCGCGCGACCGGTCGACGCCGAGGTGCTCGACTTCTCGCCCTCGACGCTCGACGGCATCGTCGCCTCCATCGAGACGCTCGGCGCGCGGCTCGGCGCCGACGGCGAGGCGGAGGAGCTCGCCGCGGGAGTCCGGACGCGCCTCGACCGGGTCGCAGCGGCGCTGGCGGGTGTCGAGAGCTCGCCCCGCGTCCTCGTCACCGAGTGGCTCGAGCCGCCCTACAGCGCGGGCCACTGGGTGCCGGACATGGTCGCGGCCGCCGGAGGCACGGACGTCGCGGGGATGTCCGGCGAGCCGTCTCACCGGATGCGCTGGGCGGACGTCGCCGAGCTCGAGCCGGACGTCGTCGTGCTCGCCCCCTGCGGCTTCGACCTCGACAGGACGCTCGCGGAGGTCATCCCGCTCGACATCTCCGCGCACCTGCTCGGCACGCCGGCACGCCAGGAGAGCCGCGTCTTCGCCGTCGACGCGAACGCGACCTTCTCGCGCCCCGGCCCGCGCGTCGTCGACGGCGTCGAGCTGCTCGCCCACCTGCTCCACCCGGACGAGTACCCGGACCCGGGCGTCCCCTGGAGTCGGATCCGGCTCTAGGAGGGGTTGGCGGAATGTTGCTCGTTGCCGGGGTGCGATGGTCGTTCCGAGGCAAGGACGCAGGGAGCGCTCGTAGCGGTTGAGCTACGGGCGCGACTGAGGACGCGGTCCTCGGGGCGAGCAGCGCGTTCCGGCGGCACAGGCTGCATTTCGCCCGGCCCTCCTAGTCGAGGCGGATGCGGATCTCCTCGCCGACGAGCTCGGCCTCGTAGCGCCTCGCCGCGCGGGTTCCGAGGACGCACGAGCCGGTCGCCAGGTCGAAGCGCCAGCCGTGGTAGGCGCACTCGAGCACGTCGCCCAGGACCTCGCCTTCGACGAGCGGGTTGCCCTCGTGCGGGCAGGCGTTCGCGAGCGCGTGCACCTCGCCACCAGCGCGGAGGAGCAGGATCGAGTGCCCGTCCCCTTCGACGACCGCCCGGCCGTCCCGGAGCAGTTCGGCGGGGACCCTAAGCCAGCGTCCGCTCGAGGACGACATCCTTCACCTGCACGATCGGGCGCAGGGCGAGCAGCCAGCGGACGGTGGCGACGACGTCCGAGACAGCGATGACGTCGTCGCTCTCCGGCCGTCCGACCATGGGCGTCGCGACGAGGCCCGGGCAGATCGCGGTCGCGCGCACCCCGTCCTCCCGCGCCTCCTTCAGGAACGACTGCGTCAGCCCGCGGACGCCCCACTTGGACGCGTTGTACGCAGAGCCGCCGGCCTGGCCGATCGTGCCGGAGACGGAGGAGAGCGTGATCAGGTAGCCGCGGCTGTCGCGCAGGTGGGGCAGCGTCGCGCGGGCGAGCAGGTAGGTGCCCTTCAGGTTCACGTCGATCGTCTCGTCCCAGGCCGTCTCGTCGATCTGCTCGAGCGGCGCCCAGTGCCCGACGCCCGCGGAGGCGACGACGACGTCCACGCGGCCGAACCGCTCCACGGCGGTGCGCACGAGGGCCTCGACGGCGCGGGGATCGGTCGCGTCGGTCGGCACCGCGAGCGCGGCGCCGCCGAGCTCGGCTGCGACCTCATCGAGCACGCCGGCGCGCCGGGCCGCGAGCGCGACGCCGTATCCGTCCTCGGCGAGGGCCCGTGCGATCCCGAGGCCGATGCCGCTCGAGGCGCCCGTGACGATGGCCGCCCGCTCCACCCGGCCTACACTATCCGGCCCCGTGCCGCTCTACCTTCGCGAAGCCGACGTCGAGGAGCTGCTCGCTCCGGCCGACGCGGTCGAGGCGGTCGAGGGGTGCTTCGCCCGGCTCGCGCGCGGCTCCGTGGAGATGAGGCCCCGCTTCCGCCTCGGTCTCGAGGATGGCCTCTTCCACACGCTGGCCGCCGCCGACCGCGAGCTGGGCGTCGCCGGCCTGAAGACCTACACCGGCTTCGCGGCGGGAGCGACGTTCGTCGTCGCGCTCTTCGCCGCCGACCGGCCCGAGCTCCTCGCGCTCGTAGAGGCCGACAGGCTCGGGCAGCTCAGGACCGGCGCGGCGAGCGCGGTGGCGGCACGGCACCTGGCGCGGCCCGGAGCGAGCTCGCTCGGCCTCATCGGGACGGGGTGGCAGGCGGAGAGCCAGCTCGCGTGCCTGCGGGTCGTGCTGCCCGGGCTGGAGCGGGTCGTCGCCTACTCGCGGGACCCGGGGCGCCTCGGCGACTTCTGCCGTCGCTTCGACTGCGAGCCCGGCGAGTACAACCGCGACGCCGCCGAGGCCGACGTCGTCGTCACGATCACGACGTCCCGCGATCCGGTGCTGCGGGGCGAGTGGCTCCGTCCAGGCGCGCTCGTCTGCGCCGCGGGGGCAAATCGGATCCAGGCGCGCGAGCTCGACAACGCCGTCCTCGAGCGCGCCTCCTTCGTCTGTTGCGACTTCCGCGAGCAGGCGCAGCTCGAGGCGGGCGACCTCGTCGAGCCGGTCGAGCGCGGCGTCCTCGACTGGCTCGAGGTGCACGAGCTCGCCGAGGTCGTCGGGGGAGAGGTCCCCGGGCGGCAGAGCGAGGACGACGTCGTCCTCTTCAAGAGCCTCGGCATCGCCGCCGAGGACTTGGCGGTCGCCGCGCTCGTCCTGGAGCGCGCCCGCCAGCGCGGGCTCGGCGTCGAGCTCTAGACGCTCCTAGTCGAGCTCCTCGGCCAGCAGGTCGAGCAGGAGGCCGTCGTGCCAGGTTCCGTCCGCGCCGCGCTCGTAGCGGCGGAGGAGGCCTACGCGCTTGAAGCCGACCTGCTCGTAGCTGCGGACGGCGCGCTCGTTGGCGGCGGCCGGGTCGATCGTGAGCCGGTGGTGGCCCCGGTCGCGGACGAGATGGCGGGCGAGCGTCCGGACGGTGTCCGTGCCGAGCCCCCGGCCGTGCCACGCCGTTCCGAGGAAGAGGTCGATCCCAGCGTGCCGGTAGTCCGGCTCGTCCTCCTCGGACGCCTCCGCGAGCCCGATCACCTCGCCGTCGTGCTCGACTGCGAACGCCAGGACGTCGGCTTCGGGACCGATCTTGGCGAGGAGGTCCTCCTCGGTCACCTCGCGCCACCAGCGCGCCACCTCGGGCTCGGCCGCGATCTCGACCAGCCGCGGCACGTCGGCAGCCTCGAGCGGGCGGAGCGTCACCCGCTCGCCTCGGAGGCCGGCGGGCATCGCTTCGCTAGCTGCTCTCGCGGACCTGCTCGGCGGCCATGGCCGCCGTGTCCTCGCCGACCGCGCGGATCACCTCGGGCCGCTCGAGCAGACGGAGGCGCTGCTCGTCCGTGGCCCGGTTCTTGAGGTACGGGTCGTCGAGGATGTCCTCGAGCGAGCGGCCCTGCCGGTGCTCGCGGACGACATAGGCGGCGAGAGCCTCCTCCTTCGAGAGCCCGCGATGAGCGTCCGAGGCGGGCTTGTCGCCCCTGCCGAAGAGTCGGGAGAAGAATCCCACCGCGCGATTGTATCCTTGCCTTGGTGGAGCCTGAGGGCATGCGATTCGCCGAGCGGGTCCTGCACGGGGTCGGCGAGGATGGCCGCCGCGAGCAGATCCTCGTCTGGATCGAGCGCCGGCCGGGGGCGCTCTGGGCGGTCGGGCGTGCGATCGACATCGGCAACCGGCGCATGCCCCGGCCGCGTCCGGACGACTTCCTCTTCGAGGGCTACGAGATGGGCGACGCCCTCGAGGCGGCGAACAACGCGCTCCGCGACGACCTCGAGGTCTCCGCCGAGGAGGGTCTCGCGGAGCAGGTCGCGCTCTTCGAGGAAGACGAGCTCCTGAAGCCGCTGGAGCGCTGGTTCTTCGGCCACAAGCCGTAGAGCTCTACGCGATCCCGATCTGCATCGCGAGCTCGCGCGAGATGGCGTGCTCGTCGCCGTCGACGAGCACCGTCATGGGCCCGTCGAAGGGCTCGGCTCGCCGCATGGTGACGCGGCCGCCCGGGACGAGGCGGAGGCGGGCGAGGTAGCGGAGCAGGTCGGCGTCGTCGTCGGGGACGCGCTCGACCGTCGCCTCCTCGCCGGGCTGGAGGGCGTCCAGCGAGCGGAGGCGGCGCTTCTGCATCCGCAGGCCGGCGTCCGGGATCGGGTCGCCGTGCGGGTCGTGAGTCGGGTAGCCGAGCTGCTCGTCGATCCGCGCCTCCAGCTCCTCGGAGAGGACGTGCTCGAGGCGGTCGGCCTCCTCGTGCACGGCGTCGATCGAGAGCTTCAGTGTCTCCGCGAGATAGACCTCGAGCAGCCGGTGGTGCCGGATCACCTCGAGCGCGATCTTCGAGCCCGCCTCGGAGAGCTCGACGCCGCGGTACGGCGAGTGCTCGGCGAGCCCGAGCGCGGCGAGCTTCTTCAGCATGGACGTCGCAGACGAGGGAGCGACGCCCATGCGGCGCGCGATCGCCGTCGTCGTAGGCCGCGTCCCCTCCGACTGGAGCTTGTAGATCTCCTTCAGGTAGTCCTGAATGGCGGCCGAGAGGTGAGGTTTAGACACGTCTCAAATTCTAGTCGCCGGGCGGGTCGCCGGACAGTCGCGCCGGTGGCTTGCTAGCCTCGCCGGCCTGCGCATTCGCCTCGGACATAGCCCGGATCCGGACGACGCGTTCATGTTCTGGGGGCTCGCGTCGGGCCGGACGGATCCCCGGGGGTTCGAGTTCGAGCACGTGCTCGAGGACATCCAAACCCTGAACGAATGGGCGCTCGAGGGCCGGCTCGAGGTGACCGCGATCTCGCTCCACACGTATCCGTTCGTCCAGGACCGCTACGTCATCCTTCCCCACGGCGCGAGCATGGGCTCGGGGTACGGGCCGGTGGTGGTCTCGAAGCGGCCGCTCAGCCGCTTCGACCTCGGTCGGGTCGAGGTCGCCGTCCCGGGCCGCATGACGACCGCCTTCCTCGTGCTCCGCTTCTACCTGGGCGGCGAGTTTCCGTACCGGGAGGTGGCGTTCGACCGGATCATGGAGGAGGTCGAGGCCGGCCGGGCCGAGGCCGGGCTGCTCATCCACGAGGGCCAGCTCACGTATGGCCAGCGGGGCCTCGAGCGCGTGGTCGACCTCGGCGAATGGTGGCTCCTCGAGACGGGCCTGCCGTTGCCGCTCGGGATCAACGTCGCCCGCCGGGACGTCGGCGAGGAGCGGCTCCGGGACCTCTCCGAGGTGCTGCGCGACTCGATCCGCGCCGGTCTCGGCAACCGGGAGGAGGCGCTCGCGTACGCGATGCAGTTCGGGCGCGGGCTGACGCCCGAGCTCGCCGACCGCTTCGTCGGCATGTACGTGAACGAGCTCACCGAGGACTACGGCGAGGAGGGGCGCCAGGCCGTCGCCGAGCTGCTCCGCCGCGGCGAGGAGTCCGGCGCCTTCGAACGGCCCGTCCGCGTCGAGTTCGTCTAGCGCCCGAAGGGGCGCCTGGAAGCGCTGCATACACTTGGGCTCGTGCCCGAGGCCGTCATCCTCTCCGCGGTCCGGACGCCCGTGGGGCGCTACGGCGGCGCCCTCGCCGGCGAGCGTCCGGACGACCTCGCGGCGCTCGTGATCCGCGAGGCGGTCGGGCGCGCGGGCGTCCCGGCGGGCGAGATCGAGGACGTCTACTTCGGCGCCGCCAACCAGGCCGGCGAGGACAACCGCAACGTCGCGCGCATGGCGGCGCTCCTCGCGGGGCTGCCGCAGGAGGTGGCGGGCGTCACCCTGAACCGCCTCTGCGCCTCGGGCCTCTCGGCCGTGGTCTCCGCCTGCCACGCTGTCCGCGCGGGCGACGGCGACCTCTTCGTCGCCGGCGGCGTCGAGTCGATGAGCCGCGCGCCGCTCGTCATGGGCAAGCCCGAACGCGCTTTCCCGCGCGGCAACCACACCGTCTGGGACACGACGCTCGGCTGGCGCTTCCCGAACCCGAGGATGGAGGAGCTCTTCCCGCTCGAGTCGATGGGGGAGACCGGCGAGAACGTCGCCCAGCGCTACGGCGTCTCCCGCGAGGACCAGGACGCCTTCGCGCTCGCAAGCCACCGCCGGCACGCCGCCGCCGCCGAGGCGGGGCGCTTCGACGACGAGCTCGTCGCGGTCGGGGAGGTCGTCCGCGACGAGCATCCGCGGCCGGACACCTCGCTCGAGAAGCTCGCGGCGCTCCGGCCGGCCTTTCGCGCGGACGGGAGCGTGACGGCCGGCAACTCGAGCGGGCTGAACGACGGGGCTGCGGCGGTCGTGGTCGCGAGCGAGGAGCGCGCTCGCTCGCTCGGCGCCGAGCCGCTCGGCCGCTTCTCCGGGAGCGCGGTCGCCGGCGTCGACCCGCGCGTCATGGGCATCGGGCCGGTCCCGGCGGCGCGGAAGCTCCTCGCCCGCGCCGGCATCGAGCCGGGGGATCTCGATCTCGTCGAGCTGAACGAGGCGTTCGCCTCGCAGAGCCTGCACGTGATCCGCGAGCTCGGGCTCGACCCGGAGAAGGTGAACGTTAACGGCGGCGCCATCGCCATCGGGCACCCGCTCGGCATGAGCGGCGCGCGGCTCGTCGTCACCCTGCTCCATGAGCTCCGCCGCCGGGGCGGCCGCTACGGGCTCGCGACGCTGTGCGTCGGCGTGGGACAGGGCCAGGCGGCGCTCTTCGAGCGCTAGCGCCCGCTACGCGGCCAGCTTCGAGACGAGGTAGCGGCGCGAGCGCTCCACGATCTGGAGCGCCAGGTAGACGATCGCGAGCGCGTTCACCACGTGGAGCGCGGCGACCTCGCCGACGTCGATCTGGACGAGAATCGCCTGGATGACGTTCAGCCCCAGCAGCAGCAGCGTGAAGCCGAGCAGCGTTCGGGGCACCTTCCCGACGAACGCGAGCACGACGAGCACGAGGCTGAGAAGCGCGAGGATCAGGCCGAGAGCGCGGTGCGGGTCGTAGCCGGTCGCGGCGAAGGCGCCCAGCCCGGCCAGGAAGAACTGGACGACAACGCCTCCGAGGTAGGTCACCGCGAGTCCGAAGAAGAGGACTCTCGACTGCGTCACGGCGCCGACTCTATGCGACCGCGATATCGTGGCCGCCGATGGCGGTCGCGGCCGAGCGTGAGTACGGGCTCTTCATCGAGGGCGAGCCTGCGGAACCGGCGGACGGTGAGGTCCGCGACCTGACCGAGCCGGCAACCGGCGCGCCGCTCGCGCGCGCGGCGGTCGCCGGCCCCCGCGACGTCGACCGCGCCGTCGCGGCGGCCCGCGCCGCGCTCGAAGGCCCGTGGGGGAAGACGCCCCCCAACGAGCGCTCTCGCCTCCTGCACGCGCTCGCCGACGCGATCGTCGCCAACCGCAAGGAGCTCGCCGAGCTCGAGACGCGGAACGTCGGCAAGGCCCTCGCGTCGACGAAGGCGGAGGTCGCCGTGGCGGCCGAGAGCTTCCGCTACATGGCCTCGGCGGTCGGCTCGATCGAGGGCGCCACCCGTCCGATCGGCGGCTCCATCCTCGCGTACACGCTGAAGGAGCCCGTCGGGGTCTGCGCGCAGATCGTCCCCTGGAACTACCCGATCATGCTCGCTGCGTGGAAGCTCGCGCCGGCGCTCGCCGCCGGCTGCACGACCGTGCTCAAGCCCGATGCCGCCACGCCGCTCACGGCGCTCCGGGTCGCCGAGCTCGCGGCCGAGGCGGGCATCCCGCCCGGCGTCGTCAACGTCGTCCCGGGGGACGGGCCGACGACGGGCGCGCAGCTCGTCCGGCATCCGGGCGTCGACAAGGTCGCCTTCACGGGCTCGACCGCGACGGGCTCGGAGATCATGCGCCTGTGCGCCGACCCGGTGAAGCGCGTCTCGCTGGAGCTCGGCGGCAAGAGCCCGGCGATCGTGTTCGCGGACGCCGACTTCGAGGACGCCGTCGCGTCGACCGCCTACGGGATCTACTACTCGGCCGGGCAGAGCTGCGACGCGCGCTCGCGACTGCTCGTCGAGGAGAGCGTCTACGACGAGGTCGTCGCCCTCGTCGAAGCCAAGGCCGGGGCGGTCAAGGTCGGCGACCCGCTCGACCCCGAGACGCAGATGGGCTCGCTCGTCTCCCTGGCGCACCGCGAGCGGGTGCACGGCCTCGTCGAGACCGGACGCGAGGAGGGGGCGGAGGTCGTCGCGGGAGGCGAGCCGCCGGACGGCCCCGGCGCGTTCTACCCGCCGACGGTGCTCGCGTCGGTGGGCGCGGATCGGACGGTCGCGCAGGAGGAGATCTTTGGCCCCGTGCTCGCGGTGATCCCGTTCGCGGACGAGAAGGACGCCGTCCGGATCGCCAACGACGTGCGCTACGGGCTCGTCGCCACGGTGTGGACGAGCGACCCGGCGCGCGGCCACCGGCTCGCGCGGAGCGTCAAGTCGGGGACGTTCACGATCAACCTCCCCTACGGGGCGTTCCCCGGCGTCCCGTTCGGCGGCTACAAGCAGTCCGGCTTCGGCCGCGAGCAGGCGCTCGAGACGCTCCAGATGTACCTGGAGACGAAGAGCGTTCTCCTGGCGACGGGCGCCCGCCCGTCCAACCCCTGGGGCCTCTAGCCCCGGGTTCTCCACAAGCGCGACCGGCCGCGCCGCCCAAGAAATCCTGCAAAGACTAGGAAGGCCGCGTCCTCTCCGACCACGTCAGGGGTCTGACCCCAGGACATGGCCTTGGACATGGCCCGGCCCTGTCCCTTCCGGGCCCCGCGCGCTAGCGCTTGAGGACGAGGAGCGCGCCGGCCGCGAGGAGGGCGAGGCCGACGACGCGCGCGGGGGTGACCGGGATCCGCTCCAGGCCGAAGAGGCCGAACGCGTCGATGAGGACGCCCATCGCGAGCTGCCCGGCGATCAGGAGACCGATGGTCGCGAACGTCCCGATGCGGGGGGCGGTGAAGGTGATCGTCGTGACGACGATCGCGCCCATGGCGCCGTTCAGCCAGAGCCAGGGCGGCTCGCGGAGGCCGGACGCGACCCCGCCGAACCCCTGCCGCGCGATCAGGACGGCGGCGCACACGATCAGCGCCGCGCCGATCGACCCGAAGGCGGTCGCCTCGAGGACGCCGATGCGCTTTCCGAACGCGCCGCTGATCGCGACCTGGATGGAGCCGGCGAGACCGGCCACGAGAGAGAGCACGACCGCGACCGAGGTCGCCGACACGGGGGCGAGGATAACGCCCGTGATTGGGCCGCGCGGGCCATGGTGGCTCGCCGCTCACCGGGGTAACCTCGACCGATGTCCCTCCGCGAGCGCAGCGCGACGGATGCCGTGCTCGAGGCTCGCGCGCTGTACGTGGCCGCCGGCGTCTCCACCCCGCCGCTCGTCGTCGCGCGCGCGGAAGGTGCCCGCATCGAGGACGTCGACGGCCGCGAGTACATCGACTTCGCGGGCGGGCTCGGCTGCCAGAACGCCGGGCACGGGCTCCCGGCCGCCGTCGCCGCGATCCACGAGCAGGTCGACCGCTACCTGCACCAGTGCTTCATGGTCGGGATGTACGAGCCGTACGTCGAGCTCTGCCGGCGGCTCGCCGAGCTCTCGCCTTGCCGGGGCGGCGAGCAGAAGACCGTCCTCGTCAACTCGGGCGCCGAGGCGGTCGAGAACGCGGTCAAGATCGCGCGCGCCGCGACGGGGCGGCCCGCGGTCGTCGTCTTCGACCGCGCCTTCCACGGGCGCACGCTCCTGACGATGACGATGACGAGCAAGGTCGCCTACAAGCGCGGCTTCGGCCCCTTCGCGCCGGAGGTCTACCGCGCGCCCGCGCCCTACCCGTACCGCGGCGTCACGACCGACGACGCGATCGACGGGCTGGAGACGCTGTTCCGATCCGAGATCGATCCCGAGGCGGTCGCATGCGTCGTCCTGGAACCCGTCCAGGGCGAAGGCGGGTTCATCCCGATGCCGCGCGACTTCCCCCCTCGTCTGCGCGCGCTCTGCGACCGCCACGGGATCGTGTACGTCGACGACGAGGTGCAGAGCGGCGTCGGCCGCACGGGGCCCGTCTGGGCGATCGAGCACTTCGGCGCCGAGCCGGACCTGCTCGTCTCAGGGAAGTCGCTGGGCGGCGGGCTCCCGCTCGCCGCCGTCACGGGGCGGGCGGAGATCGTCGACGCGGTCGCCCCGGGCGGCCTCGGCGGGACGTTCGGCGGCAATCCGGCCGCTTGCGCGGCGGGCCTCGCCGTCCTGGACGAGGTCGTCAGCGAGCCGTTCCAGCGGCGCTCCCGCGAGCTGGGCGACCGCATTCGCGCCGCCCTCGAAGGCATCGCCGGGCGTGTCGAGGCCGTCGGCGAGGTGCGCGGGCTCGGTCCCATGCAAGCGATCGAGCTCGTCGAGGACCGCGCGACGAAGGCGCCCGCCGGCTCCCTCGCGGGCGCCACGACCGCGGCGGCCCGCGAGCGCGGGCTGCTGCTCCTCTCCTGCGGGCTCCACGGCAACGTCCTCCGCATCCTCGTCCCGCTCGTGATCTCGGACGACGACCTCGAGCGCGGGCTCGAGCTGCTGGAGGAGTCGCTCGTCGAGGCGGCCGGCGCACCCTAGGCCGCCGACCAGGCCCGCCACTCCTCGACGCGGACGACGATCGCCGGCCCCTGCGGCGGCTCCTCCCGGTACTGCGCGTACTTCTCGACGAGGAGCGCGATCCCGCGCTCGAGCTCCGGGCCGCCCGTCACCACCCGGGCAGCGCCCCGCAGCCGCACCCACCACAGCTGCGACCAGTCGTCCTCGTAGTGGTCGACGAGGACGGTCACGGCCGGGTTGAGCCGGATGTTGTCCAGGCGCTTCAGGCGCGTCGTCCGCTTCGGCTTGGAGTCGACCGCCGAGTAGAGCACATCGCCCTCGACCGCGAAGCAGATCGGCACGAGATGCTGCCGCCCCCGCTCGTCGGCCGTCGCCAGCCTCGCGACCGACGCCCCGGCGACGCGCCGGCGCGCCTCGGCGACGTCCACGCTCACCTCCCGGTCGGTCCTGAGAAGGGCGCGATGATAGACCGGCTAGCATCCCGCCGCGAGAGGAGGAGCCATGGTCAGGGTCTTCGTCGTCTACGAGCAGGAGCCGGACGCCGCGCGCTACGAGGGGCACGCCGAGCTCTGCCGCCGCGTGCCGGGCGGCACCTTCCGGCACGGGCGCGTCTTCGGCGCGCCGCTGGGAGAGCCGCGCTACCCGTACTACGCCGAGTGGGAGTTCGCCGACCTGGACGCCTTCGAGGCGGCCGCGCGAACCGAGGAGTTCGCGGCGACCGGCAAGGATGCGATGGCGATGGGCGTGCCCTTCCACGTCCACTTCGCCGAGGTCGCCGAGTGACCGAGCCGGACTACCCGGCACCTCGCGAACCCGCCGAGCTCGGACTCGAGGCGATCGTCTACGAGAAGGCGCCTCCGCGCGCCACGATCACGCTCAACCGGCCGGAGGTGCTGAACGCGTTCGACTTCCGCATGCTGCGGGAGATCGCCCGCGCCGCGGAGGATGCCTCCTGGGACGACGAGATCCGCGCCGTCGTCGTCACCGGCGCGGGCCGGGCTTTCTGCGTCGGCGCCGACCTCAAGGCGTGGAGCCGCGACTACCTCGGCAAGCCGGGCGAGTACTGGAAGTGGTTCGGCGCCTTCAAGGACGCGCACGACCGCCTCCGCGAGATCGGCAAGCCGACGCTCGCGCGCATCAACGGCGTCTGCGTCGGCGGCGGCAACGAGCTCCAGATGGCCTGCGACCTCTCCGTGATCGCCGACGACGCCTACATCCGCCACGTCGGCCCCCAGCACGGGTCGGTCCCCGCGGGCGGCGCGACCCAGTGGCTGCCGCTCCTGGTCGGGGAGCGCCGTGCTCGGGAGATCATCCTCCTCTGCGAGGAGATCCCCGCCCGGAAGGCGGAGGAGTGGGGGCTCGTGAACCGCGCAGTCCCGGCCGCCGAGCTGGATGCCGCGGTGGACGAGCTCGTCGAGAAGCTGGCGGCGAAGCTCCCGCAGACCGTGCGCTACACGAAGCAGCAGCTCAACTTCTGGCGCGACCTCGCCTGGCACGAGACGGTGAACCACGCGCGCGACTGGCTCGCCCTCTCGATGGCGACCGAGGAGCCGAGGGCCGCGGTCGAGCGCTTCCTGGAGCGCGAGCCGTGAACGTCGTGCTCGTCGAGCGCGAGCCGCCGGTCGGAGTCGTCCTCCTCAACCGACCGGAGGCGCTCAACGCGCTGAACGACGAGGTGATGGGCGCGCTCGTCGAAGCGCTCGCCGAGCTGGACGACGACGAGGCGATCCGCTGCATCGTGCTGGGCGGCTCGGAGCGGGCCTTCGCCGCCGGGGCAGACATCGGCCAGATGGCCGAGGCGACCGCCGTGGAGATGTACGAGGCACGGCGAATCGACCGCTGGGACGCGATCCGCAGGGTGCGGACGCCGCTCGTGGCGGCCGTCTCCGGGTTCTGCCTCGGCGGGGGCTGCGAGCTCGCGATGGCGTGCGACCTGATCGTCGCCTCGGAGACGGCTCGGTTCGGCCAGCCGGAGACGGGCCTCGGGATCATCCCGGGCGCGGGCGGTACGCAGCGGCTCACGCGCGCGGTCGGCAAGGCGAAGGCGATGGACGTGATCCTCTCCGGCCGCTTCCTGAACGCCGAGGAGGCCGAGCGCGCCGGGCTCGCCGCCCGCGTCGTCGCCCGCGAGGCCTGGTTGGAGGAGGCGAAGAGCGTTGCGCGCGCGATCGCCTCGAAGGCCCCGATCGCCCAGCGGCTGGCGAAGGAGTCCGTCAACCGCGCCTTCGAGTCTCCCCTCGAGACGGGGCTCGACTACGAGCGCAAGCTCCTCTACCTCGCGTTCGCTTCGGAGGACGCGCGCGAGGGCCTGACGGCCTTCACGGAGAAGCGGAAGCCCGAGTTCGAGGGGCGCTAGCCGGGGAGCGGCGCGACGGCCCTCGAGGGGCCGCCCGGAATGCGGCGGGCGCGCCGTCGTTCTGTCGAGACGTGGCTTCGCGCTGGCACGACCCGCCTCGCCTGCGGACGGTCGAAGACGACGAGGACGAGCGGCACGCGACCTGGCTCGAGCTCTTCTTCGACCTCGTCTTCGTCGTCGCGATCGCCCAGCTCGCCGAGGGGCTCGCCGACGACCCCAGTGTCCACGGATTCCTCGTCTTCGCGGGCTTCTTCGTGGCGGTCTGGTGGGCGTGGGTCGGCTACACGTTCTACGCGGACCGCTTCGACACGGACGACCCTCCCCACCGGATCCTCATGATCGCCGGGATGTTCGCCGTGGCCGTCCTCGCCTCGGTGATCCCGGATGCGTTCCACGGCGAGACGGCGAGCTTCGCGCTCGCCTATGCGCTCGTCCGCGCCGTCGTCGTCCTCCTGAACGGGCGCGCCTGGTGGCATCTGCCGGCCGCCCGGCCGCTGCTCGACGTCTACATCCCGGCGTTCACCGCGAGCATCCTCCTCTTCCTCGTCTCGGCGGCCGTGGAGCCGCCCTATCGCTACGCCCTCTGGGCGGTCGCGCTCACGATCGACCTCGGGGCGCCGCTCGTGAGCCACGCGCGGATCCGGAAGGTGCCGATCCACGCCTCGCACATCCCCGAGCGGGTCGGCCTGCTGACGATCATCGTGTTCGGGGAGAGCGTCCTCGCGGTGGTCGTCGGGACGACGACGGTGAGCTGGGGCCTCGAGTCGGGAGCCGCCGCCACGCTCGGGTTCGCGATCGCCGGGACGCTCTGGTGGATCTACTTCGACCACGTCGACTCCTCGATCGTCAAGCGGACGATTGCCGCCGGGCAGACGTACCTGTACGCGCACCTGCCGCTGCTCGTCGGCCTCGCGGCTCTGGGTGCCGGCGTCAAGCTGGGGATCAAGTCGACACAGGAGACGGGGCTTACGGGCGAGGTGTCGTGGCTGATCGGCGGCGGCGTTGCGCTCTTCATGGCCTCCGTCGCCGTCCTCCACCTGGTGACGACCCGCTCCGGCCGGGACGTCGACGTCTGGCTGCGCGTCGGCACGGCCTTGCTCGCCCTCGGGCTGGGCGCCGCCGGTCAGCAGATCGGGGTCGTCCCGCTCCTCGCCGTCCTCGCCGCGGCGCTCGCCGGGCAGATCGCGCTGGGGCTCGCCCGCCGGGAGCGGCCGGCCGGGCTCGACACGGGCGGCATCGAGATCGGCTAGCCCGTCGACGCTGCGACCTGCGCCGCCTGGGCCTGCCGGTAGGCCCAGAGCTCGAAGACCACTAGGGCGAGCAGGGTCAGCGTCGTCAGCCCGACGAAGGCGACCGTCCGAAGCTCGGCGCCGGCGAGGGCGAGGAGGACGAGAGCGACGATCGCGGCCGCGCGCGCAGCCGCCTTCCGCGCCGAGACGCCCCTGACGAGAGCCCGCTGCGCCACGGTCAGGCACGCGAGGTAGGCGGCCGCCCCGCCGCAGAGCGCCCAGCGGGCGCCCTCGTCGAGCGTCCCCGGGGCCTGCTCGATGGCGAGCGCGACTCCGGCGCTCACCGCGGTGAGCGCCGCGAGCACCGGGATGTGAAAGTGCGTGAAGACGAGGATCGCGGGGACGGTCGGCCGCATCTCCATGCCGGCGCCCGTGCCGAAGTAGATCCACCAGAGCGCCGCGGCGGCGACGAACCCGAGCGCGCCGGCGACGGCGGCCTCGAGCGCCCAGTCGCTGCCCGCCGTGCCCAGCGCCACGGCCACGATCGTCTCGCCGAGGACGATGATGGTGAAGAGCGCGAAGCGCTCGGGGAC
This sequence comes from Gaiellaceae bacterium, assembly GCA_035711645.1. Classification (GTDB taxonomy): domain Bacteria; phylum Actinomycetota; class Thermoleophilia; order Gaiellales; family Gaiellaceae; genus JAIBJN01. The sequence continues at coordinate 15,720 of DASTBX010000127.1, forward strand.
GTGGCTCGTGCTGACTGGAATCGCCTCGTGGAACCGTCGGAACATGACCGGCAGGCTGTACTCCCAGGCGAGCGCGACCCCCCAGAGGACGTAGCGCCCCGGAGCGGAGAGCGCCAGCGAGGCGAGCCAGAGGGCGATCCCGAGCGAGTAGCCGGCCGCGTAGCGGGCGATCAGGGGCCGTGCGTTCGGCGCGTGGCGGTACGAGCGCAGGTAGAGCGCGACCATGAGCGACCTGAGGACGACGTAGGACGCCACGAAGCCGGTGCTCTCCCCGTGCGCGACGTCCGGGACCTGCACTGCGAGTGCTGCGATCGCGAGCATGGCGGCGAAGATCGCCAGGCGGAAGACGGCGTCGTCCGTGTCGAAGCGGTCGGCGTAGATCGTGAAGCCCTGCCAGGCGATGAAGACGGGGAGGAAGAGCGCCGCGAAGACTGCGAAGCCGCGGAGCGAGTGATCGTCGACGAGCTCGTGGGCGAGCTGGGCGATAGCGACGACGAAGACGACGTCGAAGAAAAGCTCGAGCCAGCTCGCGTGGCGCTCGCCGTCGTCGTCGAGCGTCCGTAGGCGCGGCGGGCGCAGGAGCCTCCAGCTCAGCGTGTGGTCGCCGGGCGCCGACACGCCCGGCATCATGCCGCGGCTACACCTCGAGCTCGACCGGGACGAGCTCGACGGTGAGGCGGGCGCCGTCGCGGACCACCGTGGCCGAGACGCGCGAGCCGATCAGCTCCCCGGCCATGAGGCGCTGGAGGTCGTCGACGCCCTCGACGGGCGTGTCCTCGACGGCGACGATCATGTCCTCGGGGCGTAGGCCGGCGAGCGCGGCCGGGCTGCCCTCGACCACCTCCACCACCTCGACGCAGGCGTCGCGGCCGAGATCGCGGGCGAGGCGCGGTGGCAGCGGCCGCGAGCCGCCGGCGATGCCGATGTAGGCGCGCGTGAAGCGGCCCTCGCGCATGAGCGCGGCAAGGATCTTCCGCGTCGTGTCGTTGATGGGCACGGCGAGCCCGAGCCCGACTCCCGCCACCGCCGTGTTGATGCCGACGACGCAGCCGCGCCCGTCGGCGAGCGCGCCGCCGGAGTTCCCAGGGTTGAGCGCAGCGTCGGTCTGGATGACGTTCTCGACGATCCGCCCCGCCGCGCGCGAGCGCACCGGCAGCGAGCGGCCGAGCGCCGAGACGACGCCGGCGGTGACGGAGCCGGCGAAGCCGTGCGGGTTCCCGATCGCGACGACGAGCTGGCCGACGCGCAGCCGCTCTGCGTCGCCGAGCTCCGCCGAGACGAGCTCTGCGGCGGCCGAGCGCAGGACCGCGAGGTCGGAAAGCGGGTCGGCGCCGACGACCTCGGCCGAGACCTCGCGGCCGTCGACGAAGGTCGCCTCGACCTTGCCGTCCGTTCCCGCGACGACGTGCGCCGACGTGAGCATGAAGCCGTCGGGAGTGATGACGACGCCGCTGCCGCCGCCCGTCGCCACGCGGCCGCCCCGGACCCGGCGTGCGACGCGCAGGTTCGCCACGGAGGGCGAGAGCCGCTCGGCGACCGTGACGACCGCCCGCGAGTACGCGTCGAGCGCCTCCTCCTCCGAGACCGGCTCCGCCTCGGCGCCGGGCTGCTCGGGCCCGAGGAGCGCGTCGATGAACGTAAGATCGGCCACGCTGCCACGCTAGCTGACGGGTCCCGGTCTACGACAGGAGGCGCGATGGCCGAGGTCGAGACGACGCGCGAGGGGTCGGTGCTCACGATCACGCTGAACCGGCCCGACAAGCTGAACGCCTTCGACTCGGCCGCACACGAGGCATTCGCCGGCGCGCTCAAGGAAGCGGGAGATCCCGAGGTGCGCGCCGTCGTCCTCACCGGCGCCGGTCGCGGCTTCTGCGTCGGCCAGGACCTCGGCGAGCTCAGGAACGGCGACCGCGACGTCTCGGCGCTTTTGCGCACGCGCTGGAACCGGCACGCGCTCGGGCTGCGCGGGCTCGAGAAGCCCGTGCTCGCGGCGGTGAACGGTGCGGCGGCCGGCGCCGGCGTGTCGCTCGCGTGCGCGTGCGACATCCGGCTGGCCGCCTCCGGCGCCGCCTTCGTCCCAGCGTTCGTGAACGTCGGCCTCGTGCCGGACACGGGCGGGTCGTGGCTGCTCCCCCGCCTGCTCGGTCCGGCGCGCGCGTTCGAGTGGATGAGCTCCGGTCGGCGTCTCGTGGCCGACGAGGCGCTCGCCTGGGGCCTCGTGTCGGAGGTCGTCGAGGGCGACGGCGTCGTCGCGCGGGCGCAGGAGCGGGCCGCCGAGCTCGCGGCGCTGCCGACGAAGGCGATCGCGATGACGAAGCGCCTCCTCGAGCGTGCCGCCTCCTCGCGGCTCGAGGACCAGCTCGAGCTGGAGGCGCAGCTCCAGCTCGCCGCGACGCGAACGGACGACTTCGCCGAGGGCGTCGCCGCCTTCCTCGAGAAGCGCGAGCCGCGCTTCAGCGGGCGCTAGTCGAGGAGGGC
>DASTBX010000128.1:0-22261 GCA_035711645.1 Gaiellaceae bacterium
CGACGCACCCGAGGGCGATCCGGCCCGCGGCGGCCTCCCATTGGCGACCGCCTTCCCGCCTTTCCGGCTACCGGATCTCGAGGGTGAGGAGGTCGGGCTCGAGGACCTCGAGACGCGCGTCTTCCTCGTGCACTGGAGTCCCGAGTGCGGCTTCTGCAGGGAGATCGCGGCCGACCTCGCCCGGGTGCAGACGGACTTGCGGCGACGGAAGACGGAGCTCGTGCTCGTCAGCTACGGCAGTCCCCAGAGCAACAGGGCGCTCGCGGAGGCACACGGCCTCCGCTGCCGCGTGCTTCTCCAGCGGGACGGCGAGACCGTCGAAGGGTTCGCACGGATGGGAACACCGGTGGCCTATCTCCTCGACCAGGAGGGCCGGGTCGCGAAGCCCGTGGCCGTGGGCGCGCGTGAGGTTCCCCAGCTCGCCGAGGAGGCCGCGGGTGGACGCAGGCGCCTGGCGAGCGAGCGCCCGCTCGCGGAGAGCCGCATCGAGCGCGAAGGCCTCAAGTCAGGCACGCCCGCGCCGCCGTTCGAGCTGCCCGATCTCGCGGGCCGCGAGTTATCGCTCACCGAGCACCGCGGTCGGCGCGTCCTCCTCGTCTTCAGCGACCCGGAGTGCGGGCCGTGCGACGCCCTCCTTCCGGACCTCGCTCGTCTCGAGCGCGACCACCGCGACGGCCTCGCGGTCGTCGTCGTCAGCCGCGGCGAGCCGGCCGAAAACCGGCGCAAGGCCGAGGCTTGCGGGGTCGAGTTCCCGATCGTGATCCAGTCAGGTTGGAAGCTCTCCAAGGAGTACGGCATCTTCGCGACGCCGGTGGCCTTCCTGGTCGACGAGGAAGGCGTGATCGAGCGCGACGTCGCCCGGGGGCCGACAGAGATCCTGGCGCTCGCCCGCGAGGCGCTGAGCGCGGAAGGGAGGGTGCCGATCGCCTGATTCGAAGGAGCCTTCCCGAGCCTCGAGGAGTCGGGGAGGACGCGAGCGAGGAGAGAGTCATGAGTGACGAAAAACTGGACGAACTCTCGAGAGCGCTGGCGACGACCACGTCGCGCCGCCAGATGCTTAAGGTCCTCGCTGCTACTGCCGCGGGCGGCGTGCTCTCGCTGGTCGGGGCACGTGAGGCCGGGGCGGCCCGCTGTCGCAGGGTCGGGCAGCCGTGTCGCGCCAACTTCGAGTGCTGCGACTTCTTCTGCCCGCCCGACACCGGTAGGTGCGCCTGCCGGCCGGGCGAGAACCTCTGCAGGAAGACGAAGCGCTGCGTCAGGTGCGATCCGGACGCGACATTCGACCCGGACACCTGCCAGTGCGTCTGCCCGCAAGGGACGACGCAGTGCGGCACCGAATGCTGCTCCGGGGAGGAAGAATGCTGCCCCGGCGGCTACTACGGCCCGACGTGCTGCCCACCGGGCGAGATCTGCTGCCCGGGCGGCTTCTGCTCGTACTACGGGGGCCAGTGCTAGCGACGTGAGAGGGCTCAGGGCCGCCGTCGGCGGCCCTGAGCTACTCGTAGCCCAGGTCGCGGAGGCGCTGGACGATCAGCTCTTCTTCCTCGCGCGTGTAGGCGGCGGCCTCGACGGGCGCCTGCGGCACCGCTCCCACCTCCCGCCGCGGACGCGTCCTGCTGGGGTCGAGGATCGCGTCGATCGCCGGGGCGTCGAGGGGCGCCTCGAGGCCGTGCAACGCCAGGAGCGTCGCGGGCATCTGGGTGATGTGGCAGCCCTGGGGGACGCCCGCGGCCGCGATTCCGGGGCCGGCGGCCGCCAGGATGCCGTCGACCGCATGCTGGCCCGAGAAGTGGGCAGTGCCCCGGGCGAAGAGGCGCTCGTGGCGCTGGAACGTCTCGCTCCAGCGCTGGCGCGTGGAGTCGACGTGGATGCGCTCGTCCCGGGGGAGGAGAACGAGCTCCGGCGCCTTGTCGAGATAGAAGCCGTGGTAGAGCTCCTCTTTCCGCAGCACATCGAAAGCCGGTTGGCCGGTTTCGGGATGCCGGATCCCGGCGAGCGCCTCGGCAAGCTCCTCCGCCAGCCGGCGATCGCCCACGGCCCCCGTGACCTCGCCGAGGTAGATCTGGCCGCCGTACCCGAAGCAGTAGGCGCGCGTCGCGCCGAAGTCGATCTCCGCGAACGGAGGCTGCTCGTCGACGAGCCCCTCCTCAAGCTCGGGGGCGTACGCGGCTGGCTCGTCGCGCGCGCCGGCGGTTGCATCCCTGCGGAAGCGCAGGTAGCCGGCGTCCTCGAGCCAGCGGTTGGCGCGGAAGAGCCAGTGGGTGGGTTTCATGCCGTGATCGGAGAGGACGAAGACCGTGGGCTCCTCGTCCCAGAGCCACTCCGCATGCTCGATGAGGCGGCCGCACGCGGCATCGACGGCCTCGTAGACCTGTGCGAGCTCGTCCCCGGCCTCGCCCGCTCGGTGGGCGGGATGCGTGGGGTCCAGCCGGTGCCACATGAGGTGCCCGGCGATGTCCGAGCTCATGAAGTCGACGCACAGGAGACCAAGGTCAGGCTCGAGCTCGAGGGCGAGGAAGCAGACGTCCGCGATCTCGTCGACATGCCCCGCGAGGAGTGCGGCCGCCGCCGCGAAGTCGCGGAGGTCGGCGGGATGCCGCGACACCCGAAGGTCGGGGTGGGCTGCGAGGATGGCGTTCCGGGCGGGGAGGGGAACGATCTCCGGACGGCGCGGGCCCCCGAACCCGGTCACGATCAAGCCGCTGAGCGGCTCGGGCGGATGGGTGAACGGCACCGTCACGAAGGCCGACCGAACGGCCGCCGCGCCGAGGTACCGCCAGAGAGGCGCACCCGCGCGGCTGGCTGCATTCTCGAGCCGGCCGCCCCCTCGGTTGGGATTCGCCGTGAAGGCGAAGATGCCGTGGCCGGCCGGGTTGAGTCCCGTGAGGAACGACGACCACGCCGTCGGCGTGAACGCCGGAATCGTCGACCTGAGCGCTCCGAACGTTCCCTCGCGGGAGAGCTTGGCGAGCGTCGGAAGCCTTCCCTGTGCGAGCAAGCAGCGGACGAGGTCGTAGTCGGCCCCGTCGAGGCCGAGACAGAGGACCCTCATCGGTTCGATACCCTATTCGCGGGCGGGGTGTAGCGCAGCCTGGTAGCGCGCGCCGTTCGGGTCGGCGAGGTCCCCGGTTCAAATCCGGGCACCCCGATCGTGCGAGGGGCGCTCCTCACGGGGCGCCCCTCGCTGTCTCAGTTCCCTAGTCCGTCCGGCGCAGGATCCAGAGCCCGGTGTTCATGTCGCTTGCGTAGACGAGGCCGGTCGCCTCGTCCACGAAGACGCCCCACACCTGCGGCGTCTGCGAGAGGGTGCTGCGCTGCGACGGCTTCACCGGGTTCTGCCCGGCCGGCGGGACGAAGAACGCGACCTCCTCCGGGCTCGTCGGGTCGCTCGCGTCGACGACGCGGACGCCGTCCGAGTACCAGGAGATGTATACGTCCGTGCCCATGAGCATCGGGTTGTGGATCGTGTAGTCGCCTGCGCCGAGCGGCAGGCGTCCACCCGAGTTGGGGGTCCGGTACTCGCCGATCTGCACCGGTGCCCCGAGCTCCGAGTAGTCCCAGATCCGAAGGTATCCGTACCCGGGCTCGATGCCGGGACCGCAGTTCTTGCCGAAGTCCTCGTCGGCCGAGAAGAGGAGCTGCCGCGCGTCGTCGTACATCGAGGAATGCCCGTCGCCGTCCTCGTCCGTCCCGTAGACCGTGTGCCCTCTCAGCACCGGAGCGGCGGGATCCGTGACGTCGAGCGCCACAAAGCCGCTGTCCCAGTAGGCCACGAAGGCGAGTCTGCCGTCGGCGGACGGCTCGACGCTGTGGCCGAACACCGGATCCGGGTCGCAGCCCTGCCCGGGGTTCAGCGGGCCGCCGGCGTCGTGGACGACGCCCCAGTCGGACACCGCGACGGGCGCCGCCGGGTTCGTCACGTCGATCAGCCGGAAGTCGCCCCGACCCTGAACGTCGCGGAAGCCGCTCGGGGACCCCGCCTCCTCGTACTCGCTCGCCGGGACGGACGCGTAGACGAAGGTCCGCCCGAGGTCGTCCCGGTGGTTGAACTCGAGCTCGTGCAGGCCGCGCGTGCAGCAGCCGGTGCTCAGAAACCCGAGCTCGGCCGGGCTCTCCGGATCCGTGACGTCGAAGAGCATGAGCCCGCGCGGGAGGCTCGGATCGAGCCTCGAGCCGCCGCAGACCTGGAGCCCGACGGCCGCGATGTCGCGGCCGGCGAGCGGCCCGTACCGCGCCGTGAACACGGTCACGTCCTCGGCGGAGGTCCCGGTCGGGTTCACCAGGCGCGAGGCGAGGGTCGGGTCGGAGGGATCGGTCGCGTCGACGACGGCGACGCCGTTTTTGGGCGGAGAGGGGCAGAAGCGGGTCTTCGAGCCGCTCGCCCAGTCGCTGAAGCCCCAGTGGCCGACGTAGGCATAGCTCTCGTGGACCCAGACGTCGGCGTTGAAGCCGCGGCCGCCGAGGTCGTTCTGCCCGACGACCTCCATGTTCCTCGCCTGGGCGGCCTTCCTGCCGCCCGAGTACGTCTTGCCGGACTGCTGCAGGAAGTGCAGCTCGTCCTTGAGAAGCTCGTCCTCGTTGGACGGCGCGGTGGCGGCCGTCGTGGCGAAGACGAGCACGGCCGCGACGAGCGCGGTCCCGATGCCGTTCTTGCGCATGTGCTCCCCTTTCCTCCTCGAACGTCCGATTCTGCGCCCTCCCGGGGGCGAGAGGCAAGGGCGCTGCGGGCCAAGGACCGGGGTGCGGCTAGGCCCGGTCGGCCAGCTGCCGGTGCACGATCGCCGTGCAGGCGTTCTCGACGTAGTCGAGGCCGGCACTCTCGGCGATGCGGCTGGCCTCGGCCGAGACGACGCCCAGCTGGAGCCAGAGCGCGCCGGCTCCCACGGCGACGGCCTCCTCGGCCACGCCTGGGCAGAACTCGCTCCGGCGGAAGACGTCCACGAGGTCGATCGGCGCGTCGATGTCGCTCAGGGAGGCGACGCGGGGAACGCCGTGGATCTCGGCCGGCCCGTGCGGCCGGACCGGGATGACCTCGTAGCCCTGGTCGAGGAGGTAGCGCATCACCGAGTTGCTCGGCCGCTCCGGCCGGGGCGAGGCGCCGACGAGCGCGATCGTGCGCGCCTCCGCCAGGATCTCGAGCGCGGTTCGGGCCACGGCGCAAGGCTATCCTTCGACCCATGGCAGACCGCCTGCGGGTCGCATGCGTGCAGATCAACTCCTCCGGCTCGAAGGCGGACAACCTCGAGCGCATGGAGGCCCTCGTGGCCCGCGCCGCCGCGACCGGCGCCGACCTCGTCCTCCTGCCGGAGAAGTGGAACGGCCTCGGCTCGCACGAGATCCTGCAGGACGTCGCCGAGCCGCTCGAGGGCGGCGAGACGGTGGCGGCCATGAGCCGCTGGGCCCAGAGCCACGGGATCACGCTCGTGGGCGGCTCGATCGCCGAGCGCCGCGAGGGACGGGACAAGCTCTCGAACACCTGCGTCGTCTTCGACGCGGACGGCGAGGTCGTCGCGGTCTACCGCAAGATCCACATGTTCGACGTCGAGGTAGGCGGTCACGTCTATCGCGAGTCGGAGTCGGAGGAGCCCGGCGACGGCCCCGTCGGTTGCGACGTGGAGGGGTGGGCCCTCGGGCTCACGGTCTGCTACGACCTCCGCTTCCCGGAGCTGTACCGCATCCTCGCCGTCGAGGGCGCCGAGCTCGTGACCGTACCGGCCGCGTTCACGCTCTACACGGGCAAGGACCACTGGGAGCTCCTGCTCCGGGCCCGCGCGGTCGAGAACCAGTGCTACATCGCGGCGGCGAACCAGTGGGGCGTCCACGCGGAGGGGAAGGCCTCGTACGGGAGGAGCATGATCGTCGATCCCTGGGGCGTCGTCGTCGCGCAGGCGCCGGACGAGGACGCGGTCATCTCCGCCGAGCTCGACCGGGCGCACCTGGAGCGCGTGCGCCGCGCGCTGCCGTCGCTCGCCAACCGCCAGCCCGCCGCGTACACGTGGCCCGCGGAGGTCTAGAGGACGGTCGGCGTCGGGTCGAGGCTGTCCTCTTCGACGTCGACTTCACACTCGCCAAGCCCGGCCCGTTGCTCGGGCCCGAGGGCTACCGCGAGGCAGGGGCCCGTCACGGCCTGACCCTCGACCCGGCGCTCTACCAGCGGGCCCGCGCCGCCGCGGTCGAGGACCTCGAGCACCATCCGGAGCTCGAGCACGACGAGGAGATCTGGGTGCGTTTCACGGAGGACATCGTCCGCGGCATGGGCGGCGAGGGCCCCCACGCGAGCGAGGTAGCGCGCGCGATAACCGACGGCTGGCTGCACTCGGCCAACTTCGAGCTCTACGAGGACACGCTGCCCGTCCTGGCCGAGCTCCGCGGCCACGGCTTGCGCCTCGGGCTCGTCTCCAACACGAGCCGGGACCTCGACGCGTTCGTCGGCCACTTCTCGCTCGACGTGGACGCGTGGATCTCCTCGGGGCAGCACGGGAAGGTCAAGCCCGACCCGTCGATCTTCCAGGCCATCCTGACCGCCCTCGGCGTCGCGGCGGAGGCGGCGGTGATGGTGGGCGACTCGCCGGCCGACGACGTCGAAGGCGCCCGCGCGCTCGGCATGCGTGCGTTCCTGATCGACCGCGAAGGGCGCTTCCCGGAGCGGGAGGACGCCCTCCCGACGCTGCTCGCCCTCCCGGCCGTGCTCGGCCTCTGCTAGAGGCAGGGGGAGCGGCCGGGCGCGACGAGGCCGAAGCCCCAGACCTCGTCCTCGTAAGCGTAGAAGGCGCTCTGGGCCGCCGGCCCGTCCTCGACGAGAGCCACGTAGTCGCCGCAGTCCTCCTGTGCGAGCTCGCCGTAGACGGTGCCGATCTCGCCCGCGTCGTCGCCGAGCGCCAGGCCCTCGGGAGTCGTCCAGCCCTCGGGCTGCCAGACCGTGAAGGCGTGGACGACGCGTCCCCGCGAGAAGACGACGCCGGCGCCGTCCGGCTGGAAGGGGCGCTCGTTGAAGTACCAGGTCCGCTGCCGGCAGTCCTGGCAGACGCCGTGCCGCCCGCCCCAGGCGGCGCGGACCTCGGCGGGCGTCATCCCGAGCCGTACGCCCGCGAGGCTCACCCCCGGCGTGAACGCGCCGCCCGTGGGCGGCTCCGCCGCCGCGGGCAAGGCGAGCAGGGCCACGACCGCCGCGAGGGCGAGCGCGAGGGCGTCACGAACGCGCGCGCCTCTGGTTCCAAGCAACAGCCTGTTACTCGGCATGGCCCCCCGCCCCTCCGCTAGCGGGAGCGGGCCAGGAGGGCCGGGGCCCACGACGCGATCGGGGAGACGTCGCCGTCGCGGCCGTTCAGGTCGCGCCAGCCGAGCGCGTGCTCGGCCTGCATCATCTTGTGGATCTGGGTCGTGCCCTCGTAGATGATCGGCGCGCGGGCGTTGCGGAAGTACCGCTCGATCCCGTACTCCGCCGAGTAGCCGTAGGCCCCGTGCACCTGGATGGCGAGGTGGGCCGCCTTGAAGGCGGACTCGGTCGCGTGCCACTTCGCGAGGCTCGTCTCGCGGGTGTTGCGGACGCCGCGGTCCTTGAGCCACGCCGCCTGCATGACGAGGAGCTTGGAGGTCTCGTAGCCGAGCACCATCTCGGCGATCATGTCCTGCACGAACTGGTTCTTGCCGATCGGCTTGCCGAACGTCTCCCGTTCGCGTGCGTACTCGACGGAGCGCTCCAGGCAGGCGCGGATGACGCCGCAGGCGCCGGCGGCGACCGTGAAGCGGCCCTGGTCGAGGCCGTACATGGCGATTTCGAAACCCTGGCCTTCCTCGCCGACGAGGTTCTCGGCGGGAACCTCGACGTCCTCGAAGAAGAGCTCGCCCGTAGAGCCGGCCCAGATGCCGAGCTTGTTCTCGGTCTCCTGGGCCGAGACGCCCGGCCAGGCGCGCTCGACGACGAACGCCGAGATGCCCTTGTGCTTCGCGTCCGGGTCGGTCTTGGCGAAGACGAGCGCGTGGTCGGCGACGGCAGCGTACGAGATCCAGTTCTTCTGGCCGTTCAGGACGTAGACGTCGCCCTCCCGGCGCGCGGTCGTGCGCATCGCGGCCACGTCCGAGCCCGCGGCCGGCTCGGTCAGCCCGAAGCAGGCGAGCGTCTCGCCGCGCGCCTGCGGCGCGAGGTAGCGCTGCTTCTGCTCCTCGCTCGCGTAACGGAGCAGGCTGAGCGAGTTGAGGCCGACGTGGACGGAGATCAGCGTCCGGAAGGCCGCCTCGCCGCGCTCGATCTCCTCGCAGGCGAGCGCCTCGGAGACGAAGTCCATGCCGGCGCCGCCGTACTCCTCGGGGACCACGACGCCGAGGAGCCCGAGCTCGGCCATGCCCTCGATGACCGACATGTCGAGGTAGTGGTTGACGTCGTTCTCGACGGCGTTCGGAAGCACGCGCTCGTCGACGAACCGGCGGACGGTCGCCTGCACCTCGCGCTGCTCCGGGGTGAGCTCGAAGTCCACGAGCGTAGTCTAGGGGCCCGCCGCGGCAGGTTGGTACACTCGGCGCCTTGCGCGCGGAGGCTGGTGCCCGGCCGGCCCGGAGGGGTCGCCCTGCCCGCCTTCGGCGCGGGCGGGCCCGGCTGGTCCGGCGCGCGGCTCGCTGGGCGGCGTGGGCCGTCGCGGCGGCCTTCCTGCTCCTTCTCGTAGTCGGCTTCGCCTACGCCGGGTCCGCGGGCACGATCGCCGGGGGCGTCACGGTCGCCGGCGTCGACCTCGCAGGCCTGACCGGGGCCGAGGCGGAGGACGAGCTCGAGAAGAGGGCCCGCCGCCTCGAGAACGTCCCGGTCGCCTTCATGGGCGGCGGCGAGCGCTTCCAGCTCCGGCCCGACACGCTCGACGTCGAGGCGAACTGGAGCGCCGCCGTGGACGAGGCGGTCGACGAGAGCGGCGGCCTCCTGCCCGTGCGCGGGCTGAAGCGGCTCTGGCTCCGCGCGACGGGCACCGACATCGAGCCGACGGTCGACGTCTACGACGCGGCGCTCGCCTACCGGCTCACCGAGATGGCGACCGCCGTCGACCGCCCGGCGTTGGATGCCTCTGTGACCCTCCACGGCCTCGAGCCGGAGATCGTCGCCGGGCGGGCCGGGCAGCGCCTCGACCGGGAGGCCTCCGCGGCGCTCGTCGTGCGGGCGCTCGCGGGGTTCGAGCGCGCCGAGGTCGCCCTTCCCGTCGCACGCGAGGAGCCGAAGGTCACCCGCGAGACGCTCGTCCCGGTCGCCGAACGGGTGCGAACCATCCTCTCCGCGCCGGTCAGCCTCGCCTTCAGCGGCGCGTCCTTCACGCTGAGGCCGCGAGAGACCGCTCGGCTGCTCGAGCTGCCGGCGGACGGCCGGGCCGGCCTCGCCGTCAAGGAGCGCGCGACCGCGCGGCGCTTCGAGAACGTGGCCCGCGGCGTGGCCCGGAAGCCGCGGAGCGCCGACTTCGAGGTTGCGGCGAACGGCCGCGTCCGCATCGTCCCGTCCCGTCCCGGGCGCGAGCTCGACCTCGCCGCGACCGGCCAGGCGCTCCTCGCGGCCGCCTCCCGTCCGACGAACCGCACCGGCGACCTCGTGGTCACGCCGGTGCAGCCGCGCCTCACGACGTCCGAGGCCCGCGCCCTCGGCGTCAAGCGCGAGCTCGCCGCCTACTCGACGCTCTACTCCGGAACGAGCGACCGGATCACGAACCTCCAGCTGGGCGTCGAGCTCCTCGACGGGGCGCGCATCGCGCCGGGCGCCGTCTGGTCCTTCAACGACCACGTCGGGCCGCGCACGACCGAGCGTGGCTTCCGGCCCGCGCCGATCATCCTGAACGGCGAGTACGAGGAGGGCGTCGGCGGCGGGGTCTCCCAGGTCGCGACGACGGTCTTCAACGCCGCCTGGGAAGCGGGGATCAAGATCGCCGAGCGGACGGCTCACGCTCTCTACATCAGCCGCTACCCGACCGGCCGCGACGCCACGGTCAACTACCCGGACGTCGACCTGAAGCTTCGGAACGACACCGGCCGCTGGCTCGTGCTCAAGGCCTCCTACGACGAGAGCGGCATCCTGGTGCGCCTGCTCGGCGGCGGCGAGAGGCGGCGGGTCGAGAGCATCGCCGGGCCGCTCGAGGCGACCGGGCCGCCGCGCGTCGAGCGCGTCCCGGATCCCACGCTCTTCGAAGGCGAGCGGATGGTCGTCGAGGACGGCGAGCCGGCGCGGGCCGTGACGGTGGAGCGGATCGTCTACCGCGGCGACGAGGTCCTCTACCGCGAGGCGTGGACCACGAGGTACCGCGACGAGAAGCGGGTCGTCCACGTGGGCACGAAGCCGAAGCCGGTCGAGCCGCCGCCGCCCGAGGAGGACCGGAAGCCCAAGGACGAGGAGGAGCCGCAGCCGCCCGGAGGGGGCGGCGGAGGCGGAGGCAGCGGAGACGGCGGAGGGGGCGGCTCCGGCCGCCGCTAGCTCTCGGCCTGGGCGATCGCCTCGGCCAGCCACGCCGGCATCCGCGTCGGGCGCATGGTCGCAGCGTTCACGCAGGCGTGCGCCGTCCAGCCCTCGGCGATGACGCCGGGCGGCTCGCTCGTCCGCTCGACCACGTACTCGAAGCGGAAGCGCGCTCCGCGCACGTCGGCGGCGCGGACGTGCACGACCAGCTCGTCGTCGAAGCGCGCACCGTCGCGGTACCGCACGTGCGCCTCGGTCGTCGTGGCGTCGACGCCCGCCTCCACGAGCCCCTTATAACCCCCCGGGAAGCGCGCGAGGTACGCGATGCGCGCGATCTCGAACCAGACGAGGTAGACGGCGTTGTGGACGACGCCCTGCGCGTCCGTCTCGTTGAAGCGCACGCGGAGGTCCGTGGCGAAGCCGTAGCCGTCCATCGACGCGCGGAACTTTCGCAGCCCCGCCGCTGTCCAAGCAACCGACACGAAGGAGGAGACGATGAGGAAGATCCTGCTCGTAGGGCTCGTTGCGGCGCTCGCTCTCGTCGCAGCGGCCTGCACCGGCGGCGACGACGAGAGCGCGGACGGCGCGTCGGCCGGAGGCGGCGCCGACGCGGCCGTGGCCGACCTGGCCGAGGAAGAGGCCGCAGCCGGCGACGAGGCCCAGCCGGTCGCGCAGCGCTCCGGGGGCGGAGGGTCGCTCCCGAGCGTCGGCCCGCGAATCGTCCAGACCGCCTCGCTCGCGCTCTCCGTGCCTCGCGCGGAGTTCCAGCAGACGGTCGACAGCGCCCGCAGCATCGCCGCCGGGCTGGGAGGCTTCGTCGTCAGCTCGAGCGCTTCCCAGGGAGCCGACCGCCGTCTCGTGGCGGGAACGCTCGTGGTGCGAGTCCCGGGGCGCGCCTACGCCCAGGCGGTCGAGCGCCTCTCCGCTCTCGGCAGGGTCGAGGCCCGCGAGGAGACCGGCCAGGACGTCGCCGCCGAGGTCGTCGACCTGGAGGCGCGGGCGCGCCACCTCGAGGCGGTCGAGCGGCAGCTGCTCCAGCTCCTCGAGGAAGCCGACACCGTCGCTGCGGCGCTCGCCGTCCAGTCGGAGCTGAACGGCGTGCAGCTCGAGCTCGAGCAGGTCCGTGGGCGGCTGCGCCACCTCGACGACCAGGTCGCCTACGCGACTATCGCCCTCGACGTGCGCGAGCGCGCTCCGGTCGCGGCGGCGGGCGGCGGCGGGCCCTGGAGCATCGTCGACGCCTGGAGCACTGCCGCGCACGGCTTCGTCACCGTCGTCGGCTGGATGCTCGTCGCTGCGGCCACCGTCGCGCCGGTCGTCGTGTTCCTCTTGCTGCTCTACCTCGCGGCGCGGTTCGTGGCGCGTCGTCCCCTGCTGCGCGGGCCGAGTGCGTAGGGTCGGGCACCGGACGGGTAAGGTCCAGCCGGGAAGCGACCAGGAGGTCCGGATGGCGACGAAGAAGGACGAGACGAACGGCGGGACGCTGGGCCGGCTGTCGAAGCGCGGCGAGGAGGCCGTGACGCGGCTCGTCGACGAGCTCGGCAAGAACGAGCGGGTCACCGATGCGCTCGATCGGGCCATGTCCGCGAAGGGCAGGCTGGACGGGGCGTCGCGGCGCGCCCTCGGGCAGGTGGGCCTGGCGGCCGCCGAGGAGCTGCGGGATCTGCGGATGCACATCGAGAAGCTCGAGAAGCGCCTCGCGAAGCTCGAGGCCGCGTCCAAGGGCAAGAGCGCCGGCACGAAGACGGCGGCGTCGAAGGCAACGACCCGCTCGCGCGAGAAGAACACGACCGAGGGCACGGCGTCGCCGGCGCAGGGGCGCGCGGTGGGCGGCGGAACCGGCCGGGGCTCGGCCTCGGGCGGGACGTCCTCCTAGCCGCCGGCCGGAACCCGCAGGCGAAGCGCCGCCGGCACGACCTCGAACGCGGCCGGGGTCGTCCCCGGCTGCTCGCCGTCGAGCGCGATCGGGAGCGGCGTCGCGGTCTCGATCGCGAGCCGCCGGCCGCGGACGACCTCGGCCCGAGGGTGGGGGAGGTAGGTGCCGCGGTAGATCTTCGGCAGCGTGCGGACGAAGTCGATCTTCGTCGCGTCGCCGATCAGGACGATGTCGAAGAGCCCGTCGGAGGGGTCGGCCTCGGGCGCCAGCCGCATTCCGCCCGCAAGCTGGTCGCCGACGGCGGCGATGACCTCGAGCATGCGGCCCGCGCGGCGCTCACCGTCGATCTCGACCTCGTAGTCGGAGTTGCTCCAGCGCATGAAGACCGAGGTCGTCGCCCGGAAGAAGGCGATCCTGCCGCCCAGCGCCTTCGAGCTCGTGTTCGCCCGGGCGGCGATGGCGCCGCTGATCCCGGCGCCCGCGAAGTTGGCGAAGTACGCCTCGGCGGGAGTCCCGTCCCACTCGACGAAGGCTGCCCGACCGACGTCGACGGTCCGGGTCGCGCCGTCTCGTGCGACCCGCAGCGCCTTCGCGACGGCCGTGGGGATCCTGAAGCTGCGGGCGAAGTCCTTGCCGGTCCCCCGCGGGATCGTCGCCAGTTCGGCCCGGCGCTCGGGCTCGACCTGCATGAGGCCGTTGACGGCCTCGTTGACCGTGCCGTCGCCGCCGACGGCGACCACCAGCTGCGCCCCGTCCTCGCAGGCGCGGCGCGCGAGCTCGACGATCCCGCCCGGGCCCTCGCTGAGCAGGGCGGGGCCCACGAGCCCGGCCTCGGCGGCCTGGTGGGCGATCTCGGGCCAGTGCCTGCGCGTCGACCCGTTCGCCGAGGCCGGGTTGACGACGAAGACGACGCCCTCCGCGGGCACTAGTGGCGCTCGTCAGTCACGACCGCGAGCGCCAGCTCGGTCATCCGGTCGACGGCGGCCTTCATCTCCTCGTCCGAGATGCGCACGAACTCGCCTTCGACGACGACGTCGCTGACGGTGAGCAGGCAGCCGGCCTTGACCTTCCGCAGCGCCCCGAGCGTGAAGAGGACCGCGGCCTCCATCTCGACGGCGAGGATGCCGCGGTCGGACCAGCGTGCGTACTGCCCGTCGTCGGCGTTGTAGAAGACGTCGCTCGAGACGATCGGCCCGACCCGAACGGGCTTGCCGAGCTCCTTGGCGGCGTGCACCGCTCCGTGGACGAGGCTCCAGTCGGCGGTCGGCGCGTGCGGCTCGCCGACGATGTGGGTGGCGGTCGCGTCGGCCGGGACGGCGGAGAGCGCCACGATCAGGTCTCCGAGCCGCAGGTCTGCCTGGAGGCCGCCGCAGGTGCCGATGCGCAGCATCCGCTTGACGCCGAGCATGGCGAGCTCCTCGATCACGATCGCGGCCGACGGGCAGCCCATGCCGGTTGCCTGGACGGAGACGGGCCGGCCGCGGAACGTTCCCGTGTAGCCGAGCATCCCTCGTTCCCAGTTCTTCTGCTCCGCGCCCTCGAGGAACGTCTCGGCGACGTACTTGGCGCGAAGAGGGTCGCCGGGCAGGAGGCAGGCCTCGGCGTAGTCGCCCGGCTCTGCGCGTACGTGAATAGGCATGGCGTTATCGTCCACGCGCATGGCGCGGCTGGTCAAGCGGCCTCGGCTCCCGCAGATCCTCGAGTTCTGCGCCGAGCAGCCGATCGAGCGCGTCTTCCTCGAGGACGTCGCGCGGCGCGGACTCGGACGGTTCGCAGCCCTGCGGGACGGGAAACGCCTCTCCGGGCTCTGCCACCTCGGCGCCAACCTCGTGCCGTCCGGCGCCGGCGCCGCCGCCTTCGCCGAGCTGGTGCCTCGCAGCGAGGCGCGCATGCTCGTCGGCGAGGAGGGCGCCGTCACGGAGCTCTGGGAGGCGGCGCGCGACGTCCTCCCCGAGCCGCTCGACGACCGCCCGGGCCAACCCGTCTACGTGCTCGAGGAGCCGCCCGAGGCGGCGGGGAGCGGGCTCCGTCCGGCGCGCCTGGACGATCTCGACGTCCTCGTGACAGCCGCCGCGCAGGCCTACCGCGAGGAGGTGGGCGTCGACGCCCACGCGCGCGACCCCGCTCTCTTCGAGTGGCGGACGCGCGTCCAGGTCGAGGAGGGCCGGAGCTGGGTCTGGCTCGACGACGGCCGCATCCTCTTCAAGGCCGAGGCCTCCGCCTGGACGCCGCATGCGGTCCAGCTCCAGCAGGTCTGGGTCGATCCAGAGGTGCGCGGCCGGGGCTACGGCAAGCGCGGGCTGGCAGACCTCTGCCGGGCGCTCCTGCGCCGGACGCCCGCCGTCTGTCTCTTCGTCCGCCCGGAGAACGCGCCCGCAATCGCCCTCTACGACGGCATCGGCATGCGGCGCACGATCACGTACCGGTCGCTCATCTTCGGCTGAGGCCCGCGAACGGGTGATTGCGCCGCCCCCGGGCCGCGCTGATGATGCGTCCGAGTTGCTGAGGATCGGCCTCACTGCGGCAGCGCTCGTCCTCGCGTTCACGTCCGCCGGCTGCGGCGGCGAGCGCGATCCGCTCGCCCATTCCTGCGGCGCGACCGACCAGAAGTTCCTCCGCACGGCGAGCGCGGACGTCACCGCCTTCAACGAGCTCGCGGACGAGTTCCGCGCCGGCGAGGTCACGCCGGAGGAGATCGCGGAGGAGGCGTTCACCGCCGCAAAGAGGGTGGCTCACGTCGAGCCGCGCGACCCCTCGCTCAGGCAGGCCCAGAAGTACCTGGACGCCATGTTCACCGAATACGGAGAGGCGGTGACCCTCCATGCGGAAGGCAAGACCTCGGGCCAGCGCATGTTCCGCGCGTACGGCCTCGCGAACTTCGCCCGCGACGTCCTGGCGGAGGCGCAGCCGGCGCTGCAGCGCGAAGGCTGCGACGTCGCCCCGCTGCTCTAGCGCCCGGCGCCGCTGACGTCGAGATAGACATGTCCGGGGTCAGACCCCGGGCACGTCGCCTCGGGCCACGTCGGGGTCAGACCCCGTCGCGTCTCCCGGGCCAGGCCGCGGCGGGCATGGCGGGGTCAGGGCCCGTCGTGTCCCCGCCGGCCATGTCGGGGGTCAGACCCCGGGCCGTCCGCAGCGGCCATGCCCGTTTCCGCCGGGCGCGCGGCGCTACGATCGCTGGCGTGGACGCCGCCGCGCTCCGCGCGCGCATCGAGGAGCACGTCCGCCGGCACGACCTGATCCCGGCCGGCGGCCCCGTGACGTGCCTCGTCTCGGGTGGCGCCGACTCCACGGCGCTCTGGCACGCGCTCGGGGCGCTCGGCTACGCCGTCGCGGCCCTCCACGTCGACCACGGGGTCCGCGGCGCGGAGTCCGATGCCGACGCGCGCTTCTGCGCCGAGCAGCTGGGCGCGGAGGTCGTCGCCGCGCCTCCGGCGGGTCGCGGGACGGAAGCCGAGCTCCGTGAGCTCCGCTACGCCGTGACCGCCGGTCGGCACCTGCGGGCTACCGGACACACCGCCTCCGACCAGGTGGAGACGGTCCTCTACCGCCTCGTCTCGAGCGGGACGACGAGCGGCATCCGCGTCCGGCGCGAGGACGGCGTAGTACGCCCGCTCCTCGCCGTCTGGCGGGAGGAGACGGAGGCGTACTGCCGCGCGGAGCGGCTCGAGTTCAGGCACGACTCGACCAACCCGGACACGGCGCGCGGGCTCATCCGCGCGGAGATCATCCCCGCTCTCCGCCGGCTCCACCCCGCGGCCGAGCGGAACGTCCTGGGGGCCCTCGACGACCGCGGCAGCCTGCCGCGACCGGTCGAGAGGGCGCTGTTAGAGTTGCTCGCCTCTCGTGAGGGCTCGAAGCGACTCGACCTCGGTGACGGCCGCGTGGCGGTGAGGGAGTACGAGAGCGTCTGGCTCGAGCGCGCCGCCGTGCCGCTCGAGGGCCGCGTGCGCTGGGGCCGCTGGACGCTCGAGTCGCGGCGCGACGGGCTCACCGTCCGCGGCTGGCGCGCCGGCGACCGGCTCGCGGGCCGCGGCAAGAAGGTCCAGGACGTCTTCGTCGACGCCAAGGTACCCCGCTCGGAGCGCGAGGCCTGGCCGCTCGTCGTCCGCGGCGACGAGGTCGTCGCCGTCCCGGGCATCACCGCCGCGCCGGGCTACGAGGACGCCGTCAGCGGAGAGCGCGAATGAGCCAGGTGAACGATCTCACGGCCGCGGTCGAGGAGGTCCTGATCGACGAGGAGACGCTCCAGGGCCGGATCGCGGAGCTCGGCCGGGAGATCTCCGACGACTACCGCGGCCGGGACCTCCTCCTGATCGGCGTCCTCAAGGGCGCCGTCTTCTTCATGGCCGACCTCATGCGCCGGATCGACGTCCACTGCGAGGTCGACTTCATGGCCATCTCGAGCTACGGCGCCGGCGTCGACTCCTCCGGCGTCGTGAGGATCCTCAAGGACCTGGACGTCTCGATCGAGGGCCGCAACGTGCTCGTCGTCGAGGACATCATCGACTCGGGGCTGACCCTCTCCTACCTGCTGCGGAACCTCGAAGCCCGGGAGCCCGCCTCGCTCGAGATCTGCGCTCTCATGACGAAGCCGGCGCGCCGCGAGATCGAGATCGAGTGCCGCTACATCGGCTTCGAGATCCCCAACCGCTTCGTGATCGGCTACGGTCTCGACTTCGCCGAGCGCTACCGAAACCTGCCCTTCGTCGGCGTGATCAGGGACGAGCTCGCCGCGCAGGCGGAGGCCGGCGCGTAACGAAATCCTCATCCGCGGCCCCCCGGGAGCCGAAGAGGGTACTGCTACCCTTCAACCGAGGCCGAGGACTCCAGCTTGAGCCGCTTTTTCCGCAGCGCACTCTTCCCCCTCATCGTCATCGTCCTGCTCGTCTACCTGGCGTCGCAGACGCTGCTGCCGCGGGACGACGAGAAGCCTCAGATGACCTACAGCCAGCTGATGCAGCAGGTCGAGGCGAACCCGGACCAGTACGAGCAGATCGTCTTCAGCCCCAACGGGCAGTCGATCGAGGCGACCCTGAAGGGCAGCGACGAGAAGGTGAAGGTCAACTACGCGAGCGACGAGGCGCAGATCGAGTTCCAGAACCTGCTCGAGTCGAAGGGCGTCACGTTCGACTCGAAGGGCACGGGCGACTCGGCGTGGTGGTCGATCCTCACGTACCTGCTGCCGTTCCTCCTCTTCTTCGGCTTCTGGATCTTCCTCATGAACCAGGTCCAGGGCGGCGGCTCGAAGGTGATGAGCTTCGGGAAGAGCCGCGCGAAGCGGATGGCGCCGGACTCGCCGAAGATCACGTTCAAGGACGTGGCCGGAGTGGACGAGGCGGTCGAGGAGCTGCACGAGATCAAGGAGTTCCTCGAGAACCCGAAGAAGTTCCAGGCGCTCGGCGCGCGCATCCCGAAGGGCGTCCTCCTCTACGGGCCGCCCGGCACCGGGAAGACGCTGCTGGCGCGCTCGGTCGCAGGCGAGGCGGGCGTGCCCTTCTTCTCCATCTCGGGCTCCGACTTCGTCGAGATGTTCGTCGGCGTCGGCGCCTCGCGCGTGCGCGACCTCTTCGAGCAGGCCAAGCAGGCGAGCCCCTGCATCATCTTCATGGACGAGATCGACGCCGTCGGCCGCCATCGCGGCGCCGGCCTGGGCGGCGGCCACGACGAGCGCGAGCAGACCCTCAACCAGCTTCTCGTCGAGATGGACGGCTTCGAGATGAAGGACAACATCATCCTCATCGCCGCCACGAACCGCCCCGACATCCTCGACCCCGCGCTCCTGCGTCCGGGCCGCTTCGACCGGCAGATCGTCGTCGACCGACCCGACCGCAACGGCCGTCGCAAGATCCTCGAGGTGCACACGAAGGGGAAGCCGATCGACAACTCCATCGATCTCGACACGCTCGCCGCCGGCACCCCGGGCTTCACGGGCGCCGACCTCGCCAACCTCGTCAACGAGGCCGCGCTCCTCGCCGCCCGGCGCGGGAAGAAGACGATCGGCGACCTCGAGCTCGAGGAAGGGATCATGCGCGTCATCGCCGGCCCGGAGAAGAAGACGCGCCTCCTCTCCGAGCACGAGCGCAAGGTGACCGCCTACCACGAGATGGGCCATGCGCTCGTCGGGCACCACCTGCCCAACTGCGACCCCGTCCACAAGATCTCGATCATCAGCCGCGGCCAGGCGCTCGGCTACACGATCTCCCTGCCCGCGGAGGACAAGTTCCTGACGACGAAGCAGGCGCTCATGGACCAGATGGCGATGACGCTCGGCGGCCGCGCCGCGGAGGAGCTCGTCTTCCACGAGGTGACGACGGGAGCCGCGAACGACATCGAGAAGGTGACGGCCACCTCGAAGCACATGGTCATGCGCTACGGCATGAGCGAGAAGCTTGGCCCGCGCGCGCTCGGGCGCAACCACGACCAGCCCTTCCTGGGCCGCGACATGGGGTCCGAGCCCGACTACTCCGAGGAGATCGCACGCGAGATCGACGACGAGATCCGCCGCGTGATCGAGGAGGCTCACGACCGGGCCCGCAAGGTGCTCGCCGAGCACATGGACGAGCTGCACAAGCTCTCCGAGCTCCTCATCGAGCGTGAGACGATCGACAAGGACCAGTTCGAGCGGCTGCTCGCGGGCGAGGCTCCCGAGAGCGTCTTCCCGGAGGAAGGCGCGGCCGCACCTGCCGAGGAGCCTGAGCGGAAGCCCCGCGCGGAGCCCAAGCCGCGGCCGTTCCCGCTCCCGGGCGCGACGATGCAGCCGCCGCCCGAGCCCGAAGGCGCCAACTAGCCCTCTGCTCGGCGTGGCCCGAGCTCTCGTCCTCCTCGCAGGGGCGCTGGCGCTCGCCGGCTGCGGCGGCACCGAGACCGTCACGGTAACCGAGAGCGAGACCGTGACCGAGACGGCCACCGAGACCGTCACCCGGACGGAGACCGCAGCCGGGCCGGCGGCCGGCCTGCCGCCCGCCGTCGCCGAGACCCACGCCGCGCTCCTCGAGGCCGCCGAGTCCGGGGACTACGAGGCGCTCCGGCCGCTCCTGCCGGAGTCCGGCTTCTCGTACACGTTCGGGGCCGGCGACCCGGACGGGCCGATCGCGTACTGGCAGCAGCTCCAGGAGGAGACGGGCGAGCGGCCCATCGAGATCCTCGCGCGGATTCTGCGCCTGCCGTACACGCTCTCCGGCGGCACCTACGTGTGGCCGTTCGCCTACGACAAGCAGGAGGACGAGCTCTCGGGCTACGAGCGTGAGCTGCTCGGCGACCTCGCCGACGCCTACTCGGGCGCCGGGAGCGGCTATCTCGGCTGGCGCGCCGGCATCGAGCCGGACGGCACCTGGCGCTTCTTCATCGCCGGCGACTAGCGAAGTTCGGCCACGCTAGCCGGCCCTTGCCTCCTCGACGGTCCTCGGCGCGCTTCGGATCGCCGGCGCGACCGAGGCGGCGAGCGCGACGGCGAGCATCGCCGCGGCGACCACGGCGAGCGCTCCGGCGTCGCCGAGCGACTCGAGCAGGAGGCCCGCGCCGAGGGAGCCGAGCGGGATGGCGCCGTAGGCGAGAAGCGTCTCGGCGCTCGTCACGCGCCCGAGGAGCCGGGCGGGGACGAGCGCGTAGGTGTAGGCGCCCAGGACGACGTTCCAGAGCGGGCCGACGAACGCCATCGCGCCGAAGACGGCGCCGAGGGCGAACGGGTTGCTGGTCAGGAGCATGAGCGGGAGCAGGAGCGCCCAGACCCAGTTCGCCCCGACGACGATCGTCCGGCCCGCGAACCGGCGCTGGAACGGCGGCGCGACGAAGGACCCGAGCAGGCCGCCGAGTCCCCCGAGCCCGACCATGATCCCGATCGCGCTCGCCGAGGCTCCCGCGTCCCGCGCCCGCACGATGAGGACGAGGACGAGCGCCGTGAAGAGGGCGTTGCTCGCCGAGACGAGCAGCGCCGCCGCGCGCAGGAAGCGCTGGCGCCACAACCAGGCGACGCCCTCGAGTACCTCCACGCGCACGCTTCCCCCGACCTGCTCCCGCTCCCCGTCGAGGTCGGTCCGGATGAGGAGGACGGTGACGAGCGAGACGACGTACGTCAGGGCGTCGAAGAGGAACGGGATCGCCCGTCCCAGGTCGAAGAGCACGCCGCCCAGCGGCTGGCCGGCGAGGTAGGCGCCGCGTTCCCGCGCCTCGTTCTGCGAGAGCGCGGTCGGCAGCTGCTCGGAGGGAACCACGCGCGGCACGACGGCGGTCTGAGCCGTGCTGGAGAGGATGAAGAGCGCGCCCTCGACGAAGGCCACGACGACGAGCTGGGCGAGGGGCGGCTCGCCGACCGCGAGGGCCGCGACGACGCTGGCGAGCGCCGCGCCGCGCCCGACGTCGGCGGCGACGAGCAGCCGGCGGCGGCTGAACCGGTCGACGAGGACACCCGCGGCGAGCGGCGCGAGGGCGTAGGGGAGCGTCCCTGCGAACCCCACGATGCCGGCCTTGGCGGGCGAGCCCGTGAGCCCGAGGACGAGGAGGGGATAGGCGATCGCCGAGACCCGCGAGCCGAGCACCGAGACCGCTTCGCCCGCCCAGAGGAGCTGGAAGTCGCGGTTCCGCCGGAGCGGCGGCGGCTTCGGCGGCTCGTCCACCGGCCCGGTCAGATGAGGAGGAGGCGTCGCCGCCGGCGCTTCCGCGGCGGCTCCGGGACGGTCTCGCCGGCGACGATCGCGGTCGGCGCCCCGGTCGTGAGGTAGTGGGCGAGTCGATCGTCGCCGACCGCCGCCGCGGCCGCGGCGAGCCCCGCCTCGCGGATGTCCGGCGTGTGGGCGTCGCTCGCGAGCACGTGCGCGAAGCCGAGCTCGAGCAGGCGCCGGGCGCCATTCTGAGCCGAGCGGCCGATGCGGCCGTCCAGCGAGGCGGCCGTGAGCTGCACGAGCGCCCCCATCCGCACCGCGTCGGCAAGCCTGCGAGGGCTCGACTGCACGGCCCGGTTGCGCTCGGGATGCGCGAGGACGGGGACGAAGCCGCGCAGCGTGAGACGGTACACCGTCTCCTCCAGACCCGCCGGCCAGCCCGAGTACGGGAACTCGAGCAGCAGATAGCGGCCGGAGCGGGCGAGCGTGAAGCGGCGGAGGTCGTCGTCGGAGAGCGTCGCCAGCTCGCCGAGGTCGAGCTCGCCGCCGTGGAGCACCTCGACCTCGATCCCCTGCTCGAGGAAGTCCTCGCGCAGCCGGGCCACGGCCCGCTCCATCTCCTCGGGCCGCGTGGGGTAGTCCGCGCGCACGTGAGGCGTGGCGGCGATCGCCGTGACGCCCTCGGCGGCGGCGCGGCGGGCGAGCGTCCGCGCGTCGTCCACCGTCCGCGACCCGTCGTCGAGGCCGGGGAGGATGTGCGAGTGGAGGTCGATCAGAGCGCTCGTAGGATACGGTTGCCGCGTGAGACCCCCGCTCGAGCAGGCCTTTCCGCGGCCGTCGGTGCTCGGGGTCGTGAACGTGACGCCCGACTCCTTCTCCGACGGCGGGCGCTTCCTCGCGCCGGAGGACGCGGTCGCGCAGGCCCGGCGGCTGGTGGAGGAGGGCGCAGCGCTGGTGGACGTCGGTGCCGAGTCGACCCGGCCCGGATCCGCCGGCGTCTCCGCCGAGGAGGAGCTCCGCCGCCTCGAGCCCGTTCTGGAGCGGCTCTCGGAGGTCGCGTTCTCCGTCGACACCTCCAGGGCCCGGGTCGCGCGTCGCGCCCTCGACCTCGGCGCCGTGCTGGTCAACGACGTCACCGCGCTGCGCGGGGATCCCGAGCTGGCCGGCGTCGTGGCCGAGAGCGGCGCCTACGTCTGCCTCATGCACATGCTCGGCGAGCCGCGCACGATGCAGGACGACCCGCGCTACGACGACGTCGTGGCGGAGGTGAAGGGGTTCCTGGAGGAGCGGCTCGCCTTCGCGGTCGCGGCCGGGATCGCAGAGGAGCGGGTCTGCCTCGATCCCGGGATCGGCTTCGGGAAGACGGTC
>DASTBX010000129.1:0-33373 GCA_035711645.1 Gaiellaceae bacterium
GCCCCGACGAGCGCCCTCGCCTGAAGGCCGTCCTGCGCGCCCTCACAGCGCTCCCCGGCTGGGAGCTCGCACTCTTGCGGACGGCGCCGCTCTCGGGCCGGCCGTACGTCCCGCGGCAGCTCCGCGACCGCGTGCACGTCCGCGGCGGCTTCGACGCCCGCTCCCGCGCCGCCGAGCTCGCCGGCGCCGGTGGATTCATCCCCTCGCCGCGCGGCAACCCCCGCCTTCTCCTCGAGGCGGCCGCCGCCGGTGTCCCGCTCGTGGATCCGCCGGGAGCGGGCGAGCAGCCTCAGCTCCTCGGCGCCGCTCTCGCCCGCCTGGCGGACGACGAGCGCTGGCGCGGTCGCAGCGCCGCGCAGGCCCGCCGGAACGCGGAGGAGGAGAGCTTCGAGCGGCTCGGAGACGCCCTCGAGGAGGTCTACGGCTCCGTGCTCGCCAAGCGGCGCTCGCCGGCGCCACGGGCCGCCGACCCACTGGCCGGCCGCCCGTTTGTCCTCGCCGACCTCCACATGCACACCGAGCACTCCCACGACTGCGCCGTGCCCGTGTGCGACCTCCTCGACCATGCCGAGGCGATCGGGCTCGGCGCGATCGCGGTGACGGACCACAACGTCTTCGCCGGCGCCGAGGAGGCCGTGGAGCTCGCGCGCGACCGCGCGCTGACTGTGATCCCGGGCGAGGAGGTGAAGACGGAGTCGGGCGAGGTGATCGGGCTCTTCCTGCGCGAGGAGATCCCGCGCGGGCTCTCGATGGCCGAGACGATCGCGGCGATCCGGGAGCAGGGCGGCGTCGTCTACCTCCCCCATCCCTTCGACCGCCTGCACACGATCCCCGACGCGACGACGCTCCACCGGCATTTGGCCGAGATCGACGTCTTCGAGGTCTACAACGCGCGCCTTCTCTTCGACGCCATGAACGACGAGGCGGTGCGCTTCGCGCGGAAGTACAACCTCACGATGGGGGCGGGCTCGGACGCCCACGTCCTCCAGGGCGTCGGGACCGGGCTCGTCCGGATGCGCGGCTTCACAACGCCCGAGGAGTTCCTCATCAGCCTGCGGGGCGCCGAAGTCGTCCGCCGCCCGAAGTCGCTCCTCTACCTGCAGGGCCTCAAATGGGTCGCGCAGGCACGCGAGCGGCGAGCGAGAACGGCGGTCCGGTAGGAAAGCACCAGGGACTCGCCGAATCACGTGCGAGCCGACCCCGTGCCCGTGTCCGCCGACGACATCTCCGAGCGCTACCTGAAGAAGGCCATCGCCGAGATCAACGAGCTCGGCCGTGAGGTCGCGGCCGCAGCCGGCTCCGAGCGCGTGCCCGTGCTCGGCTCGGGCCACCCGCTCGGCGAGGTCTTCCTCCTGAAGGCGACCCCGCAGACGGCCGAGGTCCACGAAGGGGTCGCGTTCTTCGGACGGGCCGGCCAGGCCATCCTCAAGTCCCTGCAGCGGCTGCACGTCGACCCGACGGCGATCTACGGCACGAACTGCGTGAAGTTCGAGGGCGCCGCGGAGGAGGACTCGAGGCGCTGGCTCGCGCGCGAGCTGCACGTCGTGCAGCCCAAGATCGTCGTAGTCATGGGGCAAGATGCGCGGGCATGCCTGAACGCCGTCAGGTTCCCCCTCGCGAACGAGATCGAGGACCGGCCGGGGGAGATCCGGCGCTTCACGCCGACGATCGACACCCTCCTGACGCCGGACGTGGACGCCTCCCTGGACGAAACCCGCTCGAAGCGCGCCTTCTGGGAGGCGTTCAAGGCGCTCGGCCCCTGGTGGTCCGAGCTGCCGCCCTACTAGCGCTCCTCGCCCTCCTCGCGGTCTACTACGCGAGCTCGGAGTCGCTCTTCGAGGTCTCGACGTGGGGGGACGTGGCCATCCTCGGGCTCGTGCTCATGCCCGCGCTCTTCGCCCTCACCTGGCTGGCGCTCCCCTTCCGGCGCGCCGTGCCGCAGGGCGTCCTGGGCGGCGCGATCGTCGCGCTCGCCGCGCTCGCCGTGGTCTTCTCGCTCGCCGGGCTCGACGTGGCCGCCAACTTCGCGAAGTTCGCCGCGGTGACGGCGGCCGGCTGGTGGTTCCTCGCCTTCTTCGAGGCGGTGAGCTGGGTGCTGCTCGTCGCGCTCCTGATCGTCCCGGTCGACATCTACTCCGTCTTCCGCGGCCCGACGAAGGTGATCGTCGAGCAGCAGCCCGAGGTCTTCAACGCGCTCTCGATTGCGTTCCCGCTCCCCGGCGAGCACAACTCTGCCCAGCTCGGGCTCCCGGACGTCCTCTTCTTCGCCCTCTTCCTCGGCGCGGCTGTGCGCTTCGGCCTGCGGCCCGGGGCGACTTGGGTTCTGATGACGCTCTCCTTCGGGCTCACGCTCGCCCTCGCTGTCGTCTTCGAGATCGGCGGGCTGCCGGCGCTCCCGCTCCTCTCGGCCGCCTTCGTCCTCGCCAACGCGGACCTGCTCTGGCGCCGGGTGCGCGGGCTCCGCGTCGCCGCGCTCTACGACGTGCACGGGAACCTGCCGGCGCTCGAGGCGGTGCTCGCCGAGGTCGACCGCTCGCGCGTGGACCTCGTCCTCGTCGGCGGCGACGTCGCGAACGGCCCGATGCCGCGACAGTGCCTCGAGCGCCTGCGCGCCCTCGGCGACCGCGCCGTCTTCGTGCGTGGGAACGGCGACCGCGAGCTGGCCGCCCCCGCGGCCGGCGACGGCATCTGGGCGGCCCGGGCCAGGTGGGCCGCCGAGCAGCTCGACGCCGAGCAGCGCTCCTTCCTCGCCCAGCTCCCCGAGACCTCCTCCGTGCGGGTCCGGGGCCTCGGCGGCGTCGTCTTCTGCCACGGGTCGCCGCGGAGCGACGAGGAGATCGTCACGGCGCTCTCGAGCGAGTCGCGGGTGGCGTCGATGCTGGAGGACGTGACGGCCCGGACGGTCGTCTCCGGCCACACCCACGTCCAGTTCGACCGGGTCGTCGGCGAGACGCGGCTCGTGAACCCGGGCAGCGTCGGGATGCCCTACGAGGCGCGCCCGGGGGCGTACTGGGCGCTGCTCGGCCCGGACGTCGAGCTGCGGCGTACGCCCTACGACGCCGAGGCGGCGGCGGCGGCGATCCGCGCCACGGGCTTCCCGGAGGCCGAGGAGCTCGCGCGCGAGAACGTCCTCGCGACACCCGACCCGTACGAGGCGGCCGAGCACTTCGAGCGGCTCGCGACGGACACGGCGTAAACCCGGCCTTGTGTTCCACGTGCACAAGCCTTCGGGAGCTGTCTCGCGCGCGGGAAGTGCTTCCCGAGCGCGAGACCGACCTTGTGCGCGTGAAACACAAGCGCCCCGGCGGCGCGCGCCTCAGGGCCGCCAGGGGAAGACGGCGGGGGCGCGCGGGTCGGCGAGGCCGGCGGCGTAGGCCTCGGCCGTGCGCAGCGGCACCGCCGCCGGGTCCCGCAGCTCGACGGCGAGCGGCTCGACGAGCCGGGCGGTGTGGTCGCCGCAGTCGAGGGAGTCGAGGACGCGGCCCTCGAGCCACCCCATGGCGTCCGCGAGGAGCGGCGCTCCGGTCTCGCCGGGGGTCCAGGCAACCTCCGCGAACTTGTCGGCGTCGCGGCCCGAGCGGAAGCCGAAGAGCCCGACCCAGTCTTCCTGCCCCCGGGCGACCGGATGGAGCGCGAGCACCCGGCTCGCATCCAGGAGCTCGTGCGTGAGGTTCTCGTGCGACGTGAGGACGACGACCCGCGGACGGTCGGCGTGGAGGCTCGCGGGCGTCACGTACGTGACGATGCAGCCCGCCGGCCGGCCGGCGAGCGCAGTCGTGAGGACGCACACGGTCGTGTCGAGCCGGTCGAGGAGCGGCGCCGCCGGGTTGCTCACGCTCGCGTGAAGAGGGCGACGGTCTCCACGTGCGGCGTGTGGGGGAACATGTCGACGGCGCGCCCGCGCTCGAGCCGGTATCCGAAGTCGCCGACGAGCTCCTTCGCGTTGCCGGCGAGCGTCGTGGGGTTGCAGGAGACGTAGACGAGCCGCGGGGCACCGAGCTCGCCGATTCGGCGCACGGCCTTGCCCGAGAGCCCGGCGCGCGGCGGGTCGACGACGACGACGTCGGGCGGTCCGGCGCGCTCGCGCAGCTCCTCGAGGTCCGCGGCGACGTCGCCGGCGAAGAAGGCGGCGTTCGGAAGGCCGTTCAGCTCCGCGTTCTCGACCGCGCAGGCGACGGACTCCTCCGACGACTCGATGCCCCAGACGGTGAGCGCCCGCCGCGCGAGGGTCAGACCGATCGTCCCCGTGCCGCAGTAGAGGTCGTACACGGTCTCCTCCCCGGTCAGCCCTGCGTACTCGGCGGCCAGGCCGTAGAGCACCTCGCACATGGCGGTGTTCGTCTGCATGAAGGCGTTCGGCCGGAGCCGGAAGCGGAGGCCGAGGATCTGCTCCTCGATCGCCTCCTCTCCCCAGAGCAGGTCCGTGGGGAGATTGGTGACCTCGGCGGCCGTGTCGTTCACGGCCCAGTGAACGGAGCGGACCTCGGGGAAGCGACGGAGGCTCTCGACGAGCGCGTCCGCGCCCTGGAGGTCGCCCGGAGCAGTGACGAGGACGACGAGCGCCTGGCCCGTGTTGCGGCCCTCGCGGACGACGAGATGGCGGAGGTAGCCCACCTGCGCCTCCTGGTCGTACGCCGGGAGGCCCTCGGCGCGGGCCCAGCCCTTGACCGACTCGCGGATCGCGTTGCCCAGGTCGGTCGTCAGCCAGCAGCGGCGCACGTCGAGCACCTCGTCCCAGCGGCCCGCCCGGTGGAAGCCGAGTCCGAGACCGTCCTCGCCGGCGGTGAAGGAGTACTCGAGCTTGTTGCGGTAGCCGAAGAGCGACTCCGCCGGGACCGGCTCCTCGAGCGGGGCGTCCCGGAGGCCGCCGATGCGGGCGAGCGCGTCCGCCACCTGGCGCCCCTTCGCCTCGAGCTGGACGTCGTAGGCGAGGTCCTGGAACTTGCAGCCGCCGCAGGCGGGATAGTGCTCGCAGGGCGCCTGCACCCGCTCGGCGCCGGCCTCGACGACCTCGAGCGAGACGGCCTCAGCGTGGCTCCGCTTCACCTTCGTGATCCGCGCGCGCACGGTGTCGCCGGGAAGCGCGCGGCGGACGAAGACGACGAACCCGTTCAGGCGCGCGACGCCGTTGCCGCCGTAGGCGAGCGAGTCGATGCGGAGCTCGAGCTCCTGATCGCGGGAGACGGGCGCGGCCACGTCGGGAGCGTAGTTCGGCGCGCGTACCAGGTGCGGCATGCTCGGGCAGCTCGGCCGCTGGTGGAGGAAGCGCCGCCGGCCGCGCGCGGAGCACGAGCTCGCGGACGAGGAGACGACGCGGCGGGAGGTCGAGGCGGAGCGCCGCCGGGCTGAGAGGGAGATGGCGGACCAGCGCCGCCGCATCGAGGGCGGAGGCGGCGGCGGCTTCGGCCCGCTATAGCGCCGCGGCCCGCGATCCTCAGCGGAGGCTCGAGACGTAGACCTTCCGCGAGCGGGGCCCGTCGAACTCGCAGAAGAAGATCCCCTGATAGGTGCCGAGCGCCAGGTCGCCGTCGCGGAGCGGGACGAGCACCTGCGGGCCGACGAGCGAGGCGCGTAGGTGCGACGGCGCGTTCGCACCGTCGGCGTCCTCATGCCGCCAGCTCCAGCCGTCGTCGACGATCTCGGCGAGCGCCATCTCGAAGTCGGCGAGCAGCGCGGGGTCGACCTTTTCGTTGATCGTGACACCGGCTGTCGTGTGCGGGACGTAGACGAGCGCCGCGCTTCCCTCCCCCGCCCCGGCGAGCGCGTCTCCGACGTCGCGGGTGATGTCGAGGAGCTGCGTCTTGCGCTCCGTCCTGACCTGGATCTCCCGCACGGGCGGGTATCCTACGCCACGCATGGCGACGGCCCCCGCGAGAAGCCTCGACGCCTACCGCGAGGAAGCCGACCGGTTCATCGCGGCCCTGGACGAGGAGTACTACCTCCACTACGCGGGCCACAAGGACGCCTTCGAGCTCGAGCCGATCTACGAGCGCTTCGCCGACCTGACGACGCTCGAAGCCTGCTCCCGGCTGGGTGCCGCGGCCGCCGACGCCGGCCGCGGCGAGACCGAGCTCTGGCGCTTCGCGTGCGAGGGCTACCTCGGGAACCTGACCAGGACGGAGGCCGAGGAGATCGCGGGGCTGGAGGCATCGCTTACCGCGCGTGACAACGGCGCGGAGATCCCCTACCGGATGCTTCGCCCCACGGTCTCGAACGAGCCCGACCGCGCCCGCCGGAGCTCCCTCGAAGCAGCGCGCGCGGCTCTCGCCGAGGAGCACCTCGTCCCGCGCCACCTCGCCCTGGCCGAGAAGCGGCGCGACGGCACCCGGGCGCTCGGGGCGCCGACGTACCGCGCGCTCTACGAGCGGTTCGGCTTCCCGCTCGACGGGCTGGCCGCTCAGTGCCGCGGGCTCCTCGACGAGACCGAGGAGCTGTACGTCGCCGGCTTCGACCAGCTCCTGCAGCGCCGCGTCGGCGTCCCGCTCGAGGAGGCCCAGCGCCACGACGTCCTGCGCGCGTTCCGCGCCACGGACTGGGACGCGGCCTTCCCGGCGGAGCGGATGGTGCCTGCGCTCGAATGGACGCTCGGCGGGCTGGGGATCGACCTGCGCGGCCAGGAGAACGTCGAGCTGGACATCGAGCCGCGCCCGAGCAAGAGCCCGCGCGCCTTCTGCGCGCCTATCGAGGTGCCGGGGCGCGTGGTGCTCGTCATCCAGCCGATGGGCGGGCCCGACGACTGGCACGCGTTCTTCCACGAAGCGGGCCACACCGAGCACTTCGCCCATGTCTCGCCCGACCTGCCCGTCGAGTTCAGGCGCCTGGGCGACAACTCCGTCACCGAAGGCTGGGCGATGCTCGTCGAGCACCTGGTGGACGACCCCGCCTGGCTCTCGCGGCGCCTCGACTTCGCCCGGCCCGACGACTTCGCGTCCGAGGCGGCGGTCGGCCTCCTCTACTCGGTGCGGCGCTACGCCGGCAAGTTCCTCTACGAGCTCGAGCTGCACGACGACGTCGAGCCCGAGTCCATGCGCCCCCGCTACGTCGAGTGGCTGCACGAGGCGACGAAGGTGGAGCCGACGCCCGCGGACTACCTCGCCGACGTGGACGAGGGCTTCTACTCGACCTGCTACCTCCGCGCCTGGGCGCTGCACGCCCAGCTCGAGTCGTTCCTCCGCGAGGAGCTGGGGCGGGCGTGGTTCACCCGGAAGGAGGCGGGCTCGCTCCTGAAAGAGCTCTGGAGCGAGGGCCAGCGGCTGACTGCGGCCGAACTGCTGGCCGAGGTGGCGGGTGCGGAGCTCGAACTGGCCGCTGTGGGCGAGCGACTACGCGAGGAGGTATCCGCATGAGGCGGATCGTGATCGCCGGCGCTGCGGGCCGGGACTTCCACAACTTCAACGTCGTCTATCGCGGCCGCGACGACGTCGAGGTCGTCGCCTTCACGGCGACGCAGATCCCGGACATCGACGGGCGAAGCTACCCGCCCGCGCTCGCCGGCGAGCGCTACCCGGATGGCATCCCGATCGTCGCCGAGGCGGAGCTAGCCGACCTCGTGCGGCGCGAGGGGATCGACGAGGTCGTCTTCGCCTACTCGGACGTCACGCACGAGCACGTCATGCACGTCGGCTCGGTGGCCATGGCCGCGGGCGCTGACTACGCCCTCCTCGGGCCGCGCTCGACGATGCTCCCGTCGGAGAAGCCTGTCGTCGCGGTCTGCGCGGTGCGCACGGGCTCGGGCAAGAGCCAGACGACGCGGCACGTAGCGGGCCTCCTGCGCGAGGCCGGGAAGCGCGTCGCCGTCCTTCGGCATCCGATGCCCTACGGCGACCTGACGGCGCAGGCCGTCCAGCGCTTCGAGCGGTATGAGGATCTCGACGCCGCCGACTGCACGATCGAGGAGCGGGAGGAGTACGAGCCGCACCTCGCCGAGGGGAACCTCGTCTTCGCGGGCATCGACTACGGGGCCATCCTCGACCGCGCGGTGGATGAGGCCGACGTGATCGTGTGGGACGGCGGCAACAACGACACGCCCTTCATCCGGCCCGACCTGCACATCGTCGTCTGCGACCCGCACCGCCCCGGTCACGAGCTTCGCTATCACCCGGGCGAGACGAACCTCCGCATGGCGGACGTCTGCGTCGTCAACAAGACGGACACGGCGCCGCCCGAGGGCGTCGAGGCAGTCCTCGACTCCATCCACGGGGCGAATCCGAACGCGGAGATCGTGCGCGCCGCCTCCCCGTTCCACGTCGAGGACGACCGCGCCGCCGAGATCCGTGGTAAGCGCGTGCTCGCGGTCGAGGACGGGCCGACGCTCACGCACGGCGAGATGACCTACGGAGCGGCAGTGCTCGCGGCGAAGCAGCACGGGGCCGCCGCGCTCGTCGACCCGCGGCCGTTCGCGGTCGGCTCCATCGCGCGGACGTTCGAGGCCTATCCCCACGTCGCCGAGCTTCTACCCGCAATGGGCTACGGCCGCGCTCAGATGGAGGAGCTGCGCGAGACGATCGCCCGCTCGGATGCCGACCTCGTGCTCATCGGGACGCCCATCGACCTGCGGCGCGTGATCGACGTCGACAAGCCGGCCCTCCGCGTCACGTACCGCCTGGCGGAGCTCGGAGAGCCGACGCTCGCCTCCATCCTCGAGGCGCGCGGGATCGTCGAGTCGGCCCCGGCCCTCACGTAGCGGGCCGCGACCGCCCGCACCGCCCTGCAGCCCTCGAGCTTGTGTTTCACGAGCACAAAGAGGAACGCCCTCCCCAGGGCGCGAACTGGGGCTTCGTCCGGGAGGAGGAGCGGCGAGGAGGGCCATGTCGGAGCTTGTGCGCGTGAGACACGAGCGGGTTCGCCGGTGCTGACCGTCGTCGCGCTCGGGGGGAACGCCCTCCTGGGTCCGGGCGAGCGCGGGACGGCTGCCGAGCACCGCGCCAACCTGGCGACGACGTTCGCCGCGATCGCTCCCCTCCTGCGGCACGAGGTCGTCCTCACGCACGGGAACGGGCCGCAGGTCGGCAACGAGCTGCTGCGCCAGGAGCTCGCGGCCGCCGAGGCGCCGCAGCTACCGCTCTGGGTCGCGGTCGCCCAGACGCAGGCGGAGATCGGCACGCTGATGGCGGCCGAGCTCGAGCCCGTCGCCGGGCGCCCCGTCGCCGTCGTCGCCACCCATGTCGTCGTCGACCCCGACGACCCCGCCTTCGAGAACCCGACGAAGCCGATCGGGCCCTACTACGACGCCGCCCGTGCCCGCGAGCTGGAGCGCGACCGCGGCTGGGCGCTCCGGGAGGACGCCGGGCGCGGCTGGCGGCGCGTCGTCCCCTCGCCGAGGCCGCTCGAGGTCCTCGAGCTCGAGGCCGTCCGCACGCTCCTCGGGGCCGGTCAGGTCGTGGTGGCTGCCGGCGGTGGCGGCATCCCGGTCGTCCGCCGGGCACACGGCTTCGACGGCATCGACGCGGTCATCGACAAGGACCACGCCTCGGCGTTGCTCGCCGCCGGCCTGGGCGCGAGTCGCCTCGTCGTCCTCACGCAGGTTCCCGGCGTCTACCGCCGCTTCGGCAAGGGCGAGGAGCGTGGCGAGCCGATTCCGACGCTGCGGCCCGACCGCGACGCCGCCCTCGTCGAGGAACTCGCGGCCGGGAGCATGCGCCCCAAGGTCGAGGCCGCCTTCAACTTCGTCGAGGCGACCGGGGGCGACGCCCTGATCACGAGCGCAGAGGCGATCAGGAACGGCGAGGCCGGGACGAGGGTCGTCCCGGCCTCGTAGATCAGAGCGCGTCCTAGTCCTTGCGGGTGCTGGTGCCCTCGATGGCGCCGCTCGACCCGATCTGGATGCGCTTCGGCTTCTGTTCCTCGGGCTTCGGGACGCGAACCTCGAGCACGCCGTTCTCGTAGCGCGCCTGGATCGCATCCTCCTTCACGCCCTGCGGCAGCGTGACGCTGCGCGAGAACGTCCCGAACCGGCGCTCGAAGCGGTAGAAGCGCTCGTTCGAGTGCTCCGACTTCCGCTCGCGCGCGCCGCTCACGGTCAGCACGTTGTCGTCGAGCTCGACTGCGATCTCGTCCTCCGGGATCCCCGGAAGGTCGAACGAGAGGACGAGCTCGTCCTCGGTCTCCCACACGTCGACGGCGGGAAGCCAGGTCGAGGACTGGCCGTTTCCGGGCGTTCCGCCCGCGACCTGCCCCATCCAGCGGCTCATCTCGCTCTGAAGGGCAGCGAGCTCACGGAACGGTTCCCAGCGTACGAGTGCCATATCGCAGACCCTCCTTTCGGTGTCTACAGCGGTTGCAATGATAAAACCTCAGTCGCTCTGTGTCAAGTATCCCCGCTTGTAGGATGCGCCCGTGCTTCCGGCGCACCTCAAGGGCCGCGACTTCCTCCGCGTGCACGACTGGGCGCCCGACGACCTGCTCGTCGCCCTCGACGTCGCCGAGCGGCTGAAGGCGCGGCAGCGCGAGCGCGTCCCCCACCGCCACCTCGAGGGCCGCACGCTCGGGATGATCTTCGAGAAGCCCTCAACGCGAACGCGCGTCAGCTTCGAGGTCGGTATCGCGCAGCTCGGCGGCACCGGCCTCTACCTCGCGGCCGGCGACCTGCAGCTCGGGCGGGGCGAGACGATCAAGGACACCGCCACGGTCCTCTCCCGCTACCTCGACGGGATCATGATCCGCACCTTCAGCCAGGCGGACGTCGAGGAGCTCGCCGAGTACGCCGACGTGCCCGTCATCAACGGCCTCACGGACGACTTCCATCCCTGCCAGGCGCTCGCCGACGTGATGACGATCCGAGAGCGGCTCGGCACGCTGGACGGCGTCCGCGTCGCCTACCTCGGCGACGGCAACAACGTCTGTCATTCGCTCATGGTCGCCTGCGCCAAGCTCGGCGCCAGCTTCGTCGCCGCCACGCCCGAGGGCTACGAGCCGTCCGCCGAGGTGGTCGGCTGGGCGCGCGCAGCCGCCGAGGAGGCGGACGGCTCGGTCGAGCTCACGCACGACCCGCGCGAGGCGGCCACCGGCGCCGACGCGCTCTACACGGACGTCTGGACGAGCATGGGGCAGGACGAGGAGCGGGAGCGGAGGCTCGCCGACCTCGCCGGCTACGGGATCGACTCGGCGACGGTCGCCCTCGGAAGCGAGCGGGCGATCGTGCTCCACTGCCTGCCGGCCCACTACGGCGAGGAGATCGCCGAGGACGTCCTCTACGGCCCGCATTCGGCCGTCTGGGACCAGGCCGAGAACCGCCTGCACGCCCAGAAGGCACTCATGGCGCTCGTGATCAGGTAGGGACCCTTGCTGCCGCTCCGGGACGACGTCCCCACGGTCCGGCGGCCCGTCCTGACGCTCGGGCTCATCCTCGCGAACGTCCTCGTCTTCGTGCTCTACCAGGACTCCGGCACGGGCGCCGGCTTCGCCGCGTCGCTCAACGAGCTGGCGTTCCACCCCTGCGAGGTCGAGGACAGCTGCCGGCAAGTGGGCGAGGACTGGCCGCTGACCGCCTTCACCGCGATGTTCATGCACGCGGGCTGGGGTCACCTCGCAGGCAACATGCTCTTCCTCTGGATCTTCGGGAACAACGTCGAGGACACGCTCGGCCGGCCCCGCTTCCTGCTCTTCTACGTCCTCGGCGGCCTCGCTGCGACCGCCGCTCAGACGATCGTCACACTCGGGTGGGGCACGGAGCAGGACGCGGCCGTCCCGCACCTGGGCGCGAGCGGCGCGATCTCCGCCGTGCTCGGGGCCTACTTCGTCCTCCACCCCCACGGGCGCGTGACGACGCTCGTGCTGCCCTTCTTCCTCTTCCAGATCCCGGCCGTCGTCTTCCTGGGGATCTACTTCCTCTTCCAGCTCCTGATCGGCGGCCTCGCCTTCGTCCATCCCGAGCAGGGAGGGGGCGTCGCGTACTTCGCCCACCTCGGCGGGATCGCGTTCGGCCTGCTCACGGTGCGCCTCTTCGCCGCCGGTCGCCGTCGTCCCCGCTTCGGCGTCTGATCCCGTGACGTTCGAGGACCACGTGCGGGCCGCGCTCGAGTCGCTGCCCTCCGAGCTTCGCGCGGCAATGTCCAACGTGGAGATCGTGGTCGAGGACGAGAACCCCGAGGACCCCGACCTCTACGGCCTCTACCTCGGGATCCCGCTCACCGACCGTGGCGAGGGCTACGCCGGGGCGCTGCCCGACAAGATCGCCGTCTACCGGATCCCGCTCGAGGAGGCGTTCGGGGACGACCCGGCGGTGCTCGAGGAGGAGATCCGGATCACGGTCCTGCACGAGATCGCCCACCACTTCGGCATCGACGAGGATCGTCTCGGCGAGCTCGGGTGGTCGTAGCGGCGGCTCACGCTCGCTCGATGAGGCGGCGTGCGAACGGCGAGCCCGTGATCCCGTGCACGACGATCGAGGCGACCACGCAGACCGCGATCGCCCAGAACAGCGTCTGCGCCTCCTGGACGGTGAGCAGGCCCGTGGCGATCGCGGCGGCTGCGTAGTAGAGCGACCCGACGCCGCGCACGCCGAACCACGCGAGGAAGGCGCGCTCCCGCGGCTCGACCCGCGAGCCCACGAACCCCACGAAGACGGCCAGCGGCCTGATGGCGAGGAGAAGGAGCGGCGCGAGGGCGGCGCCCGCCCAGCCCGCCTCCGCCCACCCGGCGACCGTCACCATGCTCCCGAGCAGGAGGATCGCCGCCAGCTCGGAGAACTTCTCGACCACCTCGGCGCCCTGGTGCACCCGCTCGTTGACCTCGTGGTCGCGCTCGTAGCGACGGAAGGCCAGACCCCCCGCGAACGCCGCCAGGAAGCCGTAGCCGCCGGCGAGCTCGACCGCGCCGTAGAGGACGAGGACGGCGCCGACCGCGACCCAGCCGTCGAAGTCCCGCGCCAGGAGACGCCGGGCGCGCAGCCGCAGGACCGCGGCCGCGAGGAGCCAACCGCCGATCGCTCCGAGGGCGAGGCCAACGGCGACCGCGTAGAGGACGTCGGCGAGCAGCCACTCGGCGACCCAGCCGCTCTCCCGGCCGCCGACGGCGAGGAAGAGCCCCAGGTTCACGAACGGGAAGGCAAGCCCGTCGTTGAGGCCGGCCTCTGCGGTGACCGCGAAATGCGGCTCACGCTCGTCCTCCTCCCCCGGCGGGCCGACGCCGACGTCGCCGGCGAGCACCGGGTCGGTCGGCGCGAGCGCTGCCCCGAGGACGATCGCGACGGCGACCGGAAGGCCCATGGCGAGGTTGCCGAAGAGCGCGATGGCCGCGATCGTGAGCGGCATGACGATGCCGAGCAGGCGGACGACCGACCCCCATTCCCGCCACGAGAGCCGGCGGTCGAGCTTCAGCCCAGTGGAGAAGAGCGCGACGATGAGCGCGAACTCGGCCAGGCGCTCGACGACCTCGGCGTCGTCGACGGGGTCGAGCCACGGGATGTCGAACGTCCGGATGACGAACGCGGCGACGAGCCCGAGGCCCAGGTAGATGAGCGAGGCGGAGAAGGCGCGCTCGTTCTGGTTCGAGAGGGCGCCGATCGCCGCGAACACGGCGATGCCGAGGAAGAGGAGCGCGAGGACGTAGACGTCCCCGAGCTCGAACCCGGGACCGGCGACGCCCAGCAGGACGCTACGAGTCGCGGACGCGGACGAAGGCGGCGTTCAGGAAGTCGGCCACGGCCTGCGCGCCGAAGACCGTCGTCACGACTCGCGTCTCGCGCGGGCGTACGGCGAGCGCGGCCGTCAGCACGGCCGACACCCAGAGGCCGATGCAGTACGGGCACGTCACGAGCTCGCCCAGCGCTCTGGCCATCCCCTCGCGCTCGGGCTCCTGGGCCTCCTCGTCCCGGGTGACCGGCGCGCGCACCCAGCTCGTCACCTCGTCCTTGGCGACGAGGCGGCCGACCTTGTAGCTCGCGACTCCCACGCGGGCGAGGTCGCCGAGCCCGATGCGCTCGGGAAGCCGGTTTCGCCCCAGGACGAGGAAGCCGCCGAGCGCGGCGGAGAAGACTGTCACGAGCGTCGCGTACTCGGGCAGCGGCCGGGCGGATGCGGCTGGCTCGGCGACGGCCACGGCTCAGAGGTGCGTGAGACCGACGCCGATGAAGAGGCCGACGCCGGCGAGGGAGAGGACGACGTACGTGCCGAGGATGAAGCGCATCAGTGCTCAGGCCGCCTTCAGCGCGTCGACGAGCTCGTCCTTGGACATCTCGGAGCGGCCCGGCAGGTCGGCCTTCCTGGCCAGCTCGTAGAGCTCCTCCTTCGAGAGCCCCTCGAGCCGGTCGCCGTCCGTGCGGCGCTTCGCGGGGCGGCGGCCCTGCGCCGCCTCGACGCTCGCGCGGAGGGCCGCCATCAGGTCGGCGGGCGCCTCGGCCTCGGGCTCCTCGGCGACGGCGACGGTCTCGCCGCGCTGCTTGGCGCGGATGATCTCGCAGAGGGTGTCGCGGTAGGTGTCGCGGAACCTCTCCGGCTCGAAGGAGCCCGCGAACTGCTCGACGAGCTGCCTCGCCATGGCGAGCTCCTGCTTCTCGAGCTTCACCTCGCCGGGGGCGAGGTCTTTCGCCGGGCGGATCTCGTCCGCGAAATGCATGCGCTCCAGCGTGATGACGCCGTCGCGGACGCGGAGGCAGGCGAGGTGCTGGCGGTCCCGCATGACGAACTTCGCCACGGCGACGAGCCCGGAGTCCTCCATCGCGCGGGCGAGCAGCGCGTACACCTTCTCGCCGCCCTCCTGGGGCTCGAGATAGTACGTCCGCTCGAAGTAGATCGGGTCGATCTCCTCGTAGGGGACGAACGCACGGATGTCGACCGTCTTCGCGCCCTCGTCGACCTGGGCGGCCTCGAAGTCCTCGTCGGACATGTAGACCCACTCGCCCTTCTCGATCTCGAACGCCTTCACGATCTCGTCGTCCGAAACCGGCTTGCCTTCGGTCTTGCAGACCTTCTCGTAGCCGATGCGGGAGCCGTCCGGCTCGTGGACGTAGTGGAAGTGGAGCGTGTGCTCAGAGACGGCGCTCGTCATGCGCACCGGCACGCTCACGAGCCCGAAGGCGATCGAGCCGCTCCAGATCGCGCGCGGCATCTACGGCTGCCTCTTCTCGCCGGGCAGGATGGCGCTCTTGGCCGGCTCCTCCGGGAGCTGGAGGACGCGCATCCCGTGGACGAAGACGATCGACCCGCCGATCCAGCCGCCGACGGTGAGCGCCACGAAGCCGCAGAGCGCGAGCACGAGCGGCGCGGTCCCGACCTCGCCGTCGACGTAGCCGGCGTGGCCGAGGATGGCCGCAACCCCGAAGAGCAGGTTCGCGACCACCATCACGATCAGGTGCGTCGTCGCCGTCCGCCACAGCGGCGTTCCGCGCGTGATCGAGAGCCAGTCGACGAGGCCGGTGACGGCGGCGAGAGCGCCGAAGCCGAGCCCGATGATCAGCGCGAGCCACCACCCCTTGGCCAGCTCCTGCTCGGCGATGCCCGCCGCCCCGACCGCCGCGAGCACGGTCGCCGCCGTGTACGCCCCGATCGCCCCGTCCGTCATCGGAGGGTGGAGCGGATGGCCGGGCAGCCCTTTGAGGAGCGACAGGAGCCGCACGGTGCGAGTATTGGCGGTTCCGGCGCCTGCCAAACCTAGGAAGCCAGCGAGACGAACCCGCCCACCACGGCGCCGTAGGCGACGTGCCCGAGCAACGTCACGGCCGGGGTCGCCCGCCCGTAGTTGAGCATCAAGAACCCGGGCGACTCGAGCAGAGGCGCGTCGCCGGCCGCGGTCAGGGGGCTCGCCATGCGCGGGTGGACGAGCGGCAGGAGGACGTTCACGAGCGTCGTCGAGGCGAAGACGCCGTGGAGGAGCCCGAGCAGCGCTCCCACGAGCCAGCCGCTCTCGTCCACGACCGCGAAGACCGCCCAGTAGGCGAGCGCGAAGAGGAGGCCGAAGGCCGCGTGGACGCCGTAGCCGATCGCCTTCGCGTGCACCCGGTGCTCCGAGAAGGCGGTTCCGAGCAGGAAGGGGATGTCCATGCGCGTCATGCCGAGCTCGCTCGCCGCGCGGAGGAGCGACGTGAGCACGAGGGTCCCCACGAGCCCGCCCACGACGGCGCCCCAGACGCTCATCGACGCGCCTCCTCGCGCTGGAAGGCCGCGGCCGCGCTCACGAGCGCGAGGTGCGTCAGGCCCTGCGGGAAGTTGCCGAGGAACTCGCCGGTCTCCGGGTCGAGCTCCTCCGCATAGAGGCCGACGTCGTTCGCGTGGCCGAGCAGCTCCTCCATCGTCTCGGCCGCCTCGTCGAGCCGGCCCGCCCGCGCGAGGGCCTCGACGAGCCAGAAGGAGCACGCGAGGAAGGCGCCCTCCTCGCCGGGGAGGCCGTCCTCGCCCCTGTAGCGCTCGAGGAACGGGCCGTGGCCGAGCTCCCGGCGGATGGCGTCGATCGTCCCCAGCATGCGCGGCGAGCCCGGGTCGCAGTACTCGAGCAGCGAGGCGAGGAGGAGGCTCGCGTCGAGCTCCTCGGAGCCGGCGGAGCGGACGTAGCTGCCCTGCTCCTCGCTGTAGCAGCGGGTCTCCACGAACTCCTGCACCGCGCTCCTCTCGGGTGCCCAGCGGGAGCGCCGGTCGTCCACGAGGCCGGCCTCCGCGAGGCGGCACGCCCGGTCGAGCGCCACGAAGCACATCATCTTCGACTGCGTGAAGTGAACCGGGTCGCTGCGGACCTCCCAGAGGCCGAGGTCGCGCTCGCGCCAGATCGTGCAGACGTGGTCTGCGCTGTCGGCCAGGCGGGAGCCCGTGTCGGGATCGAGCTCGAGGCCGCGCTCGACGTAGAGGTAGACGGTCTGGAGGAGGTCGCCGTAGATGTCGAGCTGGCGCTGGTCGGCGGCGCCGTTGCCGATGCGCACGGGCCGCGAGCCGCGGTAGCCGGCAAGCGGGAGGAGCCGCTCGGGGGCGTCCGGGCTGCCGTCGAGGCCGTAGAGGACCTGGAGCTTCGGGTGGGTGAGCTGGGAGGCGTGCAGGAGCCACCAGAAGAACGCCTTCGCCTCGACGGAGCAGCCGAGGTCGGTGAGCGCCTCGATCGTGAAGACCGAGTCGCGGATCCACGAGAAGCGGTAGTCCCAGTTCCGCTCGCCGCCCATCGTCTCGGGAAGCGAGGTCGTGGGCGCCGCCGCGATGGCGCCCGAGGGCGCGTACACGAGCAGCTTGAGGGCGAGCGCGCTCCGAAGCACGGCGTCCCGCCAGGGCCCGTCGTACTCGCGGTTCCCGCTCCAGCGCCGCCAGCTGGCGACCGTGCCGTCGAGCCGCGCCTCGGCGGCGTCCCGGCTCGGGAAGACGAGCGGCTCCTCGTGTGCGGAGCCGAGCACGAGGAGCGCCCGGTCGCCGCCCCGAGCCTCGAAGCCGCCCGAGATCGAGCCCGACCCGATCTCCGGCTCGCCGGCGCCCCAGAGGTTGACGCCAATGGCATCGCGGCCCGAGGCGGCGACCGGGACGCCGTCGCGCGCGCTCAGGCGCCCCGGGCGTGCGCCGTAGCCGAAGCGCGGTTCGACGCTCCAGGCGAGCGGCATGCTCCCGGACAGCCCCTCGACCCGCCGGGCGAGCTCCCTGATCGGCCCGAGCGAGGTGTCGGAGAAGCAGAGCCCGTCGGTGACCCGGACGGCGCCGCCGGACGTCCGGAACGTCGTCTCGAGGACGTTCGTCTCCGGCAGGTAGCGGCGCTCCGCCTCGAAGGGGGCCGCCGGGCGGAGCCGGAAGCGCCCCCCTCGCTCGGGGTCGAGCAGCGCCGCGAAGACGCTCGCCGAATGGAGATCGGGGAGGCAAAGCCAGTCGACCGTGCCGTCGAGCGCCACGAGCGCCGCCGTGCGGCCGTCGCCGATCGCCGCGTAGTCGCGGATCGGCGCGTAGCCGTCCGCGTCCCGGAGTGGCGTCGGGCTCACCGGCCGCGCAGACGCGCGAGGCCGGCGGCGAGCGCGGAGGCGGCGACGCCGGCTGCCGCCAGTGCCCGCCGGTTCCTGCTCGCCCAGAGCTGGGCGCTCGCCGACTTCGCCTCGCCGTCGAAGCGCCCGTGGGCGCCCTCGTCCTCGCCGACCGGCTCCCAGAGGTTGACCGCGCGGTCCGGATCGAGCGGCGCGTCCGGGATCTGCTGCGACTGGTAGCCGGTCCGCGCGAGCCGCCACTCGACGAGCCAGGGGACGACCTTGTTCCCCACGATCGTAAGGACGGTCGGAAGGCCGACGTACACCTCGCGGCGCCCGGCGGAAGCCGCGAAGCGGACCGCCTCGGCGGCGACCTCGGGCTGGAAGACGGGCGGCACAGGGCGGGGATGGTCGGCCGTCCGCGCCAGGCAGTGCTCGAACTGCGGCGTGTTCAGCCCGGGGAGCTGCACCATCGTCATCTGCACCCGGCTGCCGCGGTGCCGGAGCTCGCAGCGCACCGACTCGAAGAAGCCCTTGGCGGCGTGCTTCGCGCCGCAATAGGGAGCCTGCAGCGGGATGCCGCGGTACGCGAGCGCGGAGCCGACCTGGACGACCGTGCCCCGATCGCGCGGCAGCATCCGCGCGAGCGCGGCGCGCGTCCCCCAGACGAGCCCGAGGTACGTGACCGCGGTCGCGCGCACGAACTCTTGCGGCGAGACCTCGAGGAACTCGCCGAACACGGTCGTCATCGCGTCGTTCACCCAGACGTCGATCGGGCCGAGCTCGTCCTCGACCGCCTGTGCGGCGGCCTCGACCTGCTCGTGCTCGGCGACGTCGGTGGGGACGACGAGCGCGCGGCCGCCGGCCGTCTCGACCTCCTGGCGCGCGGCTTCGAGCCCCTCGCGCCCGCGTGCGAGCAGGCCGACGCTCGCGCCGTGGCGGGCGAACTCCCGGGCGACCGCGCGGCCCACGCCGGCCGACGCGCCCGTCACGACGACGACCTGGCTCACTCGCGACGAATGCCCTGCTGAGCGGCCCTCGAAACGGCGCGGCCCCAAGAGGGATCCCGACTGCGGCCGTGCCGCCCGGCGACTAGTCGTGGACGCGGGCGATCAGCTCGCCCCGACGCAGGACCTTGCAGGTGACCCCTCCGAGGCGGACGTCGTAACCGGCGCCCTTGGGGAAGAGCACCTTGTCGCCCGGGTCGATGCCCGCGGCCTCCGAGCCGACCGCGGTGACGATGCCGGAGCGGCAGCCGGCCTCGGCGCTCTGCGGGATGATGAGGCCGGTTCGGGTCTCGACCTCCTCGTCCACCGGCTCGACGATCAGGTGGTCGTCGAGCGGCTCGAGCGTGACGACGAGCGGTGCCGGGTCCTCCACCCTCCTGATTGTAGAGACGCGGTCCCGTAGCATCCGCGCGGATGCCGCAGAGCACGGTCTGCCTCACGTTCGACTTCGACGCGCTCTCCGTCTGGCTCGCCTACGACAACGTGACGCCGGCGATGCTGTGGCGGGGGGAGTACGGGGCACGCGTCGGCGTGCCGCGGGTGCTCGCGCTTCTCGAGGAGCTGGAGCTGCCCGCGACGTTCTTCGTCCCCGGACACACGGTCGAGTCCTTCCCCGAGGAGACCGAGGCGATTCTGGAGGCGGGCCACGAGGTCGCCCACCACTCGTACGCGCACCTCGACCCGAGCACCCAGACGCCCGCCGAGGAGCGGGCCGACATGGAGCGCGCGTTGGAGACGCTCGCGGCGATCGGCGTCACGCCGCTCGGCTTCCGAG
This sequence comes from Gaiellaceae bacterium, assembly GCA_035711645.1. Classification (GTDB taxonomy): domain Bacteria; phylum Actinomycetota; class Thermoleophilia; order Gaiellales; family Gaiellaceae; genus JAIBJN01. Next base: position 19,637 of record DASTBX010000129.1, read on the forward strand.
CGCCCTCGGCCGACCTCTCGGAATCGACACTCGCCCTCGTCGAGGAGCTCGGCTTCGCCTACGACTCGAGCCTCATGGCGGACGACTACCGGCCCTTCCGCCCGCGGATCGGCGACCGCGTCTCGCGCGGCGAGCCGCTCGAGCGCGGCCGCGAGGCGAGCTTCTGGGAGCTCCCGCTCAGCTTCGAGCTCGACGACTGGGTCCACTTCCAGTTCAACTTCGACCCCTACCGGAAGGGCGGCGCCACGCCCGGCGACGTGCTCGAGATCTGGCAGGCCGAGTTCGACTGGATGCACGAGCACGTGGACGCCGGAGTGCTCACGGTGACGATGCACCCGCAGGTGATCGGCCGCGGCTCCCGCATCGCCATGCTCGAGCGCTTCGTCGGCCACTGCCTCGACGCCGGCGCCCGCTTCGAGCGCCTGGGAGACGTGGCCCGGGCACTCTCCTAATGGCGAGGCCCCGGCGGACGCGGGAGCGCATCGCCGCGGCGCCGACGTCGGTCGCGGCGGTCGTAGGCGCGGTCCCCGCGGCGGCGGGGCGGGAGCCGTTCCTCGTCGCCTCGGCGGCCGAGCTCGAGCGCGCGGCCGGCAGCGCCGAGGGGGAGACCGCCGACGCGGTGCGCCTCTTCTTCGAGAACGGCGGCACCCACGCCTGGGTCGTCGGGCTCGACGAGTCGCGCCCGCGGCGCTCGCTCGACCTGCTCGAGGACCTGGACTTCAACCTGCTGGTCGTGCCGGCGACGGCGCGGCTCGGACGCGCAACGTCGCTCGCCGTCGACGCCGCGCTCCTCGCCGGGCGACGCCGCGCGTTCTACCTCGTCGACCCGCCGGCCGACCGGACGGCAGCGACCGTCGTACGCTGGGCTCGCTCGTTCGGCGGCGGCAGGAACGCTGCCGTCTACTTCCCGCGGCTGCGGGTGCGCGGTCGGGCGGGCGAGCGGGAGGTCGCGGCCGCAGGCGCGGTCGCTGGCCTCATCGCGCGCGCCGACCGCGAGCGCGGCGTCTGGAAGGCATCGGGTGAGCAGGAGTCGCTGCGGGGAATCGTCGGGCCCGCGCTCGACGTCCCCGAGGACGCCTCCGCCGCGCTCGCCGACGCGGGCGTCAACGCGATCCGCCGTCCGGCCTCCGGCCCGGCGCGCATCACGTCGGGGCGCACGCGCGAGGAATCCGACCGCGACTGGAAGTACGTCTCGGTGCGGCGCTTTGCGCTCTTCGTCGAGGAGAGCGTGGAGCAGGGGACTCGGTGGACGGTGTTCGAGCCGAACGACGAGCGGCTCTGGGCGCAGGTCCGCGCGGCCGTTCGCACGTTCCTGCGGGGCCTCCTTGCGCAGGGCGCGTTCCCCGCCTCGCGGGCGGCGGATGCGTTCGTCGTCCGCTGCGACCGCACGACGACGACGGAGGACGACATCGCCGCGGGGCGGGTGGTCGTCCAAGTCGGCGTCGCGCCGCTGCGGCCCGCCGAGTTCGTCACCGTCCGCATCGGCCTGCAGGCCCGCTGCCCCGACGGATAGCGGGAGGGGCCGGCCGGAGCCGGCCCCTCCGAACTCACGCGGCCTCTAGCCGGTCGAGTCGATCGCCGGCAGGTCGCCCTGATTGGAGTTGCCCTCGAGGAAGTCGGCCTTGCCGATCTGGCCCGCGTGCGGGCCTTGGTAGCGGAGGACGTAGAGCCCGTTCCGCAGGTCGACGGCGTAGACGAGCCCGTCGTCGACGATCGGATAGCTCCACATCGTCACCTTGTTCGGCCCGCCGTTCAGAGCCGGATCCTCGGTGGCCACCTCGGCGAGCGGGCTTGGACTGAACCAGCCCGCCTGCCGCGGCCTGTTGGCCCTGGTGATGTCGATCACCTGGAGGCCCGCGGAGTGCCACGTGAGGAGCACGAGGTCGTTCGTCACGGTCGGGTTGTGCGACGCGTAGCTCGTGAACTGCTGCGTGAGCGGGTCGTCGGCGGGACAGACGTTCTTCGTCGTCCTGTACTCGCTGACGATCTCCGGCTGGGACGGGTCCGACGTGTCGATCACGTGCACCCAGCCCCACGGGCAGCCGTGGAACGGCAGTGTGAACGTCCCGTAGATCTCGTCCGTGTTGACGATCAGGTCACGGCCGGGCACCTGCTCCGCCGAGTGGCTCTCGGCGCACTCGGACACGCAGTCGTCGTCCGCCGTCCCCCACTTCGGACGGTCGAGCGGGCTCGTGAGCAGGTCGTCGTTGAGGTCGATCACCGTGCCGGCCGGCGGCGGCGAGTCGACGACCTCGCTCGTGTCGAGCACGAGCGTATGGCCGCGCTGATGGGCGAGCGTCGTCGTCCTTCCGTCCGCGGAGACGTCGATCGAGTGGAGCGCGAGCCGGCCGTCGAAGCCGCCGGGCTCGTACTGGCCAACCCACGTTCCCTGGGCGATCAGCGTCGGGTTGAGGCCGCTCGCGACGGCGCTGACGTCCCAGATGAGCATGCTCGCCTGGGCGGGGTTGCGGGAACCGGTCGGCGTCGTGGCCCAGATGTAGGCGCGGCTCGAGTCCTCCGGGTCGACCCAGAGGAAGAACTCGTGCGGCGTCCGGATCGAGCCGCTCGCCTGCCTCGGCTCGAAGTTGAGCATGAACTCCGGGTTCGCCGGGTCGCTCAGGTCGAAGAAGCGGAAGGTCGGCGTCACGCTTCCTTCGCAGTGGTGGATGACCGCGCTGCACGTGAACGTGAGCACGACGAGGATCTTCTCCTCCTGCCAGATCCGGAGCTCGCGCGTCGTCTCGCTCGGGGTCCCGGCGAAGGGCGGGCCGATCTCGTTCACGATCTCCGGGTCGCTCGGATCGGACGTGTCGACGACGAGGATGCCCGCATTCGGGTGGTCGGGCGCCCCGTCGGTCCGACTGCCGACGTAGACGTAGCCCTCGTCGTCGAGGACGGCCGGCGCGGCGTTCATCCCGCGAGCGAGGAGCGGGTCGAAGCCGACGACCCTGAGGTGCTTCGCGGTCCCCGGCACCGTGCCGCCCTCGACGACGGTCACCGGCGGGCCGGTGCCTGCCCCCTGGGCGGCGACCGCGAAGACGAGGCCGACCGCAAGCGCCGCGGCCGAAGAAAGAACGCGTCTCATGTGCTACCCCCTTTTTCCTGCCAGCTGTGCTTCCGTCCCGTCCCTGCGATACGGGAGCCGCAGCGCGGGCATCTTTACACGGCTCCGGACGCGGCGGGGGGAGGCGCCCGGCGGGGCGCCTCCCCCTCCGTCGCCGGCCGCTCGCTACTCGTCCCAGTCGAAAGCGTTCGTGAAGGTCGAAGGGCCTCCGACGATGGGCAGGCGCAGCTGGCTCTCCCTGAGGTCCATCGTGAGCTCGGTTCCGGGCGCCGGCCTGACCGTGTAATCGCGATCGCTCGAGAGGATCATGACTCCCAGGCGTCGGCCCGCCGCGATCACGGAGTCCTTCGGCTGGAGGTCGAACGTGAGCTTGTAGCTCGTGCCGACCTCGATCGCCTCGGTGACGGCCGGGGAGTGCCGGTTTTCCGGGTCGATCCAGCCCCTGCTGATGACGGTGCCGTTGCCCCCGCCGGCCGGGTAGCTGATCAGGTGTGCCGTCAGGTTCGCCTTCGGCTTGCCGAACGCCATGTGGAGCTGGATCGTCGGCGTCCCGCTGATCCGGATCGGCTTCAGGAGCGCCGGCGTCTCGAAGAGCAGCCTATGCGGCGACGAGGCCGCGTTCATGAGGGTCGCGGGGCTGACCGTCGCGTTGTCCACGAGCGTCTGGAACGAGCGCTTCCCTTCCTTCAGCGTGAGCTCGCCCGTCTCCAGCCCGTTTCCGGCGAAGCTCAGCGTCACTCGAGCCGCACCCGGGTCCGGCCACTCGGGATACGGCGTTGGGCTCTGCGAGCTCTGGCCCTCGCGCACGACCCAGGCGCGCGGGTCGTTCTCGACCCCGTTCTGGTGGTCCCAGAGGTAGCGGCTGAACCAGCGGTTCGTCCGCACGAGCGGCGGCGAGCCGCCGTGGCCGCCCTGGTGCCAGTAGAGCATGTGCGGCACGCCGCGCTCCCTGAGCGCCTCGTAGTAGACGGCCGCGTGCTTCGTCATCACGTTCCAGTCGTTGTTGCCGTGCGCGACGAGCGACGCGGCGCGCAGGTTCTCGATGTCGTTCATGTAGTTGCGGGCGTCCCAGAAGGGGCTGTAGTCGCCCGTGACGCGGTCCTGCTTCGCGGCGAGGTCGGCGAGCACCGGCCGGCAGATCTGCTGGTCCGGCCGCGTGTACGTGTACTCGGCGAGCACGTCCGCGTCCTCGCCCTGGAAGCCGCCGGGCGCGCGGACGGCACCGTTGGCGCGGTAGTAGTCGTACCAGCTCGAGATCGCCGAGATGGGGACGATCGCCTCGAGGCCCTCGACCCCGGTCGTGGCCACGCCGATCGGGAGCGTCCCGTTGTAGGACGTCCCGATCATCCCGACCTTGCCGGTCGTCCAGTCTGCGACCACCTCGTCGCCGCCGGTCGGGCTCGTGTACGCCCTGGCGCGGCCGTTCAGCCAGTCGACGACGGCCTTCGGGCCGAGCGTCTCGAACGGGTCGCCGGTGGTCGGGCACCCCTCGGAGAGGCCGGTGCCGGTCCCCTCGGCGTGGACGACCGCGAACCCGCGCGGCACCCACGTGCTGACGTGCGAGTTCGAGATGATCGGGCTCGTGTCGCGGAAGACTGGCGCCGTCACGGGCCTCGTCGTGGGCGGCTGCCCGATCTCGTGGTCGACGTCCCAGTTGACGACGTCGACGCTTCCCCCGTAGTACGGGCTGACCTCGAAGACGACGGGCACGTCGAGGCCGATCGTCTCCGTCTCCTGCACGCGCGTGACGTCGACGTGGATCCGGTCGAGCTTCCCGTCGAAGTCGCTGTCGATCTTGGACTCGACCCAGAGCTCCTCGCGCACCCAGCTCGTCGAGCCCCCCGTGAAGACCGGCTGGGCCTGCCCGTCGACGAAGACCGGGCCGGTCGCCTGCGCCCCTGCCGGCGCCGCGGCGCCGAGCGCGAGGACGACGGTGACGAGCGCGATCAGCGCCGGAAGCGCGCCGCGGCGACCGCCGCGGGCGTCTACCGATGGACTCATCGTGTTCCCCCCTAGGTTCGTGGACTGATCGGCGCCGGCATCCTCCCTCATCGCCCCGTCGCCCGCAAGGCGGCCGAGTCGCCCGTTCGAGGGATGCGGGCCCTGGCCTCCGAGGCCGATTACGGAGGCAGGCAAAGCGCCGACAGGAGAGAAGCCGCAGCTCCCCTGCCAGGCGTCCGGAGTCGCCCGGGAGCCGCAGCCGTGGCGGCGAAAATCGGCAGGGGAGGCAATGCCTCCCCTGTTTGCGTCTCCCGCGGGTTCTCAGCCGGCCGCCGCGGCCGAGGCGTCTCCTCGAGCCGCCGGCGCCTGAGCACCGTCACGTAGAGGGCTCCTCCACCGGCCGCGCCGGCACGACGAGCTCGAAGCGGGAGCCCTGCGGGGTCGCCGGCTCGTAGAGGAGCTCACCGCCGTGGGCGCGCGCGTACGAGCGGGCGATGGCGAGGCCGAGCCCGCTGCCGCCGCTCGGCTGCGCGGCGCTGCGGCTGCGCGTGAAGCGCTCGAAGAGACGCGGGACGAAGTCCGGCGGCACGCCGGCCCCTGCGTCCTCGACGACGACGCGGAAGTGGCGGTCGTTCTGCACCGCGCGCACGTGCACCGGAGCGGCGCCGTAGCGGAGCGCGTTGACGACGAGGTTCGAGACGACCCGCTCGAGAACGGAGGGGTCGATCATCGCCCGCAGCCGCTGGTCTGCCTCGACGACGACCTCGCCCCGCCGCTCGCCGGCCGCCGTCCGCACTGTCTCCTCGAGGATCGGAGCGACCTCGACCGGTCGCGGCTCGACGGCGATCGCCTCGGCGTCGAGGCGCGAGAGGTCGAGGAGCTGCTCGACGAGGTCCGCGGTCCGCCGGATCTGCTGGAAGAGCGTCGACTCGAGCCTCCCGAGCTGCTCGGAGGTGAGCTGGGCGCGCTTGTACTCGATCGTCTCCGCGAAGCCGCGCAGGGTCGCGACCGGCGTGCGCAGCTCATGGGCGGCGAGCGCCACGAACTGAGTCTTCATCTCGTCGGCCCGCTGCAGCGTCATGCGCGCCTCGCGCTCCTGCGCGAAGAGGCGGGCATGGTCGAGCGCGAGCCCGGTCAGGGCTCCGAGCGAGCGGAGGAGGCGTAGCTCGTCGTCCCCGAAGAAGGGCGCGTAGGGCGTCGCCCAGACGCGCAGGGCGCCGCCGGGTATGGCGATGTCGACCACGTGTCCTCGCCGGGCTGCAGCATCGAGGTCCTCCTCGCCCGCGCCGTGCGAGCCGATCAGCCGGCCCGAGCCGTCGACGAGCGCGACCGCCCTCGCGCCGACGATGTCGCTCATCGCGGGCAGGACGCGGTCGGCCACCTCACGCTCGGAGGAGGCGGTCAGGAGCTCGCCGACCGCGTCGCCCAGGCGCTCCTCCTCCGGCCGGCGCCAGGCCGCCCGCAGCAGCGCCGGCGGGACGAGCCCGGCGAGGAACGCGAGCGCGCTGACGGTCGTGAGCAGGCCGGTGAGAAGCTCGGCCGCGGAGTCGTCGCCGCCTTCCAGAAACGCCCCGAGGAAGAGCGTCACCGTGATGAGGACGGCCGCCGCCGCCAGGAAGCGCATCCGCTTGCGTGCGACGCTCGGCTGGCCGCGTCCCGCGCGCCAGAGCCGCGCCACCACGACGACCGTGAGCACCGTCCAGTGGACGAGGAAGCCGGCGAGATAGAGCTGGAAGCCGAGCGAGCGCGGCTCGTCCTCTCCGGGCACGTCGGGAAGGGCGAAGGTCCAGACGAGCATGGCCGCCGTCATGAGCCCGACGAGCCGCTCGAGCCCGGTCGAGGCGGGGACGAAGCTGCCCGAGAAGCGGTAGAGCAGGTAGGGGAAGAGCACGAGCAGGGCGATGAGCGCGCGCAGCGCGATCTCCCCCGCGAGCGTGTCCGGATCCTCGGGCACGATTCGGGCTGCGTCGACGACGATCGCGAGCGCGGCGAACGTCGCGGCGGCCCACATTGCGGGACGGCTCTGCCGCCGCCGCCAGAGCCAGACCGCGGCCACGGCGAGGGCGCTCAGGAGCGCCAGGTTGACCCAATCGACGACTTCGACGAGCTCGCCCAAGTGGCCCCCGTTCTACGGCGCCGTCAGTGTACGGCCCGGATCGGCGCTTCGCTTTCGCCCGACCGGTGATGGAAGCATCGGCGTTCTCCCGCCGTCCCGTGAGCGGGGACGATCGGATGAGCGCTTTCACACAGACGGCTGCGCGGGTGCTTCGCGGGCCGCGACAGGGATCGGAGCCGCTGATCGAGCGGATCAGGAGCTCGGTGATCGGCGACGACGCCGTTCTCGAGGGGCCGTTCGGGCCGCGCCGGCTCGTCTACGCCGACTACACGGCCTCGGGCCGCGCGCTCTCCTTCGTCGAGGACGTGATCCGCGACCGCGTCCTGCCGCTCTACGCGAACACCCATACCGAGGCGTCGGCGACGGGCCTGCAGACGACGGCGCTCCGGGAGGAGGCCCGGCAGATCGTCCACCGGGCCGTGAACGGCGGCGAGGACGACGTCGTCCTCTTCTGCGGGTCGGGCGCCACCGGCGCGATCGACAGGCTCATGCGCGTGCTCGGCCTGGACGAGCGCGGGGCGCGGAGGCCGGTCGTCTTCGTCGGCCCCTTCGAGCACCACTCGAACGAGCTGCCGTGGCGCGAGTCGGCGGCCGACGTCGTCACGATCCGCGAGGACGCCGACGGCCGCGTCGACCTTGCCCACCTGGATGCCGAGCTGCGCGCGCACGCGGACCGGCCGCTCAAGATCGGCAGCTTCTCGGCCGCCTCGAACGTGACCGGGATCGTGACCGACGTCGAGGAGGTCGCGGTCGTCCTGCACCGCCACGGCGCACTCTCGTGCTGGGACTACGCGGCCGCGGGCCCGTACCTCCCGATCGACATGAACCCCTCGCGGCCGCTGACGCACAAGGACGCCGTCTTCCTCTCGCCGCACAAGTTCGTCGGCGGCCCGGGGACGCCCGGAATCCTCGTCGCGAAGCGCGCGCTCTTTCGCAACCGCGTCCCCGCCGTCCCCGGCGGCGGCACGGTCACCTTCGTCACGCCGACCCGGCAGGTTTACCACCCGGCGCCGGAAATCCGCGAGGAGGGCGGCACGCCCGCGATCGTCGAGTCGATCCGCGCCGGGCTCGTCTTCGCGCTCAAAGAAGCCGTCGGCAGCGAGGAGATCCGGCGGCGCGAGGACGCCTTCGTCCGCCGCTCGCTCGAGTCGTGGAGCACGAACCCGAACATCGAGATCCTCGGCAACCCGGACGTCGAGCGCCTCGCAATCGTCTCCTTCGGCGTCCGGCACGGACGCGGCCGCCTGCATGCCAACCTCGTCGTCGCACTGCTCAGCGACCTCTTCGGCATCCAGGCGCGCAGCGGCTGCTTCTGCGCTGCGCCGTACCTCCACCGCCTCGTCCCCATCGACGACGACTGGTCGGCGCGGATGGACGCCGAGGTCGCGCGCGGCCACCTCGGCGCGAAGCTCTCCTTCACGCGCGTCAGCTTCAACTACTTCCTGAGCGAGGCCGTCTTCCGGTACGTCGTGGACGCCGTGCACCTGCTCGCCGACGAGGGCTGGAAGCTTCTGCCCCTCTACCGCTTCGACCCGGAGACGGGCCTCTGGCACCATCGGGAGCGCGCGGCCCGGCCGTCCTTCTCGCTGAACGACGTCTCGTTCACGGAGCCGCGCCTCGGGCTGGGGCAGCCGCTGGCCGCCCAGCCTGAGAGCGTCCTGGCCGGCTACCTCGACGAGGCGCGGAGAATCATCCGCGAGGTGGAGGCGGCCGCACCGAGGGCCAGGCCGCAGGACCCGCCGGTTACGCCGGAGTTCGAGCGGATCCGCTGGTTCCCGCTCCCCGGCGAGGCACTGGCGCAGCTCCGCACCGCTTAGCGGTTCGCCTCGCGCCGCGGCCCGGCGACCTTATACAAACCCTTGACATCTTGCCGTGATTCTGTATAGAGTTCTCCTCACCCTGTACAAGCACTGGACAAGGAGGATGTTAGATGAACAAGCTCGGAACGCTGCGCTCGGCCCGAAGCCTTGGCGCGATCGGTCTCGTAGTCGCGGGCCTCGCCGTCGCGGGCTGCGGGAGCGACGACGACTCCTCGTCGGAGGACACGGCCGCGGCTCCTCCGGCGGCGACGACCACGGAGGCGACGACTGAGGAGAACCTCGTGGAGACGGCCGTCGCGGCCGGCCAGTTCTCCACCTTGACGTCCCTCGTCGAGGAGGCCGGCCTGGCCGAGACGCTGTCCGGCGAGGGGCCCTTCACGGTCTTCGCCCCCACCGACGACGCCTTCGCGAAGGTGCCGCAGGAGACGCTCGACTCGCTGGCCGCCGATCCGGAGGCGCTGAGGGAAGTCCTGCTCTACCACGTCGTCGAGGGCGAGGCCCGCGCGAGCGACGTCGCGGAGCTCAGCTCGGCCGAGACGCTGAACGGCGAGCCCGTCGACCTGGAGACGACCGAGAGTGGCGTCACGGTCAACGAAGCCCGGGTCGTCCGGGCGGACGTGAGCGCCTCGAACGGCGTCATCCACGTCATCGACGAGGTGCTGATTCCCTGAGAGGGAAGCGAGCGGCCCCTCCGGCGCAGGCCGGAGGGGCCGCTCTCAGTTCTGGCCTTCGCCCGCGACGGCGTCTCTGGCCGCCTCGTCGAAAGGCGTGAGCCGGAAGGGCACGAGAGCACGGATCGTCTCGTCGCCGGCGACCGTCTCGTTGCGCAGGCCGTCGACGAGCGGACGGGCGACACCCGCCTTCACCGGAGTGACGAGGTGGAGCCAGAGCGACGAGAGGCGCGGCGTCAGGAAGGGCACCTCGACGATCAGCGGCCGCCGCCCGCGCAGGCGCGCGACCCGCTCGATCATCTCGCGGTACGTCATCACCTCGGGCCCGGCAGCGTCGTACGCCGCACCGAACGCTTCCTCGCGGCCGGCCACGCCGGCGAGGTAGCGCACGACGTCGGCGAGCGCGATCGGCTGCGTCCTCGTCGTCACCCAGCGCGGGCAGATCATCGCGGGCAGGCGGTCGACGAGCGCGACGATCGTCTCGAACGCGGCGCTGCCGCGGCCGACGACCACGGCCGAGCGGACGGTGGTCACCGGAACCGATCCGGCGGCGAGGCGTCGCCCGGTCTCCGCCCGGCTGCGGAGGTGGTCGGAGAGGTGGTCGCCGTCGTCGCCGAGCCCGCCGAGGAAGACGATCTGGCGGGCTCCGGCGGCCTCGCCGGCGGCTGCGACCGAATCCGCGGCAAGCCGGTCCCGCTCCTCGAAGTCCTTCGCCCCGAGCGAGTGCACGAGGTGGTAGACGACGTCGGCCCCGCGTAGCGCGGGCTCGAGCTCGGAGCGCCGGGTCGCGTCGGCGGCCGTCCAGTGGACGCGGTCGAGGGGCGAACCGCCTGCGCCTCGGGACACGGCGACGACGTCATGCTCGCGAGCGAGCTCCGGCACGAGGGCGCGCCCGATCACCCCGGTCGCGCCCACGACCGCAACTCTCATCGGCGGGCCTCGCGCATGAGGCGTACGGCGTACCGGCGTCCGATGGCCCGGTGCAGGCGGGCCTGGAGCTGCGCGTAGAGAAAGCCTGTCCAGCCGGGCCGGCCGGGCGGCGCGCCGAGGCGCGGGAGGTAGCCGCGAATCGACGTGCGCAGACTCCACGAGTCGCTCCGCTCCTGCGCCAGGAGGAGCACGCCGCCTTCGGAGCGAGCGAGCAGGCCTCCGAGGACCGAATGCGAGCAGGACACGAAGGCCACACGCACGTCGAGCTGCGGCGGGCCGAGGCGGAGCAGGAGCGGGCCTCTCCGCAGCACCCGGAGATCGACGCCGGTGCGTGTGGGCCGCGCCTGCACGAACCGCCGCGTCGTCCGCTCCACCTCCTCCCAGTAGGCCGACCCGAGTCTACGGGCGCCGGCGACGTCCATCGACACCACGGGACGGGAGAGCGAGAAGGCCTGCTCGGACTCGACGGGGACTGCGACCTTCGGCTTCATCGCCGGGCAAGGGCGAGCCGGCCGGCGCGGCGGCCGGCCGGCTCGCAGCGTCCCGCTACGCGGCCGCGGCGTGCGGGTCGCGGCTCCAGCGGCGGCGGATGGCGGCCTGCTGGAGCACCTGGTAGACCGCAGCGAGGCCGACGAGGCCGTAGACGACCCGGCTGGCTGCGTTCGTCTCGCCGAAGTCCAGACCGAAGATGGTGGCGACCAGATCGAACTCGGCCAGGGCGACGAGGCCCCAGTTCAGGCCTCCGACGATCACGAGCACCGCCGCGAGGATGTCGAGCTTCTTCATGTCTCTCCCTCCTTTTGTCGAGAATACGTATAGACTTTGTACAGCACGTAGGGTAGCCTGTCAAGTGTGTGTGCAAACATCGTCCTGGTTCTGTAACGTGCGCGCCGTGAACGACGGACTCCTGAGAATCGGCGAGCTGAGCCGGCGGGTCGGCGTCAGCCCCGAGCTGCTGCGCGCGTGGGAGGTGCGCTACGGCCTGTTGCAGCCGACCCGGTCCCCGGGAGGCTTCCGCCTCTACTCGGCGGCGGACGAGGCGCGAATCCGGCGCATGCGCGCCTACCAGGACCAGGGCCTCTCAGCGGCCGAGGCGGCCCGGCTCGCGCTCGAGGGGGCGGGCGACGAGGCCCCCGCGGTGGCGGTGGCGGCGCCGGATTCGACGTCGCTCTCCGACGCGCTGGGGCGTTTCGACGAGCCCGCCGCCCAGGCGGCGCTCGACCGGGCGCTCGCCGTCCTCAGCCTCGACGCGCTCCTGCGCGACCTGCTCCTTCCCTACCTGCACGATCTCGGCGAGCGCTGGGAGGCGGGGACCGCGAGCGTCGCGCAGGAGCACTTCGCGTCGGGAGTCGTGCGAGGGCGTCTGCTCGGCCTCGCCCGCGGCTGGGGGCAGGGTGCGGGCCCGCTCGCCGTCCTCGCCTGCGCACCGGGCGAGCTGCACGACCTTCCCCTGATCGCGTTCGGCCTCGCCCTGCGCGCCCGCGGCTGGCGGATCGCGTACCTCGGAGCGGACACGCCCCTCGGCGAGCTGCACGAGACGACGCGCTCCCTCGATCCCAGCCTGGTCGTGGTCAGCGCGACGACCGCGCGCCACCTCTCCCGGGCTCGGGACGAGCTCCGCGAGCTCGGGCGGACGGCACCGCTCGCGGTGGCCGGGCCGGGCGCGACCGCCGCGCTCGCCGAGTCGGTCGGCGCGACGCTGCTCTCCGAGGACCCGGTCAGCGAGGCGGAGCGCGTCGCCTCCCGCCCGGCCCGGCCTTCGAGCGGCCGAGCTACCGGGTGACCTTGAGGTAGACCCAGGCCGACCTCGAATAACTCGCAGCCAAGCAGTTTCGGGTTTCGTTGGTTGCGGGCGTTCTGGCGCCGAGGTGGCGGCTGGCGTATGAGGACTAGGCGGATGCTCGAGAAAGGGATGTCGCTCGAGGAGATCGCCGAGAACCTGAACCACAAGCGGGTACGGAGGCCGCATGGGAGCTCCATGTGGTCGGCCACAGCGGTGCGAAAAGCGTTCGTCTCCTAGGTAGCGGCTTCCCGCCTAGCATCTAAGGCGCTGCGATCGGCACCTGTTTGGTGTGGCTCGTCGTGCCAGATCCACCACTCGTACGGCGGAGTCTGCGGGTAACCCTCCGGCGAGTCCTCCCACTCCTCTTGGCGTCCGAGCGCGGTCATGTCGAGGTAGCTCCAAGTGCTTCCCAGGGCCTCGTCGCCGCGGGCGGTGATGAAGTACGTGCGGAATACCCGGTCGCCGTCGCGGATGAAAGCGTTCGTGCCATGCCACTCGTCGACGCCGAAGTCGGCGTCGAAGTCGTCCGTGATCGTGTACCACGGCATCTCCCAGCCCATCCGCGCCTTCACTCGCTCGATGTCCTTCTGTGGCGCGCGCGTGACGAACACGAGGGTGGTGTCGCGTTCGTTCAGATGGGCGACCGGGGCGACCTGGTCCGCCACCATCGAGCAGCCGATGCAGGCATGCTCGGGCCATCCGCGCACCCCGGGCTCGAAGAAGGCGCGGTAGACGATCAGCTGACGGCGACCGTCGAAGAGGTCGAGCAAGGTCGCCTTGCCCTCCGGCCCCTCGAACTCGTACTCCTTGCCTACCGATAACCACGGCATGCGCCTACGCTTGGCCGCGAGCGCGTCACGGGCGCGGGTCAACTCCTTCTCCTTCACGAGCAGTTGCTGGCGCGCAGCCTCCCACTCCTCTGGCGAGACGATTGGAGGCGTGTTCATCGCGATCTCCTTCCTCCGCTTCGGGCTTGGCATGCCCGAGGCCGAATGCAGAAAAACGCCCGGAGCATGGTGCCTCTCCATCGGGTGCAAGCCTCGCGGGGCGCACTTAGCGGGTGACCGCAGCCGCTAGCGGTGGAAACCCTCGTACCTAGCGGCGTGCGGGCAGTGGAGCGTACCGGGATCGAACCGGTGACCTCCGGCGTGCACAGCCGGCGCTCTCCCAGCTGAGCTAACGCCCCGCGTCCGGGCTCCGTGTACTGAGGCAACGAGAGGGGCCGGCTTGCGCCGGCCCCTCCTTCGAGCTCGGGCTGTGAGGCCCTAGTTGCCCTTCTTCTTCCTGTCATTCTGGTACTGGAAGATCCAGAGGCCGCTGTCCCGGTCGCTGGCGAGGATGACCGTCGGCTTCTTGAGCTGGCGGAGCTTGTGCACCTCGACGCCCCAGAAGTTGTTGCCCTCCTCGTCCAC
>DASTBX010000130.1:0-23136 GCA_035711645.1 Gaiellaceae bacterium
ATCGGGATCACGATGATCGCCGGCGCGTTCCTGCCGTACGGCTTCCTCTCCATGAAGGCCCGCCGGCGCGTCAAGGCGTTCGAGAACCAGCTCCCGGACCTCCTCGTCACGATGGCGGCCGGCCTGAAGGCGGGGCACAGCTTCCGTCAGTCACTCCAGAGCGTCGTCGACGAGGAGCAGCCGCCGGCCTCGAAGGAGCTGAAGCGCGTCCTCACCGAGACCCGCCTCGGCCGTCCGATGGACGAGGCGCTCGTCGAGATGGCCCAGCGCCTCGGCTCGAAGAACTTCGAGTTCGTGATCACCGCCGTGACCATCCAGCGCCAGGTCGGCGGCAGCCTCGCCGGGCTCTTTGACATGGTCGCCGACACCGTGCGCAACCGGCAGCAGTTCGCGAAGAAGATCAAAGGCCTCACGGCGATGGGCCGGGCCTCGTCCTACGTGCTGATCGGGCTGCCCTTCTTCGTCGCCGCCATGCTCACCCTGCTCAACTCCGAGTACATGAGCCCGCTCTGGCACACGGGCACGGGCAACAAGCTGATCGCCCTCATGCTGGTGATGATGACGGTCGGGTCCCTCATCCTCCGCAAGATCGTCAACTTCAGGTACTGACATGTTCTGGTTGCTTCTCATCGCCGGCGGCTCCGTCGCCTTCGCCTTCTTCCTCCTGATGGACGTCGCCACGCAGCCCGCGCGCGAGCGCACGGGCTCGATTCGCCGCGCGGCGACCTACGGCAAGACGCGCATCCCGCGGCCCGGCGTCCTCGACGACGGGACGTTCCGCGACCGCGCCCTCGTCCCCATGACGACCGGCCTCGCGCGGGTCGTGCTCCGGGTCACGCCCCGAGCGAGCGTCGAGTCCGTGAACCGCAAGCTCCTGAACGCCGGTCTCGCGCGCAAGGTCTCGCCGACCGGGTTCCTCGCCCTGAAGGGGATCGTCGCCGTCGGCGCCTTCCTCGGCGGGCAGGTGTTCGCGGGCGTGACCGGCGGGCTCGCCTCGAGGGGCCTCCTGCTCGGTGTCGTCTTCGCCGTCGTCGGCTTCATGCTCCCGGACGTCTTCCTCACCTTCAAGACGCGCAGCCGCAAGGAGATCCTGCGCGCGGAGCTGCCCGACGCCCTCGACCTGCTCGCGGTGTCCGTGGAGGCCGGCCTCGGCTTCGACGGCGCCATCTCGAAGCTGACCGAGCACATGGAGGGACCGCTCGCCGAGGAGTTCGCGCTCGCGCTCGGCGAGATGCGGATCGGCGAGAGCCGTCAGAACGCGCTCACGAAGATGATGCACCGCGTCGGCACGCCGGAGTTCTCCGCCTTCGTCCGCGCCATCATCCAGGCGGACCAGCTCGGGATCTCGCTCGGGCGGATCCTCAAGGTGCAGGCGGCCGACACGCGCAGCCGACGCCAGCTGGCCGCCGAGGAGCGGGCGATGAAGGCGCCGATCAAGATGCTCTTCCCGACGGTGCTCTTCATCTTCCCGGCCATGTTCATCGTCATCCTCGGGCCGGCGTTCCTCAACCTGTCCGAGCTCTTCTAGCCGAGGTCGGAGGCGCCGCGTGACCGACGAGACGACTACGAGGGCGAAGGACGGCGGCTCCGGCGACGCCGAGACCGGCTTCGGCACCGGCCTGCGCGGCAAGCTCGAGAAGCGGCGCGAGCCCGTGGACGGAACCGAGGCGGGCCCCGAGGCCGAGGCGGCCTCGACGCTCCTGAGCTTCGGCGCGAACGGGGCCGGGTCGGCCGAGGCGGAGGTGCTGCGCGCGGAGCTCGCGGCCTCGCTCGACCGGGAGCGGGATCTCCGCGCCGAGCTCGCCATCGCCCTCGAGGCGCGCGGCGAGGGGGCCGCGCACGAGAAGGACTTCGCCGCCCGCTCCGCCGAGCTCGACGTGCGCGCCGCGAGGCTCGCTTCCTCGGAGCAGGAGCTCGAGCTGCGCGAGGTGCGGCTCACGGAGCAGATCCAACAGTTCCGCGAGGAGCGCGAGCGCCTCTCCGAGCTCGAGACGAGGCTCGTCGCCGCCGAGGCGCTGAACGCGGAGCGGTCCGAGCACGTGGAGACGAAGCTCCGCGAGCTGAAGGAGGGCGACCGGGAGCGCGAGCGGCTCGCGGCGGATCTCGCCAAGCAGGCGCAGGCGCTCTCGTCGCAGGAGTCGAAGCTCGCCCGGCGCGAGCAGGACGTCGCCAGCCGCGAGACCGAGATGAAGGCGCGGCAAGAGGCCCGCGAGCGTGCGTTCTCGGAGCGGGAGGCCACCCTGCGCGAGCAGGAGAAGGCGGTCGCGAGCCGCGAGCAGACGCTCGTCGGTCGCGAGCGGGAGGTCGCCAAGGAGCTCTCCCGGATCCAGGCGCGGGACGAGGCGCTCGGCGAGCGCGAGGCGGAGCTGCGCTCCAAGCAGGATCGCCTGCGCGTCGACGCCGAGCGGCTCGAGCGGGATCTCTCCGGGCGCGACAAGGACACTCAGGACGCGGTCGCCCGCCTCGGGGAGCTCGATCGCCGCGAGGCCGAGCTCGCCGCGCGCGAGGCCGAGCTGCACCACCGGGAGGCCCACCTCGCCCGGGTCGAGACGGACACGAGCAAGATCCTCGACGTGGAAGCCCTGCAGGACCGCCTCAAGGAGCGGGAGCGGGAGCTGGCGGAGCGCGAGGCCGAGCTCTCCAACACCGAGGACGTGGCCGAGTCGCAGCGCAAGCGGCTCGACCGGCGCGAGAAGCGCCTCGCCGAGATGGAGGAGTCGCTCCGCGACCGACTCCGCGAGCTCGACACCCGCGAGGGCGAGATCGAGTCGAAGGAAGCGCGTCTCGAGGCCGACGTCGAGATCCGCGAGGACAAGCTCGAGCGCCGCGAGCGGGAGCTCGTCGCGCTCCAGGAGCGGCTCGGGCAGAAGGAGACCGAGCTCGCCGCCTACGTCGCGCAGGTGCAGACGCAGCTCAAGCAGCGCGAGGAAGAGTGGTGGGAGAAGGTGACCGGGGGCGACCCGGACGCCGTCCCCGCCGACTAGGCCTGCTAGGCCTCCTGCTTCTCCCCCCGCTCCGCCCGGCTGCGGACGACCGCCTCCCACGCGGCCAGCGTGTCCGCGGAGACCTGCGCGCCGAGCTCCGTCGGGTCGTTCACCCAGGCGAGCTCCGCGACCTTCACGGGGTCGGGCTCCGGCTCGGCGCCCTCGCGCAGCCTCGCGACGTAAACGACGAGGGCCGAGCCGGTGTCGTCGCTCGTCACGACCGCGACGGGCTCGAACCCGGGCAGGTCGCCGGCCCGGAGACCGATCTCCTCGGCGGCGTCCTCGAGGATGGCCTCGCGCGGCTCCTGGGCGGGACGCAGGCCTCCCGACGCCGAGGCGGTCCAGAGCAGCGGGTCGCGTCCGATCGAGGGCCCGCGAAGCTGGAAGAGGGTCGCGCCCTCGGGCCGCTCGACGAAGAGCTGCACGCCGAGCGCGAAGCCGAGCCGGTAGGCGA
Organism: Gaiellaceae bacterium; assembly: GCA_035711645.1. Lineage (GTDB taxonomy): Bacteria > Actinomycetota > Thermoleophilia > Gaiellales > Gaiellaceae > JAIBJN01. The sequence goes on from DASTBX010000130.1 coordinate 3,439, forward strand.
GCGTCGGCTCCTCGAAGACCACCATCGCCTCCGCGTAGCGGCCCTTCCGGCGCAGGATGGCGCCGTCGCGGCCGACGCCGTGGCAGAACGCGACGGGTCCGTCGAAGCGCCGGCTCGTTCGCGCGAGCACTCCGGCGGCGTCCTCCACGGCCCGCCGCACCGGCCCGTCGAGCGGCGGCGCGAAGGGATACGGCCGGAACCGCGGCTCGGCGTCGAGGAAGACGATCGCGCGCATCCGAGCAGTCTTGCGGAGACGGACGCCGCCCGAGCGGAGAACGAAGACGTTGGACCGGCGCCCGCTCGGGGCAAGAGTACGCCCGTGCCGCGCCTGCGCCGTTCAGACTGCTCCCGCCCCGGCATCGTCCGCCGCCGGCGCGGCCGTGGCTTCGAGTACCTCGACGAGGACGGGACGCCCGTCGACGACGAGGACACGCTCGAGCGCATCCGGGAGCTGGTCATCCCCCCGGCCTGGACAGACGTGTGGATCTGCCCCTACCCGTACGGGCACATCCAGGCGGTCGGGACGGATGCGGCCGGCAGGCGGCAGTACCTCTACCACCCCGACTGGCGCAAGCGGCGCGACCGGGAGAAGTTCGACGAGATGATCCGCTTCGCGAGGGCGCTCCCGGGCCTGCGAGCGGTTGCCGCCGCGCATCTCCGCAAGCGCGGGCTGCCCCGCGAGCGTGTGCTCGCCTGCGCCGTCCGGCTCCTCGATCGCGGCTTCTTCCGCATCGGCACGGAGGGATACGCGGAGGACAACGGGACGTACGGCCTCGCGACGATGCTGCGGCGGCACGTCTCGGTCGGGAAGGGCGGGCTGATCCGGTTCGACTACCCCGCCAAGGGCGGGAAGCGCCGCGCCCAGTCGGTCGTCGACCCGGACGTCTACCGCGTCGTCGCGGCCCTCAGGAAGCGGCGCGGCCCTGGGGGGCTCCTCGCCTACAAGGTCGACGGGCGCTGGGTCGACGTGGTGTCGGACGACATCAACGCGTACCTGAAGGAGGTCACCGAGGACAGCTTCTCGGCGAAGGACTTCCGCACCTGGAACGCGACGGTCATCGCGGCCGTCGCGCTCGCCGTCTCGGGCCAGGCGCACGGGTCGAAGACCGGCCGCCAGCGCGCCGTGGCCCGCGCGGTCAAGGAGGTCGCGCACTACCTCGGCAACACGCCGGCCGTCTGCAGGGCGTCCTACATCGACCCGCGCGTCTTCGACCGCTTCCAGGACGGCTACACGATCGGCGGCGCGCTGCACGAGCTCGGCGACGTGGGGTACGGCGAGCCCGCCACGCAGGGCGCGATCGAGGAGGCCGTGCTCGACCTGCTCGAGCGCGACTTCGCCTCCGAGGCGCTCGAGCGCGTGGCCTGAGCCGACGTCAGCGGAGGCGGAGCGACTCGGGCGGAGGCGGCGCAGGCTCTGCCGCGGCCTCGGGCGGGAAGGCGGGCGGCTCCGGCACCGGCCTCTGCCCCGACTGAATCAGGTTCCGCACCTCCCGGAGCGCCACGGACAGCGTCTCGAGGTTCGAGAGCCCGCCCATGCGGATGTCGACGAGCACCTGGAGCGCCCGCTCGACGCCCGGGCGGCTGCGCGTGTACCACGCCTCGACGCACGCCTCCGGGTCGGCCCCGGACGGGCACGCCTCCAGCGCCTCCCGCGTCAGCGCGCTGTGCACGGCGTAGAGCTCGTCCCGGAGCGCCGCCCGGGCGAGCGTCTGCCAGCGGTTGTCGCGCGGGAGCGCCGTGATCTCGTCGCGGAGCCAGTGCAGGTCGAGGCGGCCGCCGAGGCGGTGGTAGACGCCGGCCACGTCGGCCAGCTCAGCTCCGCTCGCCGCGGCGACCTCGACGATGTCGAGGGCGGAGAAGAGGGAGCCGATCGCGGCGACCCGCCGCGCGAGCTCCGGAAGGACGCCCGCGCGCGCGTACTCCCGGGACGCATGCTCGAGCGCCTCGGCGTCGGCGCCGTGCAGGAGCGCCGGGAGCGACCCCGCGAGCAGCGTGGCGCCGGGACGGAACGCCGCGATCTCGGCGGCGATGTCGAGCGGCCGCGGCCGGCTGCGGAGAAGCCAGCGCGTGGCGCGCTCGACGAGCTTCCGCCCCTCCAGGAGCATGGCGAGCTGGACGCCCGCGTCGATCACCTCGTCGAGGGCCTCGATCGCCGTCCACAGGTCTCTCAGGTCGAAGACCTCCCGCGCGACCGAGTACGCCCGCGCGATGTCGGCGGCCCCCGCGCCCGTCTCCTCCGCGAGCCGGAAGACGAACGTGATCCCCGCCCGGTTGACGAGGCTGTTCGTCAGGTAGGTGGCGACGAGCTCACGCCGCAGCCGGTGGCCGTCCATGCGCTCGCGGAACCGCTCTGCCAGGACGCGCGGGAAGTAGCGCACGAGCTCGCCCGCCATCGCCGGGTCGTCCGGGAGGTCGGAGTCGAGCAGCGCCCCGTACAGCTCGATCTTGGCGTACGCGAGCAGGACGGCCAGCTCCGGGGCGACGAGCCCTCCGCGTGCAGCGCGCCGCTCGGCGAGCGCCTCGTCGGAGGGCAGGAACTCGAGCGCGCGGTTCAGCCGGCCCGCCCCCTCGAGATGGGCGATCACCCGCGCGTGGACGCCCAGCATGGAGGGCGCCTGCGCCACCGCGAGGCTTAGCGCCTGCGTCTGGCGGTAGTTGTTCGTGAGCACGAGGCGGGCGACGTCCTCCGTCATGTCCGCGAGCAGCTCGTTGCGCTGCTTCTCGGTGAGGTCGCCGGAGGCGACGGCGGCGCCGAGGAGGATCTTGATGTTCACCTCGTGGTCGGAGCAGTCGACGCCGGCGGAGTTGTCGATCGCGTCCGTGAGGATGCGCCCACCCGCGAGGGCGTACTCGATACGCCCCTGCTGCGTGAAGCCGAGGTTCCCGCCCTCTCCGACAACCCGGCAGCGGAGGTCGCGCCCGTCCGCGCGCATCGCGTCGTTCGCCCGGTCGCCCACGTCGAGATGCGTCTCCCAGGAGGCCTTGACGAAGGTGCCGATGCCGCCGTTCCAGAGCAGGTCGACCGGCGCCGTGAGGACGGCGCGGATCAGCTCGGTGGGCGTCAGCGCCTCCACCTCGACGCCGAGCGCGCGCCGGGCCTCCGGCGAGAGCGGGATCGACTTCGCGGTCCTGGGGAAGACGCCCCCACCCTGCGAGAGCGTGCCGGCGTCGTAGTCCGCCCACGAGGAGCGCGGCAGGTCGAAGAGGCGCCTTCGCTCCTGCCAGCTCGCCTCCGGATCGGGATCCGGGTCGATGAAGACGTGCTCGTGGTTGAACGCCGCGACGAGCTTCAGCTTGCGCGAGAGCAGCATCCCGTTGCCGAAGACGTCGCCTGCCATGTCGCCGATGCCGACGGCGGTGATCTCCGCCGTCTTCACGTCGACGCCGAGCTCGCGGAAGTGGCGGGTCACGGACTCCCACGCGCCGCGCGCGGTGATGCCCATCTTCTTGTGGTCGTAGCCGGCGGAGCCGCCCGAGGCGAACGCGTCGCCGAGCCAGAAGCCGTAGTCCGCCGCGATCGCGTTGGCGACGTCCGAGAACGTCGCCGTCCCCTTGTCGGCCGCCACCACGAGGTAGGGGTCGTCGCTGTCGTAGCGGATCACCTCCGGCGGCGGCACCGTCTCCCCGCCGACGATGTTGTCGGTGAGGTCGAGCAGGCCGCGGACGAACGTGCGGTAGCACTCGACCACCTCGGTACGGAGGGCGTCCCGCTCCGGAGGCGGGCGCTTGACGACGAACCCGCCCTTCGCGCCGACCGGGACGATGACGGCGTTCTTCACCATCTGCGCCTTCATCAGGCCGAGGACCTCCGTGCGGAAGTCCTCGCGGCGGTCCGACCAGCGGATGCCGCCGCGCGCGACGCGGCCGCCGCGCAGGTGGACGCCCTCGGTGCGGGGCGAGTAGACCCAGATCTCGTAGAGCGGCCGGGGAAGCGGCAGCCCCGGCACGCGCTCCGGGTCGAGCTTGAAGGAGAGGTAGGGCTTGGGACGCCCTGTCTCGTCGCCCTGGAAGTAGTTCGTCCGCAGCGTCGCCTGGACGAGGCCGAGGAAGCTGCGGAGGATGCGGTCCTCGTCGAGGCTCGCCACGCCGTCGATCTCCGCCTCGATCCCGGCGGCCAGCTCGGCGGCGGCGCCGCTTTCCCGCTCGGCCGCCCGCTCCGGGTCGAAGCGGGTGCGGAAAAGCTCGACGAGGTCCCGGACGATCGGCGCGTGCCCGGAAAGCGTGTCCTCCATGTAGGCCTGGCTGAACGCCGTGCCGATCTGACGCAGGTACCGCGCCAGGGCGCGGAGCATCGCGATCTCCCGCCACGTGAGGTCCGCACCCAGCACGAGCCGGTTGAAGCCGTCGTTCTCGGTCACGCCCCGCCAAGCGTGGGCGAACGCGTCCTTGAAGGCGTCGCCCACCCGCTCCAGGTCGATGCCGCCCTCGGCGTACGTGAGGCCGAAGTCGTAGATCCAGGCGGACGTCCCGGTGCCGCGCCCGACCTCGTAGGGCCGCTCGTCGTAGACCTTCACGCCCATGTCCTCGAGCAGTGGCAGGACGTCGGAGAGCAGGATCGGCTGCCCGGAGCGCAGCAGCTTCAGGCAGAAGAAGCTCTCGGAGGCTTCCAGCGGCCGGTAGAGGGTCATGGCGAGGTCGCCGTGCGGGTCGAGGCGCTCCATGCGCTCGACGTCCCGGACCGCGGCGGCCGGGGTGAAGTCGTCCCGGTAGCCGGGCGGGAAGGCGTCGCCGTAGAGCGCCGCCAGCTCGGTGCCGCGCTCCTCGCCCAGCTCGTCGACGAGCGCGTCGCCCAGGTCGTCGGCCCACGTGCGGGTGGCCTCGACGATGCGCTCCTCGATCTCGCCGACGTCGAAGTCGGCGGTCTGCCCGGGCTCCGTGTAGATGACGTAGTGGAGCCGCGCCAGCACCGACTCCGAGAGGCGCGCCGTGTAGTTGGCGCTCACGCCGTTGAACGCCTCCTGGAGGATCTCCTGGATCCGCCGGCGCACCTCCGTGTTGAAGCGGTCGCGCGGGACGAAGACGAGGCACGAGAGGAAGCGCCCGAACGTGTCGCGGCGGACGAAGAGGCGGACCCGCTGGCGCTCGCCGAGGCGGACGATCCCCATGGCGATGTCGAACAGCTCGTCCTCCGAGATCTGGAAGAGCTCGTCGCGGGGGTACGACTCGAGGATCTCGAGGAGCGCCTTGTCGTCGTGACTTCCGGGCGGCAGGCCGGACCGCTCCCGGACCTTGCGCACCTTGCGGCGCAGGAGCGGGATCTCGTGCGGGCTGGCGCTGTATGCGGTCGACGTGTAGAGGCCCAGGAAGCGCCGCTCGCCGACCACCTCCCCGGACTCGTCGAACCGCTTCACGCCGACGTAGTCGAGGTATGAGGGCCGGTGTACGGTGGCGCGCGAGTTCGCCTTCGTGAGCACGAGCAGCTCCTTCTCCCGCGCGAGGCCGCGGGCCTCGGCGTGCAGGCGCACGACCCCGTCCTCCCCCTCGGCGCCCGCGTCCCGCAGGATGCCGAGGCCGGTGCCCGGCACGCGGCGGAGCGCCGCCTCGCCGTCGTCTCCGACCAGGTCGTACTCGCGGTAGCCGAGGAAAGTGAAGTGGCCGTCCACGATCCACTCGAGGAGCGCCTTCGCCTCGGCGAGCTCCTCCGGGTCGACCGGCGGCGAGCTCTCCTCGAGGCCGGCGACGATCGCTCTCGCTCGCTCGCGCATCTCCTGCCAGTCCTCGACGGCCGCGCGGACGTCGGCGAGGACGCGCTCGAGGCCGGCGTGGATCGCGTCGACGTGGTCGCGCTCGGTCTCGCGGTCGACCTCGACGTGGATGAACGACTCGAGCGTCCCGTCGTCGACCGGCGCGTCGTGCGGGAGCACCTCGATGAGCGTCCCGTCCTCGGCCCGGCGCACGCAGAGGACGGGATGGACGATGAGATGGACGCGGCGCCCGCTCCTGGTGAGCTCCATGCTCACGGAGTCGACGAGGAAGGGCATGTCGTCGTTGACGATCTCGACGACGGTGTGCGTCGAGGCCCAGCCGTGCTCCTCCAGCCGCGGTGTGTAGACGCGGACCTCGGCCTCGCCCGGCCCGCGTCGTGAGGCGAACCTCCAGAGCGCGAGCGCGGCGCCGTAGAGGTCGTGCGCGTCGCGCTCGAGCAGGTCCTCGGCGGCGACGGAGCCGTAGTAGATGCGCACGAGCGACTCGAGCCGCGCGGCCTGCTCCTCGGGGAGCTTCGAGCGCGCGTGCTCGACGACCCTCTCGATCAGCCGGCGCTTCGCCTCCTCGGGCTTCAGGGACACGGGAGCATTCTCCTCTCCCCGCTCTCCACCCGAAGAGTTGTAGTCGAAGGTGAGCCGCGGCGTCGAGCGCCCTAGCGGACGACGACGACGCCGCGCATCGCCGGGTGCAGCGCGCAGACGTAGCGGTAGGAGCCCGGGCGGTCGAAGCGCGCCGTGAACGCCTCGCCTGCCGCCAGCGAGCCGGAGTCGAACCCGCCGCCCGTCTGGGTGACCGTGTGCTCGGCCGAGTCGTGGTTCGTCCACAGCACTTCCTGGCCGGCGGCCGCCTCGAGCCGCTCGGGCGCGAAGGCGAAGCCGCGGATCTCGACTGCGGGCCGCGCCGTGCCGGCGCCCGCCCGACGCCCCTCGGCCGCCGCGAGCGGCGCGCCCTTCCTCACCTCGAGGAGCGTTTCCATGCCGAGGTCGTCGTGGCCCTCGACGTTGCACTCGAGCTTGTAGACGCCCGGCCGCAGGTCGAGCTCGACGCGGACGCTCTCGCCCGGGTCGAGGACACGCGTCTCGACCTTGCCGGCGTCCGAGTCCTCGTTCTCCCGCTCCATCTCGAACCCGTGCGGCATCGTGCCGCGGTTCGTGACGACGAAGGTCACGGGGCCGGGCCTGACCGCCTCGCTCTCGAGGGCGAGCTCCCACTCCCCGAGGGCGACCTCGAGCCCGTCGCGCCGCGGGTCGACGCGGCCGGCGGTGGGCAGCCCGCCGGCCGCCGACCCTCCGCCTCCCGCCGTCGAGGCGCCCGGGGATCCCTCGTCGGCGGGCGTCTCGGCGTCTCCGCCGCAGGCGGCGACGAGCAGCGCCGCCGCCGCCGCGAGGAGGGCGAGGGGGAGAGCCTTCCGCCTCACCGGCCGTCCTCGCCGCCGCCGTGGCCGGAGCTCAGGGAGCCCGGGCCGGAGTTGTCGGGGCCCGACGGGCCGGAGCGGCCGCCGGCGTCGCGGTCGTCGTCGTCGTCGCGGCCCGGGCCGGGGCCGCTGCTCCCGGCGGGCGCGTTGCCCGTGCAGCGGGGATCGTTCGCGTGCTCGGCCTCGTCGCAGGGGCCGCTGATGTCGACGCCGTCCTCGACCGTGGTCGTGCCGGTCTCGGTCGTGGTGCCGGTCTCGACGGTCGTGCCGGTCTCGGTGGTGCCCGTGTCGAGTGTGGTCGTGCCCGACGCCGGAAGCGGAGTCGGATCGGCGTCGTCCGAGCCCGTGGACGCTGCGAGCGCCACGCCGACGCTGAACGCGACGACGAGCGCGGGCAGCAGCAGGAGCTTCAGAGCGGTGGACATGAAGCCCTCCTTTCTCGCCTCGATGCCATGCTTCGAGGCTAGGAAGGGCCCGGCCAAGCCCGCCCCCGAGCGGGGTCAAGACTGGGCGGGCGGAGGGTAAAGACTCGGTAGGAGCGCGGGCCGGCCGCTAGTCGTCGCCCGAGCCCTTGCCGCTCGAGTCGTCGTCGGAGCCGGAGCCCTTGCCGCTCGAGTCGTCGTCGGAGCCCGAGCCGGGACCGCTCGAGTCGTCGTCCGAGTCGGCGAGGCGGGGATCGCAGTCCGGGTCGAGGCGGTGGTCTGGGTCGTCGCACTTGCCCGGCAGGTCGTCGTCGCGCTTCTCGCGCTCGTCCCGGCGGTCGTCCTCGCTTCGCTCCGTCGTGGTCGCGGGCTCCGTCGTCGTCGCCACCGGCCTGGCGATCTGCTGGGACGGCACCGAGACGACCGCCGGAACCGCCGCGAGCGGGCCCGCCGAGCTCAGGTAGACGGCGAGGGCGAGCCCGGCCGGCAGCGCGAGGCCGAGTGCGGCAACGAGGAGGACGCGGAGGCGGCTCACGGCTTCGACGCTAGCAGGGCGATCCTTCAGAAATGGTTGGGTGACGGTGACGAATCGGCAGGCGCTGGCGGGAACGAGGCGCGCACGCGCGTCCCGGGCCCGTCGAGGAGCTCGGCTTCTCCTTCCCACCGCTCGGCGAGCTCGGCCACGATCGCAAGCCCGAGCCCCGTGCCGGGCGCCGTCCGCCGCCCGCCGGCGCCGCGGTAGAAGCGGTCGAAGACCCGCTCCCGCTCCTCGGGCGGGATGCCCGGCCCGTCGTCGGCGACGACGAGCGCCGGCCGACCGTCGACGCGGTCCGTGGCCACCGTGATGCGCGTGCCTCGCGGCGTGTAGCGGATCGCGTTCTCGATCAGGTTGTCGAGGATGTGCGCGAGATCGCCTGGCGCGGCCCACGCCCGCCCGCCGGCGCCGTCGGCGAGGGCGACGTGGTGCTCCGCTTCCGCGGCCGGCTCCTCCCACCGCCGCGCCGCCGCCCGGGCGACCTCCGCGAGGTCGACCGGCTCGCCCGTCTCCTCCTGCGACGAGGCCCGCGCGAGCTCGAGCAGGTCGTCGACGAGCGCGCTCAACCGGTCGAGCTCCGCTTCCGCCTTCGCCGCCTGCTCGGCGGCAGCGCCGCCTTCCGCCCGGATCGCCTCGAGCCGCAGCTTGATCCCGGTGAGCGGGGTCCGCAGCTGATGCGAGGCGTTCGCGACGAAGTCGCGCTGCGCGCCCAGGTTCGCGGCGAGGGCGCCCGCCATGCGGTTGAACGAGCGGCCGAGCTCGTCGAGCTCCCTCGGCCCCTGCGGTTGCACCCGCGCGTCCAGGTCGCCGCGGCCGAGCCGACCCGCGGCAGCGCGGAGCTGCTCGAGCGGCCGCGCCACCGAGCCGGCGAGGATCCAGGCGAGGCCGAGCCCGGCCGCGACGACGGCGAGCCCGATCAGCCCCAGCCGGAGCCAGCTGGAGCGCACGCTCGCGTCGACCTGCCCCATGGGCGCCGAGACGCGAAGCGCCCCGACCACCTGCCCGTCGTTCGCCACGGGCACCGTGACGAGGAGGAGATCCTCGCCCAGGGTGTCGCTGCGGCGCTCGCGCACGTCGACGACTCCCTGGAAGAGCGCCGCCTGGAGCTCGGGGCGGTCCGGCGTCGCGTACTGCTCGCCGGGCGCGGCGGTGCCCGCGCTGTCCGCGAGCACCTGGCCCTCCTGGTCGACGACGAGCGTCCGCCCGCGCGCCGAGACGGTCGCCTCGGCGGCGAGCTGGGTCAGGCGCTCGCGCACGAGGCCGGGCCTGGCGTTTCCCTGGTCGACGAGGTCCGAGACGCGCGCGGCGAGCACCGCCGTGCTCGCCAGGACATCCGCCTCGAGCTCCGACGCGGCGCGCCGGTCGACGTTGAGGGCGAGCGGCACGGCGAGCGCGATCACCACCGCGGCCAGGAGGTAGGCGGCGGCGAGGACGAGCCGGGCGCGGAACGTCACCGCTCGGGCTCGTCGGCAGGGTCGAAACGGAAGCCGACTCCGCGGACTGTGTGGATGTAGCGCGGCGCAGCGGGGTCGTCCCCGAGCTTCTTGCGGAGTGCGCTCACGTGCACGTCGAGCGTCTTCGTCGAGCCGAACCAGGCCGGGTCCCAGACCTCGTGCACGAGCTCCCGGCGGCGGACGAGCTTCCCGGCTCGCTCGAGGAGGACGCGCAGCAGCTCGAACTCCTTGACGGTGAGCTCGAGCGGCTCGCCGTCCCTCGTGACGGTGTGCGTCTCGAGGTTCATGGAGACGCCGCCTGCCTCGAGGACGGCCTCGGCGCCCGGCTCCGACGGCTCGTCGCCCGCCCGCCGCAGCACGGCCCGAAGCCGGGCGGCGAGCTCGGCGGCGCTGAAGGGCTTCGTCACGTAGTCGTCGGCGCCCAGCTCGAGGCCGAGCACGCGGTCGACCTCCTCCCCCCGCGCGGTCAGGATCACGACCGGCGTCCGGGAGGTGTCCCGGATCTGCCGCAGGACGTCGCGTCCGTCGCCGTCGGGGAGCATCACATCGAGGAGGACGAGGTCCGGGCCCCGGTTGCGGAAGAGCTCCATCCCCTCGGCGGCGGTGCCGGCGACCAGCGCGGCGAACCCTTCCCGTGTGAGCGCGGCGACCAGCGGCTCGGAGATTGCCTCCTCGTCCTCGATCAGCAGGACGGTGCGCTTCGTCACGGAGCAAGCTGGAGGCGAGGGACACTCATGTGGCGTTAAGTAGCAAACTGTGGAAAATGGAGGAGACTCAGGCTGCGGCGCCAATCCACCGTCACCCAGATGAACGGGAGTGAGACGCCATGAAGCTTCGCCGCCTTCTTCCCGGTGCCTCGACCGTCGACGAGCCCGCGGTGGGCCACGCCGACGCCGACGAGGTTCCGCAGCACGAGGATCCCGACTGGGACCTGCTGCGCGAGATCGATCGCCTGCGCAGCGCCAACTCGGGGCTCTCCGCCGAGGTCGAGCGCCAGACTCAGATCGGCCAGGACTACGCCCGCGCGGCCAGCGAGCAGCGCTTCCGCGCCGAGGAGCTGGAGCGCGAGAACGCGATCGCCCACACGAACTGCCAGTTCCTCGAGCGGCGCGTCGCGCAGTCCGAGGAGCGCGCGGTCGAGCTCGACGAGCTCGTCGAGGCGCTGCGCGCCCAGCGCGACCGCCTGCAGACGTACTACGAGCAGCAGAAGGACCGCGCCGACCGGGCCGAGGCCGCGGCGGCCGCCATGCGCGAGGCGGCAGGCAACGTCCTCAGCGCGAACGACCGCAACACGCACGCGCTCGTCGGGACGCGGGGGCTCGCGCGCGCCAAGGTGGAGTACGAGGACGCGCTCGAGAAGCTCCGCCGCTCGCTGCGCCCAGATGCAGGCAAGGATCACTTTTCGCCCGACGTGGCCAAGGACGTGCGCCGCTACCTCACGATCTCGGACCTGAGCGACGAGCAGAAGGCCGGCCTGCGGGAGTCGATCCTGCGCGCGCTCGGCCCCGAGGACGCCCCGCGCCGGAGCTGAACGGCCCGCCGCCGGGCGACGGGCCGTTCCACGTCGGGCTAGGGCTCGGTCGGTGCGGTGAGGACGTTCGCGGCGCCCTGCGTCGCGGTCGTCGTGAACCGCCAGTCGGCGGCGGCGTCGTTCGCGTCGGCGCCGTCGGGAATCCGGCTCAGCGAGCCGTCGACAGTGTTCGAGTCGGCCACCGTGTCCGGCAGCATCGTCCCCTCGACGAGGTCGTACGTCGCGCCGCCGATGATCGCGGCCCGGATCGCCCCCTCGTAGGAGAGCGCGTCGAGCAGTGAGGCGGGCTCCGTGTCGACGAGCGCGACGCCGTCCGGAGCCCCGTTCTGCGCGTCGAAGGAGACGACGAGGTACGCGCCCGGAGCGAGCGTGCCCGTCAGCGCCTCGCGGCGGTACTCCTCCGAGTCGGCGCCGTCCACGAAGGCGAGCGCGATCCCCGCGAGATCGGCGGTCTCGTCGCCCGTGTTCTTGATCTCCACGAACCCGCCGGTGTCGGCGCCGACCTGGTCGTAGTCGATCTCGTTGACGACGAGCTTGGCGCCGTCCTCGGGCGGCGGCGGAGGCGGCGGTGTCCCGCCCGTGACGCAGCGGAAGAGCACCGTGTCGTCCCCGGCGAAGTCGAGCTCCACCGTCCCCGCCGCGTCGTCCTCCGTCGTGCAGGCGATGCCGTCGAGGTCGCCGAGCTTCGTCAGACCTGCGCCCGGGTCGCCCTTCGGGCCGGGCGGCCCCTCGGGGCCCGCCGGGCCGGCGACGTTCCACGAGATCGCCTGCTCCTTCGCCCTGCACTTCGACGCGTCCGAGACGATCCGGACCCAGCCGCCGTTGGGGTGGCGGCAGGCCTGGACGACCTCGTCGGCCGCCTCCTCCGCCGCCCCGACGGCGAGCGCGGTGCCGGCGATCCCGGCCGCCACGCTCGTCGCGACGAGCCCGGCGAGGGCGCGCATGCGTGTGATCCTCATGAGCCTCCTTCCGATCGACTTGACCGGCAGGGGATATCGCCGCCGCGCGAGGACTCGCCAGTGGCCGCGGGGGCCGTGTCCGGAGCGACGCCGCATGGCTCCGTGCCCTGGGGACGGGCCGGGCGCCTCTCGGCCCAGTCTCGTGACGGTTTCGTGGCGGCTGGCGGAGGCGGTGATGAGCTACGCGGCGCGAATCTCGTTCGCGACCCGGGCGATCTTGCCCGCGTACTTCGTGTCGGCCGCCCAGGTCCCCGCGAGCCCCTTGAGCGTCGGCGCGATCCCGCGGCGGTCGGCGGGCAGCGGGCGCACCTCGAGCGCCTCCTCGATCAGCGCCCGCTGCGCCTCGGTCTCGCTGCCCTGCGGGAGCGCGTAGGCGAGCAGGCGTCCGACGTGCGCGCGGACGGCCTTGTCCCACGACGAGAAGGAGATGCCGGCGCCGGGCTCGCCGGTGACGCCGATCCCGGCCGGGTTGCGGCGCGGCACCTGCGACCAGAAGGACGTCAGGTTGCCCGTCTCGAGGACCATCTGGCTGACGACGAGGAGCGGGTCGAGGCCGGCCTTCTGCGAGACGGAGACGTACCGCTTCAGGATGGCGCGGACGTTCGCGTCGGTGTAGTCGCCGTGGGCCCGGGCGAGCATGTGGCCCTCGAGCTGGTCGCGGCTCGCCCGCGGGGGCGAGAGGAGCGTCGTCCGGGCGCTGATCCGGCCGGTCTCGGGCGGCTCGGGCTTCGGATCGGGCGGCTTCGGCGGCTTCGGAGGCTCACCGTTCGCGAAGACCTGGTCGAGCCGCTTGGCCGCGTCGCGCCAGGCCTTCGGGATCTTGCGCGGGACGCTGCGCGGGCGTTCCTCCTTCTTCTCGCCGGCGCGCCGCCATGCGACCCAATCGAGGAACGACTCCTGCGGCCCCATGACCGTGACCATGCGCTCGATGCGGGTCGCGGTCTCGTGGGCGCTCTCCGGGATCGGCTTGGGCAGCCCCTTCGGCCGCGCCTTGCGGTCCCCGCCCTCGGCCACCCGCCAGTGGACGAAGTCGAGGAGCCAGTCGGGCGTCTCGTCCTTCACGGGCACGCGCGGGTGCGCCTTCCCGGCCCACGGACGCGGCTTCAGCTCGAGCCAGTCGAGCAGGTTCGGGCCCGGGCAGTCGGAGCCGGTGAAGAACTGGTGCGGCTTGACGAGGGGGCCGGCGCCCTTCCTCTGCCACGCCCTGATCACCTCGGCGAGCGTGCCGAGCGCCTCGTCGGTCGGCGCCTTGTCGCCGGTCCCGGCCATGTAGACCACGGCGGCGAACGTCCGGTTGGACGCCTCGTCGCCGTTCGCGCCGGTCTGGACGCCGAAGCCGCGGAGCGTGAAGGCCTTTCCGTGCGGGCAGACGGCGTGGTTGTACGCGATGTCGGCGCCGCCGTTCGGGACACCCAGCCCCCCGGGGCCCATGTGGGTGTTCTGGACGCTGCGGAGCAGGGCGGCGCAGCCGTCGTGCGAGCCGGCCGCCCGTGGGCTCCCGAACCAGTGCACGGCCACGCCCGAGAGCTCGGACGGCGAACGCGGCGTCACCGACTTCGGCTTCTTCGCTCCCCACTGCTCGCGCCCGATGAAACGCAGTGCCATCGCCCCCGAGGATCCTCCAGCGGCGGCGGCGCGTCAAGGCCTCGGTTCGGGCTAGCGGGCCCGCGTGCGGGCAACGACGAGCAGGTACTCGTACGGATACTCGGCGGAGCCACCGGGTGTGCCGCGGTTCTCGCGCTTCGCGAACTCCAGAAGCTCGCGCTCGAGCGCCGCCGCCCGCTCGGGCCGGTCGGCGAGGAAGGCCTGCAGGGCGACGAGGGGGCCGAAGGTCTCGAGGAACAGCCCGACATAGTCCTCCGGCGTCGCGGCCCGCTCGACGTAGGCGCCCCGGGTCATGCGAAGAGACCCGACCCGATCGCCGAAGAGCCCGCGCACGTGCTCCTCGCTTCCCCACAGGCTCGGCGGCAGCGCTTCCGGCGGGGGCGGCGGGGCGTGCCGGCCGAACAGCTCGAAGAAGGTTCCTCCCAGGCCTTCGGGCGTGAACGTGAGCAGGCCGATCGTGCCGCCGGGCCGGCAGACGCGCAGGAGTTCGTCGGCGACCGCCTGGTGGTTCGGGGCGAACATCGCGCCGAAGGAGGACGTGACCACGTCGAACTCGCCGTTTCCGAACGGCAGCGCCTCCGCGTCGGCCTCCACCCAGTCGAGCTCCACGCCGTGGGAGCGCGCCTCGCGGCGGCCGGCCTCGAAGTTCTCCGGCGTGAGATCCGAGGCGACGACCTCGGCCCCGGCCTGCGCCGCGCGGATGGCGACGTTCCCCGTGCCTGCCGCGACGTCCAGCACCCGCTGGCCGGGCGAGATGCCGCAGGCGGCCACGAGCGTGGGCCCGACCTCCCACACCGTCTCCTTGGCGAACCGGTGGTAGTCGCCGAGCGCCCACATCGCCCTCGTGGCGGCCTTGTCCTCTCGCGCCGTGTTTGCGGCGGATGCCTGTCGAGCAGCCATGCGTCCTCCCATCTCCTCGATCCTGGCCAGAGCCGCGACCTCGGCCACGAGCCCCGGCATGCGCCTCTCCATCGAACGACCGTAGCGCCGCGCGGCCGCGCCGACTTCACCAGGACAGGCCATCTTCGCCGGGCCGTCGGGATGGCCCGAACGGGCTAGGCGAGCGGCGCTTCGAGCAGGCCGGCCGCGACTGCCCTCGCGGCGGCGGCCGTCCTCGTGCGGACGCCGAGCTTGCGCAGGATGTTCGCGACGTGCCGGTGCACCGTGTGCTCGCTCACGACTAGTCGCTCGGCGATGCGGCGGTTCGTGAGCCCTTCGGCCAGGAGGGCGAGGACCTCGCGCTCGCGGGGGGTGAGCGGCGACACGGCGTGGACGCCGTCCGCCGGCTCGACGAGAGCGCGAGCGCGCCCGGCCTCCCCGTCGGCCCCCAGGGCGAGGAGAGCGTCGAGCGCCGCGGTTGCCTCACGCTTACCGGCCTCCACCCGTCCGAGGGCGAGGAAGCTCGTCGCAAGCTCGATCCGCGCCTCGGCCGCCTCGAAGGGGGCGCCGCTCTCGTCGAGGGCGTCGACCGCCTCCTCGAGGAGGGCCCGGGCGCGCCCGTGGTCGCCGCGCGCCGCGGCCAGCATTCCCTCCGCCAGGTCGGCGGAGGCCCGCAGCGGCCCCGTACCGACCTGGCGCTCCACCTCGCGCAGCGCCTCGACGGCCGCCGCGGCCTCGTCGAGCCGGCCGCACGCGATCCTGGCGCGCGCGAGCAGCTCGAGGGCGGGGACGCGCTCGAGCCTTCGGTGCTCGGGGAGGCGGCGCAGCATGCGCTCGAGCGCCTCCGCGGCGCGAGCGGCCTCGCCCCGGTCGAGCGCCAGGCGGGCGCGTCCGAGCCGCGCCGGCTGCCCGGCGCCCGCCTGGTCGAGCAGGAGCGACGCCTCCTCGGCTCTGCCCTGGCGCCGCCGCAGCTCGGCGAGCCGCAGCACGGGGCTCGCCGCCCAGGCCGGGCGCGAGCGCGAGAAGTCGTCGATCGAGGCGGTCAGGACCGCCTCCGCGTCCGTCCACCTGCCGCGCCAGAGGTGAACGGTGCCGTATTCGGCCCTGCAGAAGGCGAGCATGAACCGGCTCCCGTAGCGCTCCGCGAACTCGTCGATGCGGTCGCACCACTCGAACGCCCTCCGGTAGTCGCGCACCGCCGTGCACGCGGAGACGAGGAAGCAGCACGCCCACGCCCCGGAGATGGGAATCGTCGCCTCGCCCTCGAGCGCCGTCGCCGTCGCCTCGTCCAGGCGGCGCATCCCTTCTTCCACCTCCGCGCAGGCGACGAGCGCGGCCCCTTCCAGGGCGAGGCCGAGCATCTCGAGATCGGGGACGCCGTGCAGGCGCCCCAGGTCCGCAGCGAGAGCGGCCCGCTCGCAGGCCACCCCCGTGTCGCCGTTCAGGTTGGCGACGAAGCCCTCGTGGAACGCGAGCCAGCCGTGCTCGGGCCCGGGCTCGAGGGGGTCGAGGAGACGTCGGGCGCGCCGGAACCAGCCGTTCGCCACCGCCCAGGCGCCGTGGAAGTCGAGCTGGTCGGCGGCGAGCCAGGTCGCCATCCGGGCGGCGCCGGTCGCGTCGCCGCGCTTCCGGTACGAGCGGTACGCCTGCTCGCGGGCCTCGAACACGCTCACGGCGTCGTCCAGCCACCAGGCGGCCCAGCTCAGCCCCTCGAAGGCCTCCGGCGTCGCCTCGTCCCCGAGCGCGGCCTCGAAGCAGGCCCGCGCGGCCTCCCAGTGCCCGTCGCGGAGATCGGCCCAGCCGGCCTGGAGCGAGTCGGAGGCGGGATGCTGCCGTGCCTTCGCCACGGCTGCATTGTCGGCCCCGGCGGGGCGCTGCGCTAGCCGCTGGTGATCGCTGCCGCGAGCGCCCCGATCCCGTAGGCGACGCCTGCGGCAGCCGCTCCGACGACCAGCATCTCGATCCCGCTGCGGACCCAGCCGAGCCCGGTGACGATCGCCCGCGAGGCGCCGACCGCGAAGAGCGTCGCCAGCGTCAGTGCGACGGCGGCAGGGAAACGGTCGTCGTCGGCGAGCGGAAGCACGTAGGCGACGAGCGGGACGGTGCCCGCGGTGAGGAAGCCGGCGAGCGTGGCGCTCCCGTGCCGTGCCGCCTCGGGCCGGTCGGAGCGCTCGCCGGGGTCCGCGTACGACCGGCGCGAGAGGAAGTTGCTCGCGCCCATCGAGAAGCCGTCGGCGACGAGGTTGGCGAACCCGAGGATGAGGATGACGCGGTCCGAGAGGTCGGCTCCCACGACGCCGCAGACGACGGCGAAGGTCGTGATGATGCCGTCGTTCGCCCCGTAGACGAGATCGGGCAGGTAGTGGCGTGCCGCGGCCGGCGCCCAGCGCGTGAGTCCGTTCATCGCCGGAGCCCGCCGTTCGGCATGCAGCGATGCTAGAGGTCGTGCGCGAAGGACTCGGCGACCTGCGCGCGCGGGCACCGGACGGCGGATACTGAGGCGACTGGCGATGCATCGCTGGGTCGAGCACACCGGCGAGCTCGAGCTCGCGCTGGAGGGCGCCGACGAGGCCGAGATCTTCGTCGCGGCGGTCGCCGCGCTCAACGAGCTCCTCGACGGAAGCGCGGAGGGAGCGCCGGAGAGCCGCGCTGTGGCGCTGCGCTCGCCCGAGCGGGCGACGCTCCTCGCCGACTGGATCGGCGAGCTCGTCTTCCTCGCGGAGACGGAGGACTTCGTGGCCGAGCGCGTCGAGACGCTCGAGCTCGGGCCCGGCGAGCTGCGAGCCACCGTCGCGGGCCGCCGCGGGCGCCCGCCCCATCTCGTCAAGGCGGTCACCTACCACGGGCTCGAGTTTCGTGCCGAGGACGGCCGCGTCAGCGCGAGGGCGGTGCTCGATGTTTGACCTGCGCCGGATCGACGAGACGCTGTGGGAGATCCCGGCGGACGCGCGGCCCGACATGCGCGTCCCCGCGCGGGTCTTCGCCGACGCCGAGCTCCTGGCGGCGATCGAGGCGGATCGCTCGCTCGAGCAGCTCGTGAACATGACGACCCTTCCGGGCATCGTCGGCTGCGCGCTCGCGATGCCCGACATCCACCAGGGCTACGGGTTCCCGGTCGGCGGCGTCGCGGCGACCGAGGCGCCCGACGGCGTCGTCTCGCCGGGCGGCGTGGGGTACGACATCAACTGCGGCGTCCGCCTCCTCGCGGCGCCGTTCTCAGTCGACGAGCTCGACGGCGACCGCGAGGCGCTCGTCCACGAGATCTCCCGCGCCGTGCCGGCGGGGACCGGACGCGGCGGGAGCCTTACGCTGCGCGGTGCGGACCTCGACCGCGTCCTCGTCGAGGGGCCGGGCGCCCTCGTGCACGCGCACGGGATCGGCACGGAGGACGACCTCGAGCTGACCGAGTCGGGCGGGCGGCTCCCCGGCGCGGACCCCTCGGCCGTGTCGGAACGAGCGCGGCAGCGCGGCGCCGACCAGCTCGGCACGGTCGGCTCGGGGAACCACTTCGTCGAGCTCCAGGAGGTGGAGCGGATCTTCGACGACGCGGCCGCGGCGGCGTACGGCCTCCGCCCAGGCCAGGTGACGGTCCTCGTCCACTCGGGCTCGCGCGGGCTCGGACACCAGGTCTGCACCGACTACGTCAAGCGCATGGACGAGGCGCAGGCCCGCTACGGGATCGAGCTGCCCGACCGCCAGCTCGCGTGCGCGCCGCTGTCGTCGCCCGAGGGACGCGCGTACCTCGGCGCCATGGCGGCCGCGGCCAACTTCGCCTGGGCGAACCGGCACGCGCTCGCGCACGGCGTCCGCGGGGCGATCGCCCGCGTGATCGGCCCGCGGGCCGCGGAGGAGACCCGCCAGGTGTACGACGTTGCCCATAACGTCGCCAAGCTCGAGACGCACGGCGGCCGCGAGGTCTGCGTGCACCGCAAGGGCGCCACCCGCGCCTTCCCGGCCGGCTCGAGCGACGTCCCCGCGGCTCACCGGCACGTCGGCCAGGCGGTCTTCATCCCGGGGAGCATGGGCACGTGGAGCTACGTGCTCGCCGGCGAGCCCGGCTCGCTCGACCGCTCCTTCGGGACGACGTGCCACGGGGCCGGCCGGCTGCTAAGCCGCACCGGCGCCCGCAAGAGGATCGAAGGCGCCGAGCTCCGAAGACAGCTGGAGGCGCGCGGCATCGTCGTCCGCTCGCCCTCGAACAAGGGCCTGGCCGAGGAAGCGCCCTTCGCCTACAAGGACGTCGAGCGCGTCGTGGACGTGGTCGAGCGCGCGGGCCTCGCGCGCCGGGTGGCGCGGCTGCGGCCGATCGGGGTCGTGAAAGGCTAGGAGCGGCCGGCGACCTCGTTCGAGGCGGCGAACGACGCGCCCGCCTCTTTCATCTCCTCGACGGCCCGCGCCGAGTCGCCGGGCTGCGCCTCGACGCCACCGACCGCATCCTCGAGCACCACGACGTCGAGCCCCAGCGCGAGCGCGTCCAGGACCGTGTTCTTGACGCAGTAGTCGGTCGCGAGGCCTCCGACGAAGAGGCGGTCGATGCCGCGCTCGCGGAGGAGATCGGCGAGGCGAGTGTCCTGGAAGCCCGAGTAGCCCTGGCTGTTCGGGTCCTGGCCCTTGTCGATGACGACGTCGACCTTCGCCCGCTCGAGCGCGGGGTGCAGCTCGGCGCCGAACGTTCCCTGCAGGCAGTGCGGTGGCCAGATCGACGGCGGATCGGCGCCGCGCCAGCGTGCCGGGTCGACCTCCACGCCCAGGAAGGACCCGTGGTCGGGAGGGTGCCAGTCACGTGTCGCGACGACGAGGTCGAACTCGTCGAGCAGGCGGTTGAGCGGGGCGGCGATCCGGTCCCCTTCCGGAACCGGGAGAGCGCCGCCCGGCGTGAAGTCGTTCTGGAAGTCGACGATCAGAAGGGCGTTCACGGCGGAGCGCTTGGGTTGTGACCGCTCGCCGCATCGCCAAACCCTCCTTCCGGCGGAGAGCCGTCAGGCGGACTCGTAGGCGCGCTGCAGGCCCTCGATCTCGATCTTGCTCATCCCGAGCATCGCCTCCATGACGCGCCTCGCCTTCTCGGGGTCCTCGTCGTTCAGGAGCTCGCCCGGGGCGCGCTCGAACGCCGCGGACATGAACGTCCCCGGCGGCGCCGGCCCGGCTTCCCCGTACCGATTCGTGCTCAGGATTCTCGAGCCCTCGAACACC
>DASTBX010000131.1:0-9553 GCA_035711645.1 Gaiellaceae bacterium
TCGAGCTCTACGACCTCGGCATCCGCCACGTCTACGTCGCTCTCCCGAGCGAGGAGGAGGTAGCCGCCCTCCAGCCGGACCTCGCGGCGCTCACGCGACTGACCGGCGTCGTCGGCGTGAACTGCTTCGCCGGCTCGGGGACGCGCTGGAAGAACCGCATGTTCGCACCCGCCGACGGCGTCGCCGAGGATCCGGCCACCGGTTCGGCGGCCGGCCCGCTCGCCGTCCACCTGGCCCGCCACGGCCGCATCGACTTCGGGCAGGAGATCGAGGTCCGCCAGGGCGAGGAGGTGCGGCGGCCGAGCCTCCTCTACGCGCGCGCCGACGGCTCGGCGGAGCGGATCGAGAAGGTCGAGGTCGGCGGCGCCGCGGTCGTCGTCGCCCGCGGCGAGTTCCGCCTCTAGGTGTGGCCGTTTTAGCCCCAGGCGACGTCGCGGATCTCGGGGAGCTCGATGCCGAGCGCGCGCCAGAAGACGCCCCCGTCGCCGGAGACGTAGAGGCGGTTGCGCGCGCCGTAGAGGACGTGGTCGGGGTTCTCGGCTAGGGCGACGGCGCGGCCGGGCGGCAGCCCGCCGCCGCGCTCGTGCCACGTCACGCCGCCGTCGTGGGAGACGACGAGCGGCGGGCGGCGGTCGAGGAGGAGGACGATGGTCGAGCCGCGGGCGTCCACGTCGAGGACGCGGCCGGCGGCCCACGGGGGCGCCAGGCCGAGCGGGCGCTCGCGCTCTACAGCCGCGCCCGGCTGGCGCCCCGCGAGCTGGTCCTCGCCGGCGCTCTCCCCGATCTCGACGAGGTACGTGCCGTCGTCGCACCCCGCGAGGACGATCAGCGGACGGGCCACCGGCCGAGAAGCGCGCTCACCGCCCCGTTGGCGAGGCGCGCGGCGGACACGGGCGAGTGCCGCCGCCGGCGGTACTCGATGTAGGCGGTCGTCCACGCGTCGCCGGCCCCGGTCGGGTCGACGCCCTCGAGGGGGAACGTCGGGACGTGCTCCGCGAGGCCGTCTGCGAACACGACGGCGCCCTCGCGTCCGAGCGTGACTACGACCTCCCGCACGCCGAGCGAGGCGAGCGAGCCCTCGTCCAGCTCGCAGCCGAGCGCGTCGAGCTCGTCGCGGGCCAGCTTGAGGAGGTCGACCCGGCGGAGCACCTCGGGGTCGTAGTCGGCGTCGAGCCTCAGGGGGCCGACCTCCGGGCGGCGGACGAGAGCCTGACCGTCGAGGCTCACCTTGCGGCCCCGCGCGAGCGCCGCGAGCGTCGCGGCCGGGAAGTCCGCACGCGTGAGCGCGCCTGCGTGCACCCAGTCGCAGCCGGCGAGCGCCGCGCCCAGCCAGCCGCGCGCCTCCTCCTCCGTCCAGGGCTCGCCGAGCTCGTCGATCTCCAGACTGCGCCTGTCGCCGTCGTTCTCGATCCGGAAGCCGATCGTCCGCCCGGCGCTGCGGGCGACGACCGGGACGCCGAGCGCCGCGAGCCGCGGCCGGTCCTCGTCCGCGAGCTTCGTCGCCACGACGGCCGGGTGGCCGAGGAGCCGGAGCGCCCGCGCGGCATAGACCGGGGCGCCTCCGAGCCTCGGCAGCCCGCCGTCAACGCGATCCAGCGAGACGAGCCCGACGACGCCCAAGCGGCGCATGCGCGGAGCGTAGTGCCGCGTAGAGGGCGAAGGCGAGCGCGAAGGCGGGCAGGGAGGCTCCCACCGTCAACTCGCCGGCGCCGGGCGCCGCCCCCACCCACTCCGTCCACCAGGCCGGGCCGGTGGGCTGAATCCACTGGTAGAGCGCGAACCCGGCCGCCCAGGCGCCGAGCCCGCTCCAGCGGAGGCCGACGGGCTGCGCCGCTCCGAGCAGGTAGTCGGCCGCGAGCACCCCGAAGAGCGGCACGAAGCAGGAGCCGAGCAGGAAGAGGAACGTCTCGTAGGCGACGATGTCGACGACCAGCGCGCCGACGGTCGCCGTTCCCGCGACGAGCAGGACGAGCAAGGGCTGCGGCGCTGCGGGGAGCAGGTTCTGGAGCGAGACGGCCGCCGAGTAGACGTTCGCGAACGGCTCGTCGGCCTCGTCGACCGTCAGCGCGAGCAGCGCCACCGCGCTCGCCGCCCCACCGGCCGCGATCGCCGTGAAGATCGCCGTCGGGTCGCCCAGGCCGCGCGAGAGGGCGAGCAGCACGCCGAGCGCGTAGAGGAGGACGAGCGGGACGAAGTAGCCGACCGCCGTTCCCCAGAACGCGCCCCGCCCCGTTCGCGAGAAGCGCGTGTAGTCGGCCGTGAGCGGCAGCCAGGAGGCGGCCATCGCGACGGTCAGGTCGACGCCCTGCCAGAACGAGATGCCGCCCTCGCCGCCGGCCGACCAGAGCGACCGCACGTCCGCGCCGTCGAGCGCCCACCAGACGAGGTAGCCCGTCGAGGCCGCGACGATCCAGACGGCGAAGCGGCGGACGTACCGGCGTACGAACGAGATCGGCCCGGCGAGCGCGAGAGCCGTGGTCAGCGCCGCGAAGACGAGCACCCAGACCCAGCGGTCTCGGAACCCGAAGACCTCTGCCGCGAGCGCGCTCGCGGCGAGCGACATGACGTAGAGCTCGAAGACCGCCCACCCGAGGTTCTGGAGGACGTTGAGCCCGGTGGGCAGGTAGGAGCCCCGGCGGCCGAGCGGATCGCGGAGGAGCACCATGCCCGGGACGCGGCGGTCGAACCCGATCCGGCCGGCGAGCCCCAAGAGCGCTGTCCCGAGCGCCGCGCCGACGACCGTGGCCAGGAGCGCGCGCCGGAGCCCGAGCCCGGCGAGGAACGTGCCCGTGAAGAGGACGAGCAGGCTAATGCCGAGGTTGCCCCAGAGCAGCCCGACATCGAAGGGCGAGAGCGTGCGCAGCCGGTCGGGCACGGGCGTGACGCCCCACGTGCGCTCGCTCGGCTCCACGATCCCTCCCTTCGCTGGCATTACCCAGATCAGGTTCGGCGGGTCGGGGCCTCCGGCCCCCTCTCAGCCACGGCAGTGGCTCCCCGGTCCTACGCAGGCATCGTAACGGCCCGCAGGATCCCCGCGACGGCGCGCTCGAGCGCCTCCTCGTCGAAGAGGTAGGGGACGGCGTTCGCGATCTCGTGCGCGGGGCCGTCGAGGGAGTCGGAGCCCGACGCGCCGTTGAGCGCGTAGCGGACGGGAATCTCGTGGCAGACCGCGAGCACGCAGCGGTGCTCGGAGGCGAGCAGCCGCCGGAACGCCTCCGCGTAGCGGTGCGCCGCGTCGTCGAGGCTCTCGCCGCCGGGGAAGGGGTCGCTGCGGGCGTGCGCGCGCTTCCAGGCCCGGTACTCGTCCACCGGGGCGCCTTCGAAGTCGCCGATCCGGATGTCGTCGAGGAGCGGCTCGACGAGGAGCGGCACGTCGTCGCGCTCTGCGAGCGCGATCTCGGCGGTCAGGCGCGTCCGGGGGAAGCGCGTGTGCACGCACGCATCGAGCGGGAGCTGGCTGAGCTGCTGGCCCAGCCGGCGCGACTCCTCCTCGCCGCGCGCGGTGAGCGGCACGTCGCGGTTCGGGTCGCCGTTGATGCGCCGCTCGAGGTTGAGCACGGACTCCCCGTGCCGTGCGAAGACGAAGAGCCGGGTCACACGACGAACTGCTCGCGCCGCTCCCCGCCGCCCGCGAAGCGCTCCAGGCTCAGCGGCGAGAGGTCGAGGGTCGGCGTCCGGCCCGCCGCGAGCTCCGCGAGGTGCTCGCCGATGGCCGGGCTCTGCTGGAAGCCGTGGCCCGAGAACCCGGTCGCGTAGAGGAAGCGCCGCGGCAGCGAGGCCTCGCCCACGACCGCGTTGTGGTCGGGGCTCATCTCGTACCACCCCCACCACGAGGACTGGATGGGCAGCTCCGCGAGGAGCGGTAGGCGATGTGTCGCGCGGCTGGCCACGCCCTCGATCGTCGGCTCGCGGCCGCCGAAGACCAGGCCCTCCCCCTCGCGGTGGACGTAGAAGCCGGTCGAGAAGTCGATCGTGAACGGGAACGTCTCGGGCAGCCCGCCGTCTTCCGGCGTGAAGTGCATCCAGCGGGCCTCGCCCTTGACCGGGATGTCGAGCCCGGCGAGGTTGCCGACGTCCCGCGACCAAACTCCCGCCGTGCAGACGACCGTGCCGGTGCGGATGCGTCCCGCCGACGTCTCGACGCTGACGATCTTGTCGCCGAGCACCGCGATCCGGTCGAGCGAGGTGCCCTGGAGGATCTGCACGCCCTGCGCGGTCGCCGCCCCGGCGTAGGCCTGCACGACCGACTCGGGCGAGGCGTGGCCGTCGATCGGGCAGAACGTGGCGGCGAGCAGGTCCGACGTCTCGAGTGCGGGCACCAGCTCCTTGACGTCCTCCGGCGAGAGCAGCCGGGAGGGAACGCCCAGCGCCTGCTGCATCGAGACTGCCTGGCGGAAGCTCTCGACGTCCTCCTCTCGGTCGAGCAGGAACAGGTAGCCCTCGCGCTTGTAGGAGATGCCGCTGACGCGGTCGAGCGCCTGGAACTCGGCCATGGAGCGCAGCGCGATCTGGACGTTCAGCTCGTCGGTGAACTGCGCGCGAATGCCGCCGGCCGACTTGCTCGTCGAGCCGCTCCCCAGCGACTCGCGCTCGACGAGGACGACGTCGGTCACCCCGAGCTTGGCGAGGTGGTAGGCGACGCTCGTCCCCATCGCGCCGCCGCCGACGATCACGACCTCGGCCGAGTTCGGCGTCTTCTGCGGCAGAATCCGTGGCTCCGTGAGAGGGTCTGAGGTGGAACGAGGCTATCTCGTCGCGCGGATGCGCGAGGCGTCGGCGTGACCGGGCGGGTCGCGCTCGTCACCGGCGCGGGCCGCGGGATCGGCAGGGCAACCGCGCTCGTGCTCGCGGCGCGCGGGGCGCGTGTCATGGGCGTCGCGCGCTCGGCCGACGAGCTCGCCTCGCTCGCCGACGAGGCGCCGGTCGAAATCCTCGCCGAGAGCGTGGCGACGGAGGAGGGGTGCGCGCGCATCCTCGAGGAGGCGCGGTCCCGTCTCGGCCCGATCGAGATCCTCGTCCTCAACGCCGGCCTCGGCTCGGCACACGAGCGCGTGATCTGGAAGCAGGATCCGGGGCTCTGGCGCGAGACGATGGCGGTCAACCTGGACGCCCCGTTTCACCTCATGCGCCTCGCCGTGCCGGACATGCGCGAGCGCGGCTGGGGGCGGATCGTCGCCGTCAGCTCGACCGCCGGGGAGATCGGCGGCCGCGGCGAGTCCGCCTACGACGCCTCGAAGCACGGCGTGATCGGCCTCGTGCGCGCCGTCGCCCAGGACGTCGCCGCCGACGGGATCACGTGCAACGCCGTTCTTCCCGGCTGGGTGCGGACGGCCATGGCCGAGCGCTCGGCGGAAGTGGAGGCGGAGCGGCGGAGGATCTCGGTCGACGACGTCTGGGCCGAGCGCGCCGCCTCGTACCCGGCCGGCCGGGTCGTCACCGCGGAGGAGGTGGCGGAGACGATCGCCTTCCTCGCGAGCGAGGAGGCGAGCGGGGTAAGCGGCGAGGCGGTGCGCGTCACGCTCGGCGGCATCTGGTAGCGCCCCATCTGCGAGGATCAGGGCGTGAGCGAGGTCGTCTCCGATCCCCTCGGACTGAGCCCGGAGCAGCGCGAGATCCAGGCCGTCTGCCGCGAGTTCGCCGAGCGCGAGATCCGCCCGGCCGCCGCGGAGGTGGACGAGGCCGACACGCAGACGCCGCTCGAGCTCTTCCACAAGGCGGCGTCGCTGGGCCTCACCTCGTTCATGCTCCCCGAGGAGGTCGGAGGCGGCGGCATGACCGACTGCCTCACCGGCTGCATCGTCCAGGAGGAGCTCTGTTGGGGCTGCGCCGGGATCGGGAACCTGATCACGTCGGGCGGCTTCTTCGCCGAGCCCGTCGTCGAGCTCGGCACCGACGAGCAGAAGCGCCGCTGGCTCGAGCCGATCGCGCGCGAGCGGCCGCCCCTCACCGCCCTCGCCACGACCGAGCCCGGTGCGGGCTCCGACGCCGCCTCCATCCAGACGACGGCGACGCGGAGCGAGGGCGGCTACCGCCTGCGCGGTCAGAAGACGTGGATCTCGAACGGCGGCCTCGCCGAGTTCTACGTCGTCTTCGCCACCGTCGAGCCGGGCTCGCGCTCGCGCGGCATCACCGCGTTCGTCGTCGAGAAGGGCGACCCGGGCATCAGTTTCGGGGAGCCGATGAAGAAGATGGGCCAGCGGGCCATCGTCAACGCGGAGATGTTCCTCGAGGACGCCGAGCTCGCCGAGGACCGGCGCCTCGGCGACGAGGGGCAGGGCTTCTACGGGCTAATGCGCACCTTCGACCGCTCGCGCGTCACGCTCGGCGCCTCTGCCACGGGGATCGCGCGCGCGGCACTCGAGTATGCCGTCGACTACGCGAGGACGCGCGAGCAGTTCGGGAAGCCGATCGCCGAGCACCAGGCGGTCGCGTTCCGCCTCGCCGACATGGCGACGCGCGTCGAAGCCGCCCGCCTCCTCGTCCATCGCGCGGCGCGAAAGGTCGACGCCGGCGAGGCCGTCCCCGCGGAGGCGGCGATGGCGAAGCTCTACGCGTCCGAGACGGCCATGTGGTGCACGTGGGCCGCCGTCCAGACCCTCGGCGGCTGGGGCTACTCGCGCGAGTACCCCGTGGAGAAATGGATGCGCGACGCCAAGCTCGAGGAGATCGAGGAGGGCACGTCCGACATCCAGCGGCTCATCATCTCGCGCCACCTCCTGACGTGAGCCGCGACCTCTCGGCGCTCTTCGACCCCCGCTCGGTCGCGGTCCTCGGCGCCTCGGCGACGGCCGGCAAATGGGGGTTCTGGCTCGCCCGCGGGGCGATCAAGGGCGAGGGGAGCCGCTCCGTCTACCTCGTCAACCGCAACGGCGGCGAGATCTTCGGGCGGCGGGCGTACACGGCGCTCGACGAGCTGCCCGAGCCGCCCGAGTTCGTCGTCATCACGGTTCCGGCAGCGGGGCTCGAGGAAGCCGTCGACGCGTCCCTCGCGGCGGGCGCGAAGGCGATCGTGGCGATCAGCGCGGGCCTGGGCGAGATGGGCGCTGAAGGAATGGCACGCGAGCGCGCCATCGCCGAGCGCGTCCGCGCCGCAGGCGCCGTGCTCGTCGGCCCCAACTGCCTCGGCGTCTACGACGCGGAAGCCGGCTTCGAGCTCGCCTCCGAGGACCTCGAGCCGGGCTCCGTCGGGCTCATCTCCCAGAGCGGCAACCTCGCCCTCGAGATCGGCCTCCTGGGCGGGGAGTTCGGGCTGGGCTTCTCGCGGTTCGTCTCGCTCGGGAACCAGGCGGACGTCGAGGCCTGGGAGCTCGTCGAGTCGTACGCGGCGCACGGGCCGACACGCCTGATCGCCGTCTACCTGGAGGACTTCCGCGACGGCCGCGCCTTCGCCCGCGCCTGTGCCTCGGCGGGCAAGCCGGTCGTCCTGCTGGCCGGCGGAGCAACCGAGGCGAGCGCCCGCGCCGCGCGCTCGCACACGGGCGCCCTGGCGAGCGACCTCGCGGCGATCGAGGCGGCGTGCGTCGCGACGGGCGTCGAGCTCGTCCGGTCGCCGAAGGAGGTCGTCGACCTGGCGCAGGCGCTGCTCGCCGGGCACCGCCCGCACGGGCCGCGGGTCGGGCTCGCAGCGGACGGAGGCGGTCACACCGTCGTCGCGTCGGATCTCGTCGCCGCACAGGGGCTCGAGCTGCCGATGCTCTCCGAGGGGACGCAGGCGCGGCTCGCGGAGGCGCTGCCGGCGACGGCGACGCTCGTGAACCCGGTCGACTTTGCCGGCGGCGGTGAGCAGGACATCTCGAGCTTCGCGAAGGTGGCGCGGGCGCTGCTCGAGTCGGGCGAGGTGGACACGGCGCTCGTGACCGGCTATTTCGGCGGCTACTCGCAGTACTCGGAGGAGTTCGGCCGCCAGGAGGTGGAGACGGCCGAGGGCATGGCGCTGGCGGCGGCGGAGACCGGGCGGCCACTCCTCGTCCACACGATGTACTGGCGCGGCGCGGCGGCGCAGACGTTGCGCGCGAACGGCGTGCCGGTGTTCCGCGAGGTCGAGGCGGCCGTCTGGGCGGCGGGGCGGCTGGCGCGGACGACGCCGGCGGCGCTCCGCGAGGTGCCCGAGCTTCCGGAGCCGGCCGCTCCGGTCGAGGGCGAGCAGGACTACTTCGCCGCCCGCGAGCTCCTGGCCGCCGCCGGGATCCCCTTCGCGGAGGCGCGGCGGGTGGCAGGCGTCCAGGAAGCGCTGCCCACGGCCGCCGAGCTCGGCTTCCCCGTCGTCCTGAAGGCGGTGGGCCGCCTGCACAAGTCGGACGGCGGCGGCGTCGCCGTCGGCCTCGCCGACCCGCGGGAGCTCGCCGAGGCGCTCACCCGCATGGAGGGCGCCCTGACGCCGCCGTGGTACTCGGTCGAGCGGCTCGCGCCCGTGGCCGAGGGGATCGAGCTGATCGTGGGCGCGAAGCGCGACCCGCGCTTCGGCCCGGTGCTGCTCGTGGGCGCGGGAGGTCTCTACGCGGAGGTCATGAGGGACGTCGCGGTCGCGCTCGCGCCGGCGTCGGAAGCCGCCGCGGAGGCTCTCTTGCGCTCGTTGCAGGTCGCGTCGCTCCTGGACGGCGCGCGCGGCCGGCCTTCGGTCGACGTGCGAGCGGCTGCCCGGGCCGCGGCGACCCTGTCGCGCTTCGCCGCCGAGCACCCGGAGATCGCCGAGGTCGAGGTGAACCCGCTGCTCGTCACGCCCGAAGGCGCGCTGGGGCTGGACGCGCGTATCGTCCCGTTCGATGCTCGCTGAGGGAACCTTCGACGGCAAGGTCGCGATCGTCACCGGCGGCGGCACGGGCCTGGGACGGGCGATCGCGGTCGAGCTGGGGCGGCTCGGCGGGTCGGTGACCGTCGCGGGCCGCCGGCCGGAGCCGCTCGCAGAGACCGTCGAGCTGCTCGGCGGAAGCGGGCTCGCGGTTCCGACCGACGTTCGCGACCCGGAGGCCGTCGATGCGCTCGTCGGCGCGACGGCGGAGCGGTTCGGGCGGGTCGACGTCCTCGTCAACAACGCGGCTGGGAACTTCGTGGTACGCGGCGAGGACCTGTCCCCGAACGGCTGGCGCGCGGTCGTCGCCATCGTCCTCGACGGCGGCTTCCTCTGCACGCGCGCGGCCGGGAAGCGGATGATCGAGCAGGGCGAGGGCGGCGCCGTCCTGAGCGTCATCGCGAGCTACGCCTGGACCGGCGGCCCCGGCACGGTGCACTCCGCTGCTGCGAAGGCGGGCCTCCTCGCGATGACGCGGACGCTCGCCGTCGAGTGGGCGCCGCACGGCATCCGCCTGAACACGATCTGCCCCGGGCCGACCGACACGGAGGGCGCCGGCCAGGCCCTCTGGCCGACCGAGGAGGACAGGGCGCGGGTGGCGGCGACGGTCCCGGCCGGCCGCCTGGCGACCCCGGAGGAGGTCGCGGTCTGGGCGGCGGCGCTCTGCTCCCCGGCCGCGAGCTACATCACGGGCGAGAACCTCACCATCGACGGCGGCCACTGGCTCGAGCAGGAGAGCTACCTCCCGGCCCTGAGGCCGCGCGA
>DASTBX010000132.1:0-12282 GCA_035711645.1 Gaiellaceae bacterium
GGTTCCCCGGATGACGGCGCCGCCCGGGCTCGCGACGACCAGGACGAGGCACGCGGCTGCACCGGCGAGTCGGGTCGGCCAGCGGAGTCTCGAGAACATCGACCCCTCTCCTCTCCCGGCGATCGTCCGGCGCTCCGTGCGGAGGACGGATCGCCACTTTTGTCACGAGAGTTTCCCACGCACCTAGAGGGGCGTCAATGCACGAGACTCGCCGCAAAGGTGCGGGGCGTCAAACCCGTGACCAGGCGGCCGATGAGGTTCGGGCCGCGAGCCGGTCGTAAGGTCAGCGACAACAACCGAGAAGGAGTGCCGGATGGGCAAGTTGGTCGTGACCCAGTTCGTCTCGCTCGACGGCGTGATGGAAGCGCCCGGAGGCGAGAAGTTCAAGTACCCCGGCTGGAGCTTCCAGTTCGATCGCGGCGAGGACGGGAACCAGTTCAAGCTTCAGGAGACGCTGGAGACGGAGGCGCTCCTGCTCGGACGGGTCACCTACGAGAGCTTCGCCGGCGCCTGGCCCTCGCGGGAGGGGGAGTTCGCGGACAAGTTCAACAGCATGCCCAAGTACGTCGTCTCCTCCACGCTCGAGGACCCGGAGTGGAACAACACGACGGTCCTGAAAGGCGACGTCGTGGAGGAGGCCTCGAAGCTCAAGGAGCAGATCGACGGGATCCTTCAGGTTCCCGGCAGCCTTCGACTCGCGCAGGCGCTGTTCGAGAACGACCTCGTCGACGAGCTGCACCTGATGGTCTTCCCCGTCCTGCTCGGCACCGGACGGCGCCTCTTCGGCGAGACGAGCGAGAAGACGGACTGGCGGCTCACCGAGTCCAAGCCGGTCGGCCCGGACGGCGTGCTCGTCCTGATCTACGAGCGGGCCAGGTAGTCGGGAGGCCCTCGGAGTCGTTCTCTCGACACGTAGAAAGCCCCCGCATTTGCGGGGGCTTTCCGTAGCAGGCCTGTAAGCCGGATTCTGTCGGAGATGACCATCCATCTGGGCCTCCGGTTGCCCGGAGGCTCGAGCGGCGCACCCGGCTCCTCGGCGGGCCGCCTACGAGCGGAGCCTGTTCGCCTTGCACCGGACGGGGTTTGGCAGCCGCCGTGTCACCACGACGCTGGTGGGCTCTTACCCCACCTTTTCACCCTTACCGCCGGCGTCTCCGGAGAAAGAGACGTTTCGCCGGTGGCGGTCTCCTTTCTGTGCCACTTTCCGTCGGCTTTCGCCGCCTGGGGTTTCCCCAGCGTCCTGCCCTGCGGTGTCCGGACTTTCCTCGAGCCGCTCCCGCGGCCCGCGGTCACCCGGCCTGCACGTCCAAGTGTAGCGCCGCCGGGCCCTCCTTCCGGAGTCCCGAGCCGCATTCCGGGCAGGCGATCGCGCCGTCCCTGTGGAGAACGAACTCGCCGCACGCAGGACACTCGAGGCTCGCGCCGCGCATGAGCGCGAGCAGCTCCTGGTCGAGCGTCCGGTTGAGCGCGACAAGCCCCATTCAGCCCACCCTCCGGAAGACGCCGACGACCTTGCCGAGGATGCTGACGTGCACGGGATAGAGGGGCTCGAGCGCCGCGTTCTCGGGCTGGAGACGGACGCGGCCACTCTCGCGGAAGAAGCGCTTCACGGTGGCCTCGTCGGCTGCTTCGTCGTCGCCGGCGAGCGCTACGACGATGTCGCCGTCGCGGGCCGTCTGCTGGCGCTGGACGACGACGTAATCGCCCTCCAGGATGCCCGCGTCGACCATGCTGTCGCCCTTCACGCGCAGGATGAACTCCTCGCCGCCGCGCGAGATCGTGTCTGGCACCGCCAGGTGGTCCTCGACGTTCTCCTCGGCGAGGAGCGGGCCGCCGGCTGCGATGTCGCCGACGAGCGGCAGGACGCGGACCTCGCCGACGTCCGGCACCGAGACGGAGGCGCCCGCGGCCGCGCGCTCTCTTCGCGTCAGCTCCAGGGCACGCGGCTTCGTCGGGTCACGCCGCAGGTACCCCGCGCGCTCCAGGTTGGCCAGGTGGGCGTGGACCGTCGAGGGAGAGGCGAGCCCGACCTGCTCGCCGATCTCGCGCACGGTCGGCGGATAGCCGTGGGAATCGACGAACTCGACGACGAACTCGTACACGTCCCGCTGGCGCTGCGTGAGCATCGGCCCTCCCTCGTTATCGAACATCTGTTCGGATACGGTAGCGGCGCCGGCGGACGGAGTCAACCTTCGGCGACTCGCTACAATCCGTCGCGGCCCACGCGCTGGTGGCGGAATTGGTAGACGCGCAAGGTTGAGGGCCTTGTGGCCCGAACGGGCCGTGGAGGTTCAAGTCCTCTCCAGCGCACTGAGGCGTCCCCGCGGGGGCGCCTTTCCACTTCTTCTCCGGAGCGTTCCGGCTCGTCAGTAATGTTCGGCGCGCCGTGGACGCCCTCGCCCAACACGCACTCGACGCGGCGACGGCGGCCGGCGCGGGCTACGCCGACGCACGGGTGGTGCGGCGCCGCGCCCAGCACGTCGCCACGAAGAACGGCGAGGTGGACACCGTCTCCGACGCGGAGACCGAGGGAATCGGTGTCCGCGTCCTGGTAGACGGGGCGTGGGGGTTCGCCGGCGATCCGCGGCTCTCGGAGGAAGGAGCACGCGATGCCGCTCTCCGGGCCGTCTCCTTCGCACGCGCGAGCGCCACGCGGGCGCGGCGCCGGGTCGAGCTCGCCCCGCTCCAGCCCGCGGGCGGCGACTACGAGGCGCCGCTGGAGCGAGACCCCGTGGAGATCCCGCTCGAGGAGAAGATCGCCCTCTGCCTCGCGGCCGAGGAGGGCATGCGCCGGCCGGACGTGAAGATCACGGAGGCGATGGTTCGCGCCATGCGCGAGGACCGTGTCTTTCGCTCGTCGGACGGCGCGCGAGCCTCGCAGCGCTTCGTCGAGTGCGGCGGCGGCATCGACGCGCTCGCCGTCTCGGACGACGGGCGCGTGCAGAACCGAAGCTATCCGAGCGCTCACGGCGGCTCGAGCGCGCAGGCGGGCTGGGAGTTCGTCGAGGGGCTCGGCCTCGCCCGCGAGGCCGAGCGCGTGGGCGAGGAGGCCGCCGCGCTCCTGACCGCGGATCCGTGCCCGGCCGCCGTGACGACGATCGTCGTGGACCCCGAGCAGATGGTCCTGCAGGTGCACGAGTCGGTCGGCCATCCGACCGAGCTCGACCGCGTGTACGGGACCGAAGCCGCCTACGCGGGAACGAGCTTCCTGAAGCCGGACGACCTCGGCTCCCTCCGCTACGGCTCGGAGCACATGAACATCACCGCCGACCCGACGACGCCGCTCGGCCTCGGCACGTTCGGCTGGGACGACGAGGGCGCGCCCGCGCGCCGGCAGCCGGTCGTCGAGCGGGGCGTCCTCACCGGGTACCTCGCCTCACGCGAGACCTCCGCTCTCCTCGGCCGCGACCTCGGCGGCTCGATGCGGGCCGATAGCTGGAGCCGGATGCCGCTGGTGCGCATGACGAACCTCCACCTAGAGCCCGGCGCCGGCACCCTCGAGGACCTGATCGCCGACGTCGACGACGGCCTCTACCTCTGCACGAACAAGAGCTGGTCGATCGACGACAAGCGGCTCAACTTCCAGTTCGGCACGCAGATCGCGTGGGAGATCAAGAAGGGCAAGCTCGGACGCATGCTCCGCGACCCGACGTACACGGGCGTCACGCCGGAGTTCTGGGGGCGGCTGGACGCGGTCGCCGGCGTCGGCGAATGGCGCCTCTTCGGCCTCACGAACTGCGGGAAGGGGCAGCCGGGCCAGCATGCGCACGTCTCGCACGGCACCGCGCCGGCTCGTTTTCGCGACGTCCAGGTAGGCGTCCGCCAATGAGCCGCGCTCTCGAGCTGGCCGAGCGCGCCGTGGGCGCGGCGGAGGGAGACGAGGCCGACGCATCGGTCCACGTCGAGAGCTCCGGCTTCGCGCGCTTCGCCGACTCGGCCGTGCACCAGCCGACGCTGATCCGCGACGAGAGCGTGACCGTCCGCGTCGTGCGCGGCGGGCGCGTCGGCTGCGCGACGACGAACCGCACGGACGGCGGCGGGCTCGCCGCGGCCGCCCGGCGCGCCGGCGAGGCGGCCGACAGGTCGCCCGTCGATCCGGGCTTCCCGGGCCTGCAGCCGCCCGCCGACGTGCCGGAAGTGGAGGGGTACGACGAGGTGACCGCCGGCCTCTCGCCCGAGGAGCTGGCGGAATCGGCCGCCGCTGCGATCGCGGCTGCGCCCGGCCTCGGGCTCTACGGCTACTACACGAGCGCGGTGACCGAGCTCGCCGTCGCCTCGACGAGCGGCCACGCCGTCTCGCAGGCGACGACGGACGCGAGCGTCCTCGCGCTCGCCGCCTCCGACGAGGCGTCCGGCTATGCCGAGGCCACGTCGTGGCGGGCAGGCGACCTCGATCCCGCCGGGGTCGCGGCCGAGGCGGCGCAGAAGGCGGAGCGCACGCGCGGCGCCGGTGAGGTGGAGCCGGCTACGTACCGGGCCGTCCTCGAGCCCTACGCGATCTCCGAGCTTCTCTTCTACTTCGGATTCACGACGCTCAACGCGCTCGCGTGGCTCGAGGGGCGCAGCTACCTCTCCGGGCGGTTGGGCGAGCGCCTCTTCGAGGAGAGCTTCACGCTCTGGGACGACGGCCTCGATCCGCACGGCTACCCGAAGGCCTTCGACCTCGAAGGCGTGCCGAAACAGCGTGTGCTCCTCGTGGAGGAGGGAGTGGCACGAGACGTCGTCTGGGACCGGCGCACCGCGAAGCAGGCGGGTGACGGACGCGCTTCCACCGGCCACGGCCTCAGCGCCCCGGCGCAGGGTTTCGGGCCGATCCCCTTCAACCTCTCGATGGCCGGCGGCGACGCGGCGTCCGTGGAGGGGCTGGTCGAGCTCGCCGGCGACGGCATCTACGTGACGCGGCTCCACTACCTCGGCGTGGTCGACCCGCGGGAAGGCATCATCACGGGCATGACCCGCGACGGGACGTTCCGGATCGAGGGCGGCAAGGTGACGACGCCGCTCGTCAACCTCCGCTTCACGACCTCGTTCCCGGCCCTCGTGGCCGGCCTGCTCGGCCTCACGGAGGACGTCACACTCGTGAACCGCAGCGACTTCTACGACGAGCGCTACCCCTTCGGCACGCTCGTGCCCGCGGTGGCGACGGACTCGTTCACGATCGTCGGGACCGGCTCGGGGCCGGGCCTCTGATGAGCGTCCTCGTCCTCGTCGGCACGCGCAAGGGGCTCTTCCTGCTGGAGAGCGACGAGAGCCGGCGCGACTGGAAGCTCGAAGGGCCGCTTCTGACCGGCTGGTCGATCTTCCACGCCATGCTCGACGCGCGGGACGGGACGATCCACGCCGCGACGAACAACGAGGTATACGGCGCCACCGTGCACCGCTCCTCGGACCGCGGCGAGACGTGGGCCCGCGCCGAAGAGCTCGGCCTGCCCGAGGAGAGCAGCCTCACCCTCGAAAAGACCTGGCACGTCGAGCCGGGCCGGCCCGGGGAGGACGGCCGCCTCTGGCTCGGCGCCGCGCCCGGCGTCCTCTTCCGCAGCGACGACGGCGGCGCGACCTGGCAGCCCGTCGAGGGGATCCTCCGACACGAGACGCGCGACCGCTGGTATCCGGGCGCGGGCGGCATGTGCTGCCACTCGGTCCAGCTCGACCCAGACGAGCCGGACCGCATGTACGTCGGGATCTCGGCGGCCGGCGTCTTCCGCACGGACGACGGCGGCGAGAGCTGGCTGCCCGCCAACAAGGGCACGGCGGCCGACTTCCTTCCGGACCCCTGGGTGGAGGTCGGCCAGTGCGTGCACAAGCTGCTCCTGCACCCGGGAGAGCCCGGACGGCTCTGGCAGCAGAACCACTGCGGGGTCTACCGGACCGAAGACCGCGGCGAGAGCTGGGAGCGCCTCGAGGGCAACGGGCTCCCGAGCGGCTTCGGCTTCCCGCTCGCGCTCGACCACCGCGACCCGGACGCGGCGCTCGTCGTTCCCGAGGAGGGCGCCGAGAACCGCGTCACGAGCGACGGCCGGATCGGCGTCTACCGCACGCGCGACGGCGGCGCCTCGTGGGAGCTCCTGCGCGAGGGGCTGCCCCAGCGCGCCTGGGGCGCGGTCATGCGCGAGGGCTTCGGCTCCGACCGCCTCGATCCGCCCGGCATCTACCTCGGGACCCAGAGCGGCTCGGTCTTCGTCTCCGCGGACGCCGGCGACACCTGGGTCGAGGCCGTCTCGCAGCTGCCGCCCATCCTCTCCGTCGAGGCGGCCGAGTGGTCGTAGTCGTGCTCCCGGGCATCCTGGCGGCCGAGGCAGGCGGACGGAAGCGGTTCGACCTCGACGCGCCGACGGTGGGAGACGCGCTCCGCGCGCTTCCCGTCGCCGACCGCGTCCTCGACGAGCGCGGCGAGCTCCGCGCGCTCGTCAACGTCTACGTGGACGGAACCGACGCGCGGGAGCGCGGCGGCCTCGCAGCGCCGCTCGAAGGCGGCGAGACGGTACGCCTCGTCGGCGCCATCGCCGGCGGGTAGGGCGCGTCTAGTCGAACTGGTAGAAGAGCGCGATCGTGTTCGCGGCGAAGACGAGCGCCACGACCACGGTCAGGCGCGTCAGGTTACGCTCGACGATGTGCTGGCCGCCCTGCGAGGCGGGCGTGAAGCCGAGGCCGCCGAAGCCCGTGTCCCTCCCCGAATGCATGAGAACGAGCCCGATGAGGACTGCCGAGAGAAGCACCTGGAGGACCGCGAGGAAGCCGAGCACGCGCGGTCAGGCTAGCAGCTGCGTTCCCGCCGACCCTGGTACGGTGCGCCTCGTGCCGGCCGAGGAGCGGATCCGGAAGCTCATCCTCCTCGGTGACAACCAGGTCAGGCAGGGGCTGCCGGCGAAGGCGCGCGAAAGCTACCAGGAGGCGCTCGAGCTCGCGCGAGAGGCGGGCGTCGACGGCTCGCTCGGCTCGCTCATCGAGCTTCGTCTCGCCGACCTCGACGCCCAAGACTCGGCCGGCTGATCTCGAGCCCGCGGGCCGATCCCACGTGCTCGACCTGGAGCGTCGTGTGGTCGATCGCGAAGCGCTCGTGCAGCAGGCGCTCGAGCTCGAGCCGGATGCGGTGGCAGTCGGCCCCGGGCTCGACGAGGACATGGGCGGAGAGGGCCGGGAAGCCGTCGGTGACGGTCCACACGTGCAGGTCGTGCGCCTCGACGACGCCCGGGTGCCCGACGAGCGCACGACCCACCTCGCCGGGGGGCGTCGACGCGGGCGCGCCCTCGAGAAAGATCCGCCCGGACTCGCGCAGCAGCGACCAGGCCGCCCAGAGCATCAGCCCCGCGACGAGGATGGACGCGAGCGGGTCGAAGCGGTCCCAGCCGGTCAGCAGAATCAGGGCTGCGGCGATGCCGGTTCCCGCGAACGCGGCCAGGTCGGTGACGATGTGGAGGTACGCGCCTCGCAGGTTGAGGCTCTGCCGCTCGGCGCGGGCCAGCAGCGCGACGACCCCGAGGTTGACCGCGATCCCCGCGACCGCGACGGCTCCGACGACGGCGGCGTCGACCTCCGGGGGATTCGCGAGGCGGCGCACGGCCTCGACGACGATCCAGATGCCGAAGAGCGCCAGCGTCAGCCCGTTGGCCTGGGCCGCCAGGATCTCGACCCGCCCGAAGCCGAACGTCCACCGCCCTCCAGCGGGACGGGCGGCGAGCGAGGCGGCGACGAGCGCAAGGGCGAGGGCAGCTGCGTCGGTGAGCATGTGGCCCGCGTCGGCGAGGAGAGCGAGCGAGCTCGCCAGGATGCCGAAGACGACCTCGGCGGCCATGAAGGCGAGGAGGAGCGCCAGCCCGAGCCCGAGCAGGCGGCGGTCGGCGGCGCCGTGGACGCGGGCTTCGCCGTGGAGGTGCATCGGGCCTATTGTGCCGCGGCCGCCCGGAGCACCCGCTCGACGCGCTCCGCCTGGACGCGCACGTCGTGCGCCGAGGCGGCGAGTCGCGCCGCGGCGTTGGGGCTCGGCAGCTCGGCCGCCGCCCGGAGGCCCTCCTCGATGGAGTCGACGCTCGCCGGATCGACGAGAACGCCTGCCTCCGGGGGGACGAACTCCGGCGGGCCGCCGACCCGCGTCGCAACGACCGACCGCTCGGAGGCCAGCGCCTCGAGCAGCGCCTGGCCGAACGGCTCCACGAGGCTCGGCTGGCAGAGGACGTCGCAGGCGCCGATCCAGTCGGCCACCCGCTCGTGCGCCACCCGGCCGACCACCCGGACTCCCCTCCTGGCCTCGACCTCCCCGCGGAGAGGGCCGTCGCCGACGAAGGCGAGCGAGCCTCGCCCCAGGCGGGAGAAGGCCTCTGCGAGGCGGACCGGGTTCTTGCGCTCCTCCAGCGTGCCGACGCAGAGGTAGAAGGGCGGCTCGCCCCCCCAGCCCAGGCGAAGGCGCAGCTCCGCGGCGTCGCGCGGCCGGAAGCGCTCCAGGTCGACGCCGGAGTCGATCACCTCGATCCGGCCGGCGAGGTGGGGCAGGCGGGCGAGCAGCTCGCGGCGGAGGAAGTCAGACACGGCGATCACGCGGGCCGAGCGGAGGGCGAGCCGCGTTGCCGCCGCGAAGCCGGGGATGGCGCCGACGTTGCGGACGTCCTGCCCGTGCGCCGTGACGACGACCCCCGCGCCGGAGATGCGCGCGGCCGCGGCGGCCGCGGCGCCGGCCGGGAAGAGGAAATGCCCGTAGACGACGTCGGGCCGGAAGCGCCGCGCCTCGCGGACGGCATCCGCCGCGAGCCGGGCGTACTTGACCCGCGAGCCCCCGCGGCGGTCGACGACCGCGTAGCGAAGCTCGTGACCGCGCGCCTCGA
The DNA here is from genome assembly GCA_035711645.1 of Gaiellaceae bacterium. GTDB lineage: Bacteria > Actinomycetota > Thermoleophilia > Gaiellales > Gaiellaceae > JAIBJN01. The sequence goes on from DASTBX010000132.1 coordinate 8,817, forward strand.
GCTCCCGCGCCCCGTCGGCTACGAAGACGCCGAGGTCGGGCGCGTCGGGCCCCGGGAACATCTGCGAGACGAGAAGGATCCGCATGCTGACCGTTGGCAAGATGGCTCGGAAGGGGGAATGCCGGCCGGATGGCGCCGCGCTACCGTCGAAGCATGGCGAAATCTGCGGTCCCCGGCGTCGACGCCGCCGCCGTCGAGGCCCACCTGGCGCGCTACGCCGTGTCCTGCCCGCTCTGCAAGGCGGTCGACCAGTTCGGCATCGGACAGCACCACGTCACGATCCAGTCGGCGAACGGGGCCCGGGACTCGATCCCTGCCCTGGTCGTCATCTGCAAGCGGTGCGGGTTCCTCATGCCGCTCGCCGCCTCCCGGGTGGCGCCGCTGCGAAGCGAAGCGGCGGCCTGAGAGCCGGAGCGCGCCATCGGCGCGCCCCGGCTGTTGCTGTCTCGCGGCGCTAGGCCGCCCTGTCGAGCCTGCGGGCGTCACGCTCGAGCCGCTCCTCGGCCCGCGCGCGGGCGCGGATCGCGTCGGAGGGCCCGAAGTGGTCGTACGCACGTAGCGCGCGCGCCTCGGCCCACAGGTCGTCGATGCGCTCGGAGAGCTCCGCCGCCTCGGCCGACTTGGCCGGGTCGACTCCGTCCCCGAGCTCGTGCCAGAGCTCGGCGCGGCGCTCGGTGGCGCGGTCGAGCTCGTCCCGGATGTCTTTCATCGTTCTCATGGCAGAAGGGTTAAACGCCTCCCCTCTGGGGCGCATTCCGACACGGCGGAGCGGGGCTACGCGGCGGTCTCGGCTGCGACCGGCAGCGTCCCGGGCGGACCGAGGACCTCGATCCCGCTCGGCGCCGCGAAGGCGCGCATCGTCGCCTCGTCCTCGGCCGTCGGGGCGACTCCGCCGGCCGACACGGGCGCTCCGAGCGCCCGGACGAAGTCCTCGTAGGCCCCCGCCGAGCGCACGAGGGACATGGTCAGGAAGCGGACTCGTCCGCTGAGGGCGCGCAGCGTATGCGGAACGCCGCCCGGCACGACGAACGACTCTCCCGCCGTCAGCTGCACCGTCTCCTCGCCGGCGTAGAGCACCATGGCGCCTTCGAGGACCCGAACGGCTTCGTCGGCCTCGTGCACGTGCAGCGGCGGCATGAGACCGGCCACGACGGTGCTCTCCGCGACCGCGGGCGTGCCGGCGTCCGGGCTTTCCCCGCCGAGGGCGGCGATCGCCTCGAGAACCGAGGCGAGCGGCGTGGAGCTCGAGTCCAGCATGCCCCAAGCTTCGCGGAACGGTCGTAGTCGCGGCCAGGCGGCCTGCCCGCCACTCGCGGTGCGGCTAACCGAACCCGTTCCCCTCGTCCTCTGTGGGGTCGCCGAGACCGGAGAGCCGCTCCAGCGCCTCGGCCAAGGCGACCAGCTCGCCGTCGGAGAGGCGCCCTTCGAAGAGAGCGCGGATCGAGCCTTCGTGCCCGCACGACGCGGCTTCGAGCCGGTCCGCCCCGGCGTCGGTGAGCTGCGCGTACGTGACCCGCAGGTCGCTCTCGCATGCGGCCCGCTCGACGAGCCCGACCGACTCCAAACCCTCGAGCAGGCGGGTGACGCCGGACGGCGTCAGCACGAGCCTGCGGGCGAGGTCGACCCGCTTGAGGCGGCGTCCTTCCGCGTCCGCGAGCGCCTGGAGCGCCTCGTAGTCGTTGAGCGTCAGTCCGTGCTCGGCCTCGAGGCCCGCGCTCAGCACCCGGGCCGCGCTCGCGTTGGCGCGCAACAGCGCCGTCCAGGCCCGCACGGCGGGCCGGATCGCGGTGTATGGGACTAAAGCTTGCGGTCGCAAATTACTCCTGCTACAGTTGGTTGCGTCCTCAATTGTACACGAATCAACAGGAGGGAAAGCATGAGCACCATCGAGACCACGACGCTCGCACCGGTCGGAACGTGGAAGCTGGACCCCGTCCACTCCACGGTGGGCTTCGAGGTCGCCTATCTCGCCGGGATCTTCAAGGGCGAGTTCCGCGAGGTCGACGCCACGCTCGACGTCGCCGAGGAGGGCGCACGCCTCGAGGGAGCCGCGAAGGTCGCGAGCGTCGACGTGAAGGACGAGAACCTCGCCGCCCACCTGCAGAGCCCGGACTTCTTCGACGCGGAGAGTCATCCGGAGCTTCGCTTCTCGGCAGAGGACCTGCGCCTCGACGGGCAGACGGTCACCGTTGAGGGCGAGATCACGATCAAGGGCGTCACGAAGCCGGCCACGCTGACCGGGACGATCGCCCCGCCGCTGACCGACCCGTACGGCAACGAGCGCATCGGGCTCGCGGTCTCCGCGACCGTCGACCGCACGGACTTCGGCGTCAGCTGGAACAACCCGCTCCCGAACGGCGAGCCGGCCCTCGCCGACGAGGTCCGGATCGTCGGCGAGCTGCAGCTCGCGAAGGCGGCGTAGGGTCGATGAGGATCCTCGGCATCTCCGGCAGCCTGCGCCGGGACTCCTACAACACGAAGCTCCTGCTCGCGGCCGCCGAGCTCCTCGGCGACGAGGTGGAGCTCGTGATCTGGAAGGGCCTGAAGGCGGTGCCGCCCTACGACGCCGACGACGACACGCCCACGGCGCCGGCGGCCGTCGCCGAGCTCCGCTCCGCGATCGCCGGCGCCGACGGCGTCCTCTTCGCAACGCCCGAGTACAATTCTTCGATCCCGGGCCAGCTCAAAAATGCGCTCGACTGGGTCTCGCGCCCGCTCGCCAGGAACCCGCTGCGAAACAAGCCCGTGGCGGTCGTCGGGGCCTCGACCGGCGCCTTCGGCGCCGTCTGGTCGCAGGCCGAGCTCCGCAAGGTCCTGGCGGCGATCGGGGCGCGGGTCGTGGACTGCGAGGTCGCCTGCCGCAACGCAGCGGCCGCGTTCGACGCGGAGGGGCGCCTCGTCGCGGCCGAGGCCCGCGAGCAACTCGGCCGTGCGGTCGACGACCTGACCGAAGCTGTCAGCGCCCGGGCTCAGGCGGCCGAGCGGGTGGCCGCGTGAGCCGATGAGCGCGGATCGCCGCGCCGCGCTCTTCGGCGAAGACCTCTCGGGGGAGCAGCCGCTTCCCGAGCTACTCGCCGACGTGCAGGACCGCCTGCGCGCTCTGGCGACGAAGTACGAGCCCGCGCTCTCGGCGGGCCAGCGGTTCGAGATCCTCGACGAGGCCCTCGACGAGCTGGACGCCGCCCTCGAGCGCGTGCGCGACGCGCGCGCCAAGCTTCTGCGGATCGAGCTGAGGCTGGCGTCGGCCTACGAGACCGGCATCGCCCGCATCCGCGAGGCACAGCGGGACGGCGACACCGGCGGGACGGTCTGAGCGCCTCCTAGGCAGCGAGAGCCGGAGGAGGGACTCGAACCCACGACCTACCGCTTACAAGGCGGTTGCTCTACCAGCTGAGCTACTCCGGCGCGCAGACAATCGTAGCGAGGGCTAATCCAGAACCTGGCGGCCCTGCTGGTGCTGGAGCAC